>NZ_DATMXX010000258.1:0-34632 GCF_035561255.1 Sporomusa sp. | reverse complement strand
CTAATTTATAAAATAAAAAAGGCCTCCGTTTTAGGAAGCCCAATTTATCTTCCAGTAATTATATCGGGTAGCACGGACGCGGATAACACCGGCGCCACGGGTAACAACCTTGGCGTGGATAACAGTGACGGCGCGGACGGCAGCCATAATCCCGCGGGTAGCAATTGCGCCGTGGGAAACACCCAAAGCCAAATCCCAAACCCAAACCAAGTATAAAGGGTAGCAACTGTCTATCGTTTTTTAGCTTAGCTTCGTCTTCCCACTCATCTTCATCATCGTCCCATTCCTCAATATCGGGTTCTTCCCAATAAGGATGTTTGTTATTAGGCACCTAAATCTCCTCCTTTAACCTCTCACTCCTCGAACTTAATTCGCCCCCTGCTTCATTAGGGTATCGCTCCGAAGTCAAAGCTTACTTACACTACATAATATGCAGATTAATTTTTTTGGTTACTGGTAAACCATTCCCACTGTAATCAATGTCAGATAATTATTGGCAGCATGGAGGATGATCGGTGTCCATAAAGACTGCGTCCGGTAATATAAATAGCCAAAGAGCCCGCTTAGTATTCCGACATATGTTGCATTACCAAGTATATCCCAGCCTACAATTCCGCTAGTAGACCAAACCGGGATATGAAGGGCTATAAACATAAGACTAACGAGAAAATTCGCCCTGAAGAAACTTGTTTTCTCTGCGAACTTATTTAGCAAAAACCCCCTGAAAAATAATTCCTCTACTGTGCTTGCTGTAATTACCGGGTTTAGCCAATAGCCTGCCGGCCAGGCAAACCACAGCTTGCCCTGCCCAATAAGCACCGCCTTAATTAAGCTGATACTTATAAATACCAGGCCTAATCCCAGCCCCCAACTAATACCGCTTAGCCATCTGTCCACTCTGAGCCGGAGATAGTCTGGTATACGTCTACAGTCTACATAATGAATATAAAGCAGCATCGGCAAAATAGTGCCGATGATAAAGCTCCCTGTAATGGTGTTTTGGACATTTACCCAAACAATTAAAAATACCCAAACATATAGGACGATACATTCAATACCAATTTTTCGCAAAATTATACCCCGCACTGATAGTCTCCGGGCCTATTGGCCTATTATTTGCGGGACTTATATTTTTTAACCATAAGAAAGGCCAATGGGCACTAACTGGTGCCCATTGGCCTCTTTCTCTGCTCTCTGCTACACCTTAAACCGCACAACCAAGTCTTTTAATTCAGCAGCCATACTTGTTAACTCTTCAGCACTGGCAGCCACGGTCTCAACAGCCTCGGCTGTTTGCCCGGCGGCGTTGGCTACATCTTTGCTTAAACCGGCAGTCTCCTGCAAGCCCTGAGTTAGACTGTCAATCAATACTACAATCTGGTTAGAAGTAGCAACTTCATCATCTGCCACCTGCATAATCTGATTAATATCGGAAACGGTCTCACCAGCAGCTGTCAAAATGCGATCAAGTGCAGAACTGGCAGCATCAGTTGACTGTACCACCTGTTCCATACCGGCCCGGCTTTGCCGGGCAGCCGCTACCGCCTGGGCCGTACTGTCTGTGACTTTACCTAAGAGAGCCCCTACATCCTGGGCGCCTTTACTGGATTGTTCAGCCAGTTTACGTACCTCTTCAGCGACAACCGCAAAACCACGCCCTGCTTCACCCGCCCGGGCAGCCTCAATGGCGGCATTTAGCGCCAGGAGGTTGGTTTGAGCTGCAATACCGGTTATAGTTTCGGTAATAATACCAATCTGACTGGAATATTCATTCAGTTTGCCAATAAGTTCCTCGGTCTCTGACAGTTTAGCCTGCATCGCTGCAATACTGGCTACTGTTACAGATACTGTTGATTGCCCGGTGACAGCTGCCTCAGAGGTCATGGCAGAAACCGCTTGCGCCGATACGGCCCGTTCCTTTGCTAATGAAATCAGCGAGGCCAACTGGATTAGTACCTGCGCCGCTGTTTCAGCCGCAGTCTCCCCTGCTTGCGAGTTACCTGCCACTCTACCGATACTGCCGGCAACCTCATTGACAGTTGAACTCATTTCTTCACTTGAAGCCGCCAGATGCTCAGAGGCTGAGGCAATCTCCTGGCTGGCCCGCATTACTGCACCGACAAGTTCCCCTTGGTTAGCAATCATCAGATTAAATGACTGCGTTAACCGCCCAATCTCGTCTTGAGACTTAACCTCAGCCCTGACTGTCAAATCACCTTGGCCAACATGTTGCATTAAGGCTTCCAGCTCTTGCAGCGGTTTGGTTAGCTTGCGGGCAACCCAAGCTGAGAAGATTATGCCGATGATAAAGATAGTTAAGCCAACAGCCCCCATGGTAAACAGGCTCTTATTACGCACTTTAACGGCCTCTTCCTCTGATTTCCCGGCAAAAAGTACCCCGACCGGCTTTTGGTCAATCCCCAAAAGCGGTTGATAATAAGTAACATAAGGCATTCCGAGAATGCTGGCATTACCGGAAAACGGAAGGCTATTATCTATTACAGCAGCAGCAATGGTGCTGTCCAGCTTAGTGCCAATAACCCGTTTGCCATCTTGTTCTACCGTTGTGGCGACCCGCACATCACCGGCAAAAATAGTGGCATCGACCTTATGTATTGCTTTTACTTTGTCCACAAATACATCCTCAGTAACGGTAGTTCCAGTCACTACAGCCCCTACAACACCGCCACCTGTTCCTTTTACCGGCATGACCGCCACACTCATAACAGATTGTCCTGGCACGGCTTCATAATAAGAAACGGCCTGACCATGTTGAACAGCTTTAGCAACAGATGGACTGGTTGGAATTTTCCCATCACTGGCCACGCTCCGGCCTTGGCTGTCCAGCACCTGAACAAAGGAGATTTTACCTTGACTGCTCATTCCCGCAATAGCCCGCATAGCCGTTACAGGATCTTGAGCAACAAGTGCCTGTATTATATCCGGACGTCCGGCAGCCAACGCCGCCGCCGTACTGACGCGTTCCCGGCAATCCTCAAGCTCTAAGTTCAGACCGGCCACTCCCTGGACAGCCGCATCACGGTTAACCCCGTCAGTATAACCAAATAAAAAATAACTGCTTGCCGCCAACAGCAGGACTGTGATTACGAGGATGATAAGACCAGTATAAAGTGATTGCTTAAACTGAATACTTTGCAACATACACATCCCTCTTTCTTTAATTATTAGTTAGAAATAATTATCTACTAATTATATTCATTCGACAAATTCCAGTAAACTCCTTTCAATTACCTAAATAAGTCCTTTTTTGCTATAAATCGGGCATGCGGCTATTCGCCAGGCAGGTAAGTTCCAGGCAAAAACAATCGCCCCGGCAAGTGCCAGCATTCCACTAATAAAAAAAGTGGCAGGTGTTCCAATCATTCCGGCTGCATGACCGGCAAACAAACTGCCGATCGGGGTAATTCCGCCAAAGGACAAGACATATAAACTCATAACACGTCCCCGTTTATCTTCATCCACCAGGGACTGAATAATTGTATTGGTTGAAGCCATCTGGGCAATAAGACCAAAACCCATAATAAAAGCAATAGGCAGCGAAAGCCACAATACCGTTGACAGTGAGAACGCGATTAGACCCACCGCAAAAACAACTGAGTTTATCGCAATAACCTTTTCTATGCCGACAACAGTCTTGCGGGCTGCCAAACAAATTGTGCCCACAAGCGCCCCCATGCCAAAGGCTGCCATTAACCAGCCCAGTATTTCAGGGCCGCCCCCTAAAACTTGTCCGGCAAAGAGCGGCATGAGCGGCATAACCGGAAAACCCACCAGGCTCAGGAGCGCCAGCAACAAAAGCACCATCCGAATGGGCAGTGAATGATAGGTATAAGTACATCCTTCCGCTAAGCCACCTATTATATTATCCGGGCTAACGACTACCGCTTGCGGCACAGTCAACCGCATAGCCAGCAGCGCCCCCAGGATAGCAATATAGCTAAGTCCGTTAAATAGATAACATAAACCCTCCCCAAAAGCGGCAATCGCCAGCCCGGCAATTGAAGGGCCGATAATCCTCGCTCCATTAAACATCGCCGAGTTAAGCGCAATCGCGTTGGCTAAGTCATCTTTATCCTCGACAATCTGAGAGATAAATGCCTGTCGGGCTGGCATATCAAATGAGTTAATCATGCCTAATACCGTATTTAGTACAACAATGTGCCACACCGCCACCGTACCGGTAAATACCAGCGCGGCCAAGGCCAGTGCCTGCACCATACTTAAAACCTGAGTCCATAGTATTACCCGGTATCTGTTCCAGCGGTCTAAGAGCACCCCGGCAACAGGTATCAGGACTACGCCGGCAATTTGCCCGATAAAATCGACATTCCCCAATATTTCGGGGGACTGAGTCAGGCGATATACCAGCCAGATTGTCGCCGTTCGCTGCATCCATGTGCCAATAAGCGACATACCATGGCCAAAATAAAACAGCCGGTAGTTACGGTGTTTTAATGCCCGAAATGTTTCTTGTAAATCTAACCCCAACACACTCTCACCCCTAATGCAACAGATAATTACTAGTTTATTCCTGATTGCGGCAAGCGTCAACTATGGCAATAGCAATCAACAGGCTTTACTGATCTTAATTTTAGTCAGAAGTCAGCGCCGGTAATAACTTTTTAACAAAACGAGACTGCAACACTATAAGTATTGCAATCTCGTTTATATTCCTTTTCTTATACCAACTCACTACTATCAACAAGGCACGCCGGCAGGGTCGTGTCTTGTTGTGGGATAACTGCCTAACGTCGTCCCTGTGTTTTGCGGTACTCGGAGGGTGTGACCTGGCAGCTTCTCTTAAATATATTCGTGAAATAGGCCAGGTCGGAGTACCCCAGACGCTCAGCAATCTCTGAGATTCTGAGTGTAGTTGAGGTCAGGAGGCGCTTGGCCTCATTTAATCTAATCTGCGTCACATAGTCAATAAAATTAATTCCTTGCTGCTGCTTAAATAGCTGGCTTAGATAACTTGGGTTCATGTAAACATGCTTGGCAGCCTCAGCCAGGGTTACCTGGCCGGGCGGCAGTGATTCAATATATTTTAGTACCTGTTCTATTGGCGATAGCGGGACAACTGGCAAGGTTGCTCCGGCGTCCTGCTGCTTAGTCGTTTTGTGCTGGCGGCGAGTTAGCCATTTTGTCAGGCATGTAGTAAGCTGCTCTGCTTCGACCGGCTTTAAAAGATAATCAATGGCCCCGGCTCTAAGAGCCTGCTGGACACAGCCAAAATCCTCATTTACCGTAATAAAGATAACCTCTTGATCATTGCCAGACTGCCTAAGACTCTCTAAGAATGCCAACCCGGACATAACCGGCATGGTTATGTCTGCAAGCACTAAATCGGCCTGGTTAATCTGCAGC
The DNA here is from genome assembly GCF_035561255.1 of Sporomusa sp. GTDB lineage: Bacteria > Bacillota > Negativicutes > Sporomusales > Sporomusaceae > Sporomusa. Next base: position 29,247 of record NZ_DATMXX010000258.1, on the reverse strand, counting down.
CAATCCAGTGCTTCCAAGCCGTTGCTGCATTCGCCGGCCACCCTTACCGGCAGGCCGGTCTGTTCCACTGTCCATTTAAGGGCAGACCGAACCCATTTTTCATCATCCACAATAAGAATGTTGTTCATGTTGGTCCTCGCCCTCTTCCTTCTTCATAAGTGGCAGCTTAACCAGCACCGTTGTGCCCTGGCCTGAGATGCTTTCAACCGTTACCCCATAATCGGGTCCAAAGAGGTTAACAATCCGGCGATGAACATTAACGATCCCGATATTGGCACCTCCGGCAGTAATATCTTTATTAACAAGGTCATGTTTAATCTTGTCCAGCACCCCCTCCACCATACCTACGCCTGTATCGGCCACCCGGATAATGAGGTTATTAGACGCCTGGTACGCCGAGATAATAATGCGGGTTGGCTCAGGCCCAGCCCCAACACTATGAACAAAACAGTTTTCAACTAAAGGCTGCAGTGAGAATTTAACAATCATCGCATTCATAGCCCACTGAGGAATCTCAAAACAGTATGTAACATTTTTATCAAAACGGTACTGTTGAATTTTAAGGTAGACTGTACAAAAGTTGATTTCCTCACGCAGGGTTACCGTAGGTGATACCGTCTTTAGGTTATACCTCAAGAGCGTACCAAGCGATGCAGACATTGCAGCGATATCGCCCATATTCTGTTCCAACGCCATGCCGCGGATGGTTTCCAGAGAGTTGCAGAGAAAGTGGGGATTGATTTGCGATTGAAGTACCTTTAGTTCCATTTCTTTTTGTCCCAAGGACATTTCCGTTTCCCGTAATTTAGAGAAATATACCTCTTCCATAAGCTCCGAAAGCTTCTCGACCATTTGATTAAAGCCATTTGTAAGCTGACCGATCTCGTCACTTGATTCAACTGGCAATCGCCGTGAGAAATCCCCCACTTGCACGCTTTTCATGAAACGCTGCAACCGGCGGATAGGCCGAATAATTGTGCTGGCAAAACTAACACCCAGTACATAGGCAATAAGGAGCGTAATGATAACTGTCCACAAAATAGTAAACCCAATATGAGCTGTCCCTTTAAATAGTTCAGCCCGGGGAATCGCGGTAACAAACCGCCACCCTAGAGAGGAGGAGTGGTTTAAAATAACAACCTGATCCTGCTCTGATAAAAAAGAGTTATCCTGCAATGATAGAATGCTTTCCAGATTTAGCAGTTCTGATCGCCGACCAAGCTTTGAACTGTCAGGATGGTATACATAGTGTCCTTCAGCATCCAGGATATAGAAAGAACTCTTGCCGACACTATTTACCTCATCAGCGAGATCCTGGATACGGCGGAAGTTAACATCAATAATCAGCATGCCCATGGGTTCCAGCGTATATGGACTATGGATTCGCCTGGCAATTGTGATGACAGGCTCCTGCTCGTTGCCCCATTTAATGATACGGCTAACCAGCATGGAATTGCCATTAGCCGGTACTGACGCATACCAGTATTCTTTCTCAAGTTCGTTAACAGGATACGGGCCTCTGTAACCCAGGCTGTCAATCACACCAAAACCATCGATGACAACAGCAACACTTGAAATGTCGGGACGCGAATAAGCTATACTCTCCAAAAGCTCCCGCACGGCCTCAATAAGCTCCAGGTGTTTAGCAACACTGATATGACCAGCTTTTAGAAAACTGGTCATATCGTGATGGTTAAGTATTTTGAGAGAATTTATTTCAACATCCCGCAGGTAATATTCAACTTGGGCTTTAACCTGCTCATTAATTTGCCAGCTGTAATTCCTGGCTTCCCCCTCCAGTATTGTGGATGAACGATAATAAGAGATCACGCCTACAACAACCATAGGGATGATAACAAGTACTGCTGAAAAAGTGAATAACTTGGCGGTTAGCAGCTGGTCTTTTAACCAAATCGTTTCGCTAATAAACTTAAGTAATGATTTTCTCATAATTAATAATATTTCGCGTTATACATTTTATATCCTGCCTACCATAAAATAGGGAGAAGCCTCACGGCATCTCCCTATTTTATCTGTTAACTATTTGCGGGCTTGCTCAACAGCAGCCAATTCTTCTTTGTACTCCGCCCCATGTTTATCAACAACAGGCTTAACAGCCGCTTGCCAAGGCTTTACGTCCGCAACCTCAGTAACCACTACGCCATTGGCTTTAAGTTTTTCCATCGACTCTTTCTCAAACTTTTCCCACATTTCACGTTGTGTTGTTACCGAATCAATAGCAGCTTGTTTAATAATCTTGCGATCGTCTTCAGAAAGTTTGTCCCAGGTTACTTTACTGATTAAGAGTACCTCAGGCACACGTTGATGTCCATCCAGAATAAAGTTCTTAACAGCCTGATAGTGATTAGCGGTCAGATAGCTGGGTGAATTGTTTTCAGCGCCGTCAATTACACCGGTCTGCAGGCCGCTGAACACTTCGCCGTAGGGCATTGGGGTTGCACTGGCCCCAAGGGAGCTAATCAAATCCATGTTAATTTTATTTTGTTGAACGCGAATTTTGAGACCTTGCAGGTCTTCAACCTTGGTAACAGGCTTTTTGGTATAGAAATTACGGGAACCTGAACTGTAGTAAGCCAAGCCCTTCATTTTGGATTTCTCCAAACCATCAAGCATCTTGTTACCTGCTTCGCCGTTCAGGAATTTCCACATATGAGCGTCATTATCAAAAATATAAGGTAATGAGAATACGCCAAACGCTTTGTTAAATTCAGCCAACGGCGATGAGCTTACGCGGGTAAATTCAATGGCGCCAAGTTGTACTTGCTCTATGACAGCCTTTTCTTCCCCAAGCTGAGAGGATGGGAATACTTCAATTTTGATACGGCCTTTGGTACGCTCGTTAACCAGTTCGGCAAATTTTTTATCACCCAGGGTAGTGGGGTAATCGGCAGGGTGAGTCTCTGCCAAGCGGAACGTGTACTTAGCTCCTTCGGCTTTCTTCTCAGCCGAACCGGTATCCTTGGAGCCGCAGCCAGCAAAAAGCGAACCGGCCAGCATCAAGGACAGAGCACCCGCAATCAATTTCTTTCTGTTCATTATTAATATCCCCCTTAAATAATGTTGGGATGAATCCCCCAGTTAATAATCCGGACTATTTAAACATTGAAGGCAGCCACATGACAATCTGTGGAACATAGGTAATGAGCAGCAGAACTATAATCATGGCATAAAAGAATGGCATCATCGCCTTAGTTCCCTGGGACAGTGTTACCCCGCCAATAGCGCAGCCGACAAATAGTACAGTGCCGACAGGTGGCGTCAATAACCCCATACCTGCGTTGAAGATGAGGATTAGGCCAAAGTGTACTGGGTCAATGCCAATTGCAGTACATACCGGCAGCAGAATCGGCGTCATAATCAGGATCATTGGCGCCATGTCCATAGGCCCGCCCAAGATCAGCAACAGAATATTAATCAGCATCATAATGACAACCGGGCTATCGGAAACACTCATAAAGAACTCGGTAACAAGCATTGGAATCTTGAGGTACGCAAGCACCCAGCCAAATGCTGCCGAGGCAGCTATTAAAAAGTACACCATAAGCACAGTGCGCAGGGTGCGCTTAAGCACAGGAATCATTGATGACAGAGGGGCCTCACGGTATATTCCGAAAGCCAGAATAAAAGAATACAGCGCAGCCATAGCGCCCGACTCAGTAGCGGTAAACCAACCGGAGATAATACCGCCGAGAATAATGACAGCCGGTGATAAAGACAACAGACCATGGAATAGTATCCCGGGGACTTTCTCCCTGTCAATAGGATCACCTTTTTGATAGCCGCGTTTCCGGGCTATAATATAGGCAACCGTCATAAGGGTACCAAGTAAGATGAATCCAGGGACAATACCTGCTAAGAACAAGCTTTTAATAGAAATGCCGCCTGCAACAATAGAGTATAAAACAAGGTTATGACTTGGCGGAACAACAACACCCTGAATCGCGGAAGAGATTGTTAGTCCTACTGAATAATCGGCGTCATAACCCTTTTTCTTCATCATCGGGATCATAACTGAACCTACTGAGGAGGCATCAGCTACCGCCGATCCTGAGATATTACCAAAAAACATACAAGCCACACAGTTGACAAGCGCCAAGCCGCCCCGAATGCGGCCAACAAGCAGATATGCCAGATTAACCATTCTAACGGCCAAGCCGCCTTCACCCATGATCTGTCCGGTAAGGATAAAAAATGGAATGGCAAGAAGCGAAAAGCTGCTAATACCCTGAATCATTTGTTGGCCGAGTACGGCCAGCGGCAGGTCCACATAAATCATAGTTAGCATTGTGGAAAAGGCCAGTACCATTGCTACCGGGAACCTGAGAACCATAAAGCCGATAAAACTGACAACAAGTAAAGTAACTGCTATTGCCTGCTGGTCCACTATTCCTCCCCTCCCATAACGCCGCCCATTTCAACTTCATTGCCTTTGTGACGTTTGGTATTAAAACCTGCAACCTGCAGGGCCGAATAGGCACACGTCATAACGCCGGATACAGGCAACACTAAATACAGGATACTGTTCGGCAGTTTAGTAGCCGCCAGAGTAGATTCGTTCATCATAACGGTAAATTCCCATCCGTAAATAATCAGATACACACCGAAACCAAAAATAGAGATTCCAATAATTTTATCCAGGACACGGTTGAGCATATCAGGTAAAAAAGCAGTAAAAGAGTCCACTCCAAGATGTAGATCTTCGCGAAAGCCGATCGCCATACCCATAAATGCAAACCAAACTAAAAGAAGCAATGTCATTTCCTCAGACCAAAAAAATACAAAGTTAAAGAGCTTCCGGGTCATGACCTGAGTAATTACAATAAGAATCATACTTGTGAGGCCTAGAAGCGCAAAACTTTCGAATAGAGTATCTATAGCTAGCGCAATTTTTTTGAGCGTCTCCACGTCATACCTCCCTGCAATTATTTATTAAACCTGCACATAAGCCCTTTGTACATTTTACTGTTCTTTCGAAATATTTAGTATATTAGTTTTTTTAGGTTATTTTGTGTTTTTTTTAGCCAAGACTGAAGGTGACACTGTCTTAAAATATGGTTAGCACCTACAAACCCATGTACTTGTCTTCTGTTGGCTTACCTGAAACCAAATTCAACGACTTGCTGATGCACTCGTCAGTAGCCTTGACCGCGAAAAGTTAGGGCTTATGTCTTATTTAATTCTATAGACTGAATGTTCGTAATGGTATAACACTTTTTTTAGACTATTTTGTGTTTTTTTTTGGTTACGCTGAGGTTATCTAATTAAGTGTTGCGTCAGACTGATTCATCATGGTACTATCGGTGATAGTGAATCTTAAATCAATATGAGGAGATACCTGTGAATAATAATCGCATAACCATAATGATGGTTGCTGTCATTTTCCTGTGGGGCATCAATGTCGTTATGATTAAATATTTAACCAATTATTATCCCCCGCTAGCCCTGGCCGGTATCCGCATGGTACTGGCTGCCGCCTTCCTACTGCCGGCAGTATGGTATCAGGGTGGCTGGCAGCGTGTACCGCGTGCCGCTTGGTGGCCTATCTGCGGTGTAGGACTATTTAATATATTTCTGCACCAGATTGCCTTATCCTGGGGCATAAAAGCAACCAGCGCCACCCACGCCACGCTGATCCTTGCCCTGAATCCACTACTAACCACACTGCTGGCCAGTTGCCTTGTCCGCGAACCACTTAGCCGGAACAAATTAACCGGGGTGGCCCTAGGGCTTGCCGGAGTATTGCTCATTATATCCGGCAAGTCGGACACAATGGGAGCCACCCTCCTCGGCGACGGCGTCATGGTTATTGCTATGCTTGTCTATGTCTTCGGCTCGCTGTGTGTCAAGAAAAGCACACAGTATGCCCCGCCGCTCACTGTCACGATTTACAGCCATTTGGTTGCAGCCCCTGCCCTGGTAGTCCTCGGCTTATTTACTAACCCGGTGTGGGTGTACGAAGGTGCTTTTGAACTCTGGCCTATCGTTACTTTGCTCTTTTCCAGTTGGTTTAGCACAGCCCTGGGCGCAGTATTATGGAATACCGGTATCCACCATATCGGCGCCTCAACAGCCTCGCTGTTTTTGAATGGTCAGCCAATCGTCGGTCTCTTCGCCTCAGCGCTGTTCTTAAATGAACAGTTGGTATGGCAGCATTATCTGGCTCTGCTCCTGGTACTCCTCGGCGTCAGCCTGGGGACAGGCGCATTTAACAGTTTTCGAAAAGGTACATAGCGATAAAGAAGGCCAGGAAGAGTCATCGCTTCCTGGCCTTCTTTATGTCCACCCGGTCAGCGTGCATAGGTCAGGTTAACAGCTCGTCTTTATGACTGGTTAGTTATTTGTCATTTTTCTTTATTATTCGACTTGATTCGACTTTTATCTTTTGGTACTATTGTTACACGCCTATTGATAGCTGCAATTATTGGTTTTAGGTAGCTGTTCTTATGCACCATAGATACGAAGTTAGGAGGGGACTTAAGCTTGTGGCTGATGATAATGTAAGAAGTAAAAATTCCCTTTCGTTTGATGGACCTGACGATAGCTTTAATCCCTGTGAAGCGATTACCGAAGCCAAGCGGTGTTTAAACTGCAAAAAACCACTCTGTCGGACAGGCTGCCCGATTGAGCATGAAATTCCTCAGTTTATTGAAGCCCTCGCCAGAGGCAATGTCGGCGAAGCCAGCACGATCATTGCCCGCCGCAGCAATCTCCCGGCAGTCTGTGGCAGAGTATGCCCACATGAGAAACAATGCGAAGGTGCCTGCATACTTGCCAAAAAAGATCAAGGTATCCGCATCGGTAAGTTAGAACAATTCATTGCTGATTTTGATGCCGAAATGGAGCTTACAACCTATACTCCGCCCAACAAATTCGCAGGTAAAGTAGCGGTTATCGGCTCCGGACCAGCTGGTCTCACAGTGGCCGGCGATCTGGCTAAAGCAGGTTATCAAGTCACCGTATTTGAAAGCCAAACCGAACCAGGCGGTGTCTTAGTATATGGGATACCTGATTTCCGCTTAAAGAAGGATGTTGTACGACGGGAAATCCGGCGTATTGAACGGTTGGGTGTAGCCTTCAATACCGAAGTACTGGTAGGCCCTGATATTACGATTGACGAAATGTTTGCGGAGGACTATGATGCTATCTTTATCGGTACAGGTACAGCCTTACCCCGCACGCTTGATGTTCCAGGCAAGGATTTACCTGGTGTTTTGCAGGCCAGCTACTTGTTACAGATGGTGGCACTGGCCAGAGCCGGTAATGTTGACCGCCGGGAAGTGCCGATTCAGCTTGGCGATCAAATTTTTGTTATTGGAGCCGGCAATGTAGCTATGGATGCCGCACGAACCGCCATTCGCCTGGGCGCAAAAGCCACGGTCGTTTATCACCGTACCGAGAAAGAGATAACCGCCCTGCCTTCCGAATATCAGCAAGCCAAAGAAGAAGGGGTTCAGTTTATCTGGCTGGCCAGCACTAAGCAATTTCTTGGTCAGGACAACCTGACCTGCCTTGAATATGAAGCGCTGGAGATTGACACCGATAAAAATATCAGAGGCAGCGGGCGCTTTGTAAAAGTCCCTGCCGACAAAGTAATTCTGGCGATTGGCCAGCGTCCTGCTGCCCGTATTATTTCAACCACTACAGGCATTGAGGTCAATGACAAGGGCTATGTTATTACCAAAGACCGCCCCTATGGCCTGACTACCCGACGCGGGGTCTTTGCCGGCGGCGATGTTGTACATGAACCGGCTACTGTCGTACTGGCTATGAAAGAAGCGAAGAAGGTAGCTCAAGGCATCGCTTTGTATATTGAAGCAAAAAAGCTTTTAGAAGAATGTGGTAAATAAAAAGAGCTATCGGCTACTGCCGATAGCTCTCCTATTTTTATTACTTGCCTAACTTTGACTTTACTGCCCGAACAACCTCACGGGCAAACGGGCCAAGATCATCGTCGGCATAAGCCTTCATTATCCCGGCAGCCACCTGGCGTATGGCACTTTTAATTACATCACTGGTCGCGTAGGGTTGGCGACTCAGGATCTCTTCAATTAAGACCGCGGCCGTCAGCGCTTGTTCAGCAGCCTGCGTATTGATATACGTAACACAGTCAGCCTGACCAAAGATAATTTTTCCTAACGGTGCTAATATCTCCTGGGCCAGCGCGGCAAGGTCCGCCGGCTGCTCATCCACAATAATAATTGGCTCAGCTCCCTGTGCCATCTCCCTCGCCTGGGCAACAAATTTAGCCCCAATACATCTAAGATGAGGAGAAGCAGTTACCGCCAGTACATCTTTGTCCACATTAGTAGCCACATTGATCATGTTGATTGGCCGTGCCAACTGATTAAAGTCTTTAATTAAACTAATGACTTCCCGGTCAGGAACGACCAGGATAATCGTGCCCCAGTCGGCTAACTCTTCAAGGTTTGCGGCTGTTGTAACACCCAATTCCTGAGCGACTGACTGCAGCCTTTTCTCATCGCGGTCAAAAATTTTAAGATTGACATGACCAGCTAACTTGCTAGAAAGTACCTTACCCATGCGCCCCACGCCAATCAAACCAACCGCTTTCATCTTCGCCACCTCATCTAATCAGGTTACCTTCCCTCCCCGGCACTCATACAATATAAGAAAAGACTTGGCTTTTGCCAAATCGTCCTTCAGAACGCTTTAGAGCCTTAGTCTTTCTTACTTATCGTCAGCAGGGGATGCCTTTTTTAATAGTACTAAATTCTTTGTAATATATGCCCCATGCCGCTAGGTGGTGCAGACTAAGACACTGGTTAGAATTTAACACCTAATTAACAAATTACTAACATACTCAGACCTAACCACCAGTACAATTTAATATAGACACCGAGAAACAAAAATGCCGAGACCTTAGTTATGTATAGATGAGAAAGAAAGGGGATTGCTTTTATACCATATCATTACGTCATACTTGAGGGGGCCATAGTCAATGTCAAAATGTTATGTACTTGATACAAATGTTTTGCTTCATTCTCCTAATGCCTTATTCGCCTTCAATGAGCATATGATCGTACTCCCGGAGGTTGTGATTGAGGAACTGGACCGCTTTAAAAAGGAAAGCAGTGAACGTGGTGCCCATAGCCGTCACGTCAGCAGACTGATAGATAAGTTCCGGTTACAAGGCAATTTGTTAGAGGGTGTTACACTTAACGAGTTTGGCGGTATACTGCGGCTTGAGGCCAACCATACCTGTACCGAAATGCCGGTTCACTGGGACAAAGAAAAGGGCGATAACCGGATTCTCCAGATATGTAAAGGACTAATGGAAACCGGCCATCAGGCAATTCTGGTAAGCCGTGACACCAATATGCGGGTCAAGGCAGCTATACTTGAAATCCCGGCTGAGGATTTTCGCAATGACAAAGTCGCAACAATTGACCAGCAATACACCGGCCGGCAGACAGTATACACCACCAGTCAGATTATTAATGATTTTTATCGCGATGATGTTAACTGGCTGGACCCGGCAAAGCTTTTCTCCTATGATGAAAATGCAGGGATAATGGCTCCTGCCCAGTTTATTACCAATCAATTTCTGCTAATAAAATCATCTGATAATGACCGGCATACCGCGCTTGGACGGTTTGACGGACAAAAAGTCGTTCAGCTCAGATACCGGAGCCGCAATCCTTTTGGCGTAATCCCCAGAAATGTTGGACAAATATTTATGCAGGAATGTCTTATGATGAGTGCTGAAGAAGCACCGCTTGTAATTATCAAAGGCCCTGCCGGAACAGCCAAAACCTTTTACTCTTTGGCCGTAGGCCTTTATAAGCACATGGACTGCCGCCCTAGGGAATACCATCATATTTTGATCTGCCGGCCTCACTGCATGCTTGATGAAGGTCTTGGTTATCTCCCGGGAACTGAGGCAGAGAAGTTAGAACCCTATATGCGGTCAATTAAAGATAACCTCTTTACCTTAATGTCCGGCAATTCATTAACCGATGACAAAGATGTTGCGCAAGCTGAAGATACCGTAAGTATGATGTTTGAAAAGGGTATTATTCAGACTGAGGCCCTGGCCTATCAGCGGGGGCGTTCACTCCAACGGTACTGGGTCATGTTTGACGAAATGCAAAACTCTACCCCCCGCCAGGCCAAAGCGGTTTTAACCAGGTCAGGCCAGGGAACAAAAGTAATTCTGCTGGGCGACCCGGCGCAAATAGATAATCCGCTCTTAGACAGTCAGTCAAATGGGCTGTGTTATGCCGGCGAGAAAATGATCGGCTCAAAGCTTTGTTATCAGATTACTATGCTGCCAGAGGAATGTGAGCGCTCCCCGTTAGCCGCCGAAGCAGCTATGCGACTGTAAGAAAAATAACCCCGGCAATTTATGACTGCCGGGGTTATTTCATGTATTTTATTCTATAATAGTGCCTTAAAGACCGCAAGCCCCAACCCAGCCAGCCCGCCAACAAGGACACCATTAATCCGAATCCATTCCAGGTCTTCGCCGGCTTTGTCTTCAATAAAGCGATTAAGATCTTGATCAGACAACTTCTGCAAAGCCCGTCTGGCTACTGTCCCCACAAGATGATGTTCATTATCGATCATCTTATTAAGAAATACCTTAATATAGGCCTCAGCCTGATTCTGCATTACAGGGCTCTGCTTAAACTGGTCCCAACCGCCTTCGATCTGGTCAGCAAGCCACTCTGCCACATAATGACGATAATCTGATGGTTGCCCAAGTGCATTGACCACAATCTGGATTAACGCCGTAAGCGGTTCAGTGAGGGAAATGCGCGTAATCAAGCTGTCTTTCCAGCCATTAATGGCCATTTCCCATTCAGGGGTCTCCAGCTTTACGGTTAGCACTGCGAGCTGATCTTCAAACCAATGCCGTACAGGATGCTCTTCATCGTAGAGTTCATCAACAGTTTTAATGAGCTCCTGGTGTAGTGCATCAGCGGCATCTGACAGATTGATCCCATCAATACTTTCCATAAATCCTGTAACCATAGCAGACAGCCAGTTTTTTTTAGCTGTTTTTTCTTTGACCTGTTCCAAATAGCTGAAAATAGTGTCACGGGTTTTCTCCGTCCGCACCAGTGTGGCGATTTCGCCAATAATCGCTATATATAGTTGCCGCCCCTTGCCTTGCTCCAAAAACCAACAGACTGCATCTTCCGCATACCCGGCAACTGACTGATGCTTTAGAACAAGCTTAATCACCCTCTCGGCATACTTTGCGGCAACATCCGTATTAGCTGACTGTACCAGCCCATCAATCAGTTTATCTGTTGCTTGCCTGATAAACGGCCTAAGGCTGATGGTCCCTGTCTGGGCTATCACTTGTTTTATAATGGCAGCCTCAATAAATCGTACATTTATCGACTCCTTACTAAGAAAGTCTTTTTCCACAGCGTTTGCTAAACCTTCAATAAGCCGTTCACGGTTTCGCGGAATAAGTGCAGTGTGATAAGGAAATCCCAGTGGCCGGCGAAATAATGCAGTTACAGCAAACCAATCAGCTACACCACCTGCTAAACTGGCTTCAGCCACAGTTAATAGCGCCTTAGGCCACCATGTACCCGGATAAACGACGGTTAACACCAGAGCGACCACAAATAAACCGGCTGCTGCTGCCAGCGCATGGTTGGCCCGCCCTCTGACAGCCCTCATTGTCTCACCCCAACTACCGAGATAATAAGAAATAACACGATACCGACCAAACCGCCAACAATAGAGCCATTAATTCTTATCATCTGCAAATCGTTCATAACCTTTGATTCAATATAGTCCACAAGCTCTGCATCGCTAAAACCTTCCAGGTAACTGGCGACAAGGCCACCTATCTCACCCTGATTTTTATTTACCCATCTAACCAACCAGTCAACCAGCAACATATCAAACTTAGCTTGCCTGTCAGCGTCATCGGCAAGCTTTGCCGCCTGCCTGATCAACCACTTAGACCAGCCTGCAGCCATTTCCGGTTCATCAGCCTGATGCTCAGCCAATCGCGCAGCCAGTTTTACTGCTATAGGCCTTAATTTTTCCTCTGCCTGTTGTCCGAGCAAAGCATCAGTTTGCAAATCGCCGGCAAGACTAACAAGCCAACCACGCAAGCGCTGACGCAGGTGATTGTCGCGGCTATACATACCTTCCAACAAACCTGCCAGTTGCTCCTGGATCATACCGGCAACAGTGACCGGGTTGAGACTTAATAGATTTTCTAATATCCATCCCGCCAATTTGCGTTGGTTCATCCTGGCAGCATAGTCCTTAAGGGCGCTGCTATACATAGCAGCAATAATGTCTGTCATGTACTTTTCACGGGTCATTTGTTTAATTTCCGTAATTGTAAAATCGATTAATTCATCAACAAAACCGCTTGTCAACGACCAGTCAAGAGCCTGGCCGGCCAGTGGCGCAATTTTTACCTCACCTTCGTGCTCTTTTAGCAATAGATCAATCGTAGCCGATACTTTACCGGCATCCATAGCGCCACTGGCACTCAGGATAAAGCCTCTTGCCAAAGTATGCAGCTGTTGCCTGACTTCAGCCTGTCCGGCATATTTAATAACCAGCCTGGCTAACCCGGCCTGGCGTAGTGTTTCTCTAATATTATCGGCAGTTAAAAGTTCTTCCTCCACCATAATAATAATTGCTTTAAAAATACGTTCACGGTTTCGCGGGATAATCGCGGTACGGTAGGGGATCTGTAACGGCTTTCTGAACAAAGCCGTTACAGCATACCAGTCCGCCAAACCGCCGACCATAGCGGCGCTAAAGCCACTTGTTAACATTGCCCCCCAGAAGGTATGCTGATAAGGGTAGCTCAGGATAAAACCAATTGCTGCCCCGACTAAAGTAACTGTTGCAATATGGCGATTGTCAGCCTTCATCGATTCACCTTCCTATTTTCCGTTCTTATCGCAAGCTGATATAAATATCCAATTTTATAGGCAGATATTGAAAGCAGTAACTTATACGGTCAAATTGTGCGATTGGGCGATGTCTAAGCATAGAATAAACCTGGGCACCCCACCGCTTCCTTTTATGGCTAACCACGCCTGTTGCGATCAGTCCCCCGGCAAGGTACAATAAGAATATTATTATAGAAGGGGTGAGACAATGTCTATTACACGCTGGTTCTATCACGCCATTACCGGGTGCCCAGAGACAGATCTAAACCATACTATGTACGGTACAAACCCATTGCCGCACCTGTGGGCGGGTTACCTTCATCTCAGACACCCTTCCCAAGATTGACAGGCTTAAACGAGCAAAACACCTTGTCCCCCGTTAAATCCATACCCCGGCTGCGCCGGGGCTATTTACATAACCGCCAGACTGCCGTTGCAGTCTGGCGGTTATTATTTCCAAATAATCCAACATATTTTAAAGGAAATATATACAAGTATGTCGAAAATAGTCAAAAATATCACAGCGCCTAGTTTTTTCACATAGTATATAGCAATGAAGAGCATGGAGGGTTATTATGCAGTTTATTAGAAATCTCGCAACTGCCAAAAAAATAATTGGTCTAGTATTGCTAGTCACTATCTTTTTGACTTGTGTCGGCTATGTTGGGTATTACTTTACTGCTAAACTTAGTGACAGCTTAGATAATATGTATGCAAACAGATTACTGCCAGTAAAATATTTAAATGCCATGAGCGCCCACTCCCGGGCCATTGAAGCAAATATTGTCGAATTGTTTCTACCCAATATCGGCAAAGCCCGTGAAAATCATCTTAGCTCTGAAATTACTAATCAGGTTACCGAATTTAACGAACTTATGACTATCTATGAAAAAACCCCACTTGATACTTATGAACAAGAGCGGCTAACCAAACTTAAAGAAGCCTTGAACGCCTATCGCATTGCCCGCAATAAAAGTCTTGATATGGTTATGGCCGGACAAAAGCAACCCGCGTATGAAAACTATGAACAAAATGCATTAAAGTACTTAGATATCACCAATGTGCTACTCAGAGAGTTGGCTGATTACAGCGATACAAAGGCTGCTGCAGCAAACGAGCAAGGCCACCGGGATTCTACAATTGCCGCAACAACAATTCTGGTGTCGGTTATCACCGCAATTATTCTGGCCTTGTCTTTCGGGTTGTTCTTTTCAAGGCTGATAGTTAATCCGATTAAGCGCCTGCAGGCACTGACAGTCGAAGTTGGGCATGGTAACCTGACAGTGCAGGAGCATGTAGACTCCGCTGACGAGATTGGTCATCTGACGCAGGCCTTTAATACCATGATTGATGATCAGCGCAAAATTGTCAGCACCGTTCGTCAGGCTGCTATTGAACTGGCGGCTGCGTCAGAACAACTGGCAGCCTCCAGTCAAGAGGTATCATCAACAGCCACCGAGGTGGCGCGTAATGTACACGAAGTGGCTCAGGAAGCCGAATCCGGCAACAAGGCTGTAGTGGACACCTCCAAGGTACTGCTCGAATTATCATCGATGATTCAAATTGCCAGAAAGCTAGCCGAATCCTCTGTTAGAAATTCCAAAATCACCTTGAAAACTGCCACTGCTGGTTCCGGGACGGTAGCTGAAGCGGTTACCCGGATGTCAGGGATAAAAGAAAAGACTGTCGAAACAGAAGAACAGATTGCAGTGTTAAGCAGATATTCCGAACAAATCGGCCTGCTGACTGATACGATAACTACGATTGCCAGCCAGACAAATCTTTTGGCTTTAAATGCCGCCATTGAAGCAGCCCGGGCCGGTGAAGCAGGACGCGGCTTTGCCGTAGTCGCCGAAGAGGTTCGCAAACTGGCAGAACAGTCTAACCATGGTGCCAGCGAGGTAGCCGAGCTTGTTAAGAAAATTGCTGAGAGTACGTCTGCTGCTGTTGCTGCAACCCAACATAGTCGTGCTGAAGTCGAATATGGGGTGTCAGCAGTCAACCATGCCGGTGAAGCCCTGAATAATATTCTAACTGCAGTCAACAGCACAGTCAATGACATTGATAGCATTGGCAATATTACAGCCGATGAGGTTGCAACCTCAGATAAAATCATTAAACTGATTAATACAGTTGCTTCCGGTATTGAAACAACAGCTACAAATGCTGAAGCGGTTTCAGCCTCAACAGAAGAAACAACTGCCACGATGGAGACAATCGCCGCCAGTGCCGAAGAGATGAGTGCCATGGCTAACCACCTGCGCGGCACAGTGGAGAGATTTAAGGTATAGCAGCAGCCAACTCACATTTTACAGGATCAGTCGCTTGGTCAACAATCTAACTGAGAGCGGCATAAATACAATAGCAACCGCCAACAACACCCCGGCATGCACCAGCAGGCCGGGGTTGATGTTTCCTAACGCCATGGCCCTGCACACCTCAACACTATGATAGATTGGGTTAAACCAGGCAAGCAGCTGTGCCCAGGCCGGCATAGAGTTAATTGGAAAAAAAACGCCGGAAAATAAATAAGAGGGTGTTAAAAACAAGGTGACATAGTAATTGAATTTGTCAATATTGTCAGTTATGCCTGTATAGCATATCGCTAAAAGCGAAAACGTCAGACCTGGAATAATGAGAAACAGCGGAATTAAAAGCGCCCACCAGGACTGGACCTGACCAAGGACCGTAATTACAGTCAGGATCACCAAGCCAAATAGTGTACTTTTAAAGGTAGCGTACATAATGTCACCGGCCACAATGTCCCGTACAGTAACCGGACCGGCCAACATGGCCTGAAAGGTCTTTTGATAATGGAGTCTGATAAAACTACCGTATGTACACTCAAAAGAGGCAGCAAACATTGCCGACGAGGCTACCATACCTGGTGCGATGTACTGAATATAAGATAAACCATTGATATCCTGGACAAACGTTCCCAGACCATAGCCCATAGCGGTAAGGTACAGCAACGGCTCAATAAAATTAAACATAATATTTCCAAACCAGA
This sequence comes from Sporomusa sp., assembly GCF_035561255.1. Classification (GTDB taxonomy): domain Bacteria; phylum Bacillota; class Negativicutes; order Sporomusales; family Sporomusaceae; genus Sporomusa. Next base: position 13,314 of record NZ_DATMXX010000258.1, on the reverse strand, counting down.
TCTTACGGAATACCGCCATATGGCGGGCGAAAATCCTCAGCATCGCCATTACTCTTCTTTCCCCTTGCCGGTAAGTTTTAAAAACACATCTTCAAGATTAGCAGGGCGCAAAAGACAGGCCTGCTTATGTAGCCCCCACCCCTCTAAACAATGCCATAGCGCTTCGCCATCGGCGGCATACAAGAAGAGACCGTCAACCACCGTGATTGCCTCTCCACCCCAGGCGGTTACTTTAGCCTCCAGACCGTCAGGCACTTGAGCCAGCGGCAGGTGTACTTCAACCACGAAGGGGAGGACACAGCGTTCAATTAAGTCATGCGGGCTGCCTTTGTCAAGAATAATGCCTTCATGCATAATTACTATTTGATCACATAACTGCACTGCCTCTTCCATATAGTGAGTCGTCAGGATTAGGGTAACCCCTTCGGCTTTGAGACTCCTCAGTTTTTGCCACACCAGATGCCGGGCCTGTGGATCAAGTCCGGTCGTTGGCTCATCTAAGATGACAATCTCCGGTCTGTTCATGAGGGCCCTGGCAATCACTAAACGCCGTTTAAGCCCGCCTGATAAACTCTCGATAGAGCTTTTTTCTTTGTCCTCCAATCCCATAAAGCCGAGCAACTCCCTGCCGCGCAACCTGGCCTCGACGCGGTTTAAACCATAAATTACACCATATACCTCTAAATTCTCAATAACTGTCAGATCATCATCAAGGTTATCCTCCTGCGGCACAACCCCCAATCTGCCTTTAATCGCCGGCGGCGTCAGCCTGATAGGCTGTTCAAACAACCATAGTCCGCCTTCTTCAACAGTAGACATGCCGTACATCATTCGCATTGTGGTTGTCTTACCGGCGCCGTTATGCCCCAAGAAGCCAAAACACTGACCAGTTTCTATGGTAAAGGAGATCCCTTTAAGTGCCCGAAAGTTACCATATGTTTTTCCAAGATTCTCAGCCCGGACAACAGTTGAATTCATACAATCCCCTTTCATAAAACAATTGCAGTCGTATCTATATGATACCACTGCAATTACTGTTTGTCTTTACTGAACCCTTTATGCTCAATAAAAAACGCCCCTAAGGACGCCTGTTGCAGGTGAAGGTTTTCTAATTATAAATGAGTATCACCCTTTTAATAACTTTATGCCGCGTCACTAACATTAAGACACGATATTATTCACGAACTAAGCAACTAATATTACTGCAAACAAAAATAACCGGCTATGATTTCCCCAAATTATCTTTACAGGAACCATAACCGGTTTTAAATATAATAGTACTCTCTTTTATAGACTTCACCATAGAAAAACTATTTTACATCAACGTATGCATCCATTGCACCACCCGGAGCAATCATGGGTGAAACTAGGTCATCTGTAGCAATATTGGCGATAATCATCGATGGGCCCTGCCGTTCCCATGCTGCGGCAAACGCCTGGCTAAATTCTTCCTGGCTGTTCGTTACAGTCGCGGGAATGCCAAAAGCACTGGCAAACGCGGTAAAATCCATCGGGGCAGGTAAAAGCGAAGCCGAATAGCGTTTATTGAAAAAACAATGCTGCAACTGCCTGACCATACCCAGACTATTGTTGTTAACAACAATCGAGATAATCGACAGTCCCTCTGCGGAAACAGTGTACAGTTCACAGCCTGTCATTTTGAGGGCACCGTCACCAACAATATGAACAACCCGCTTATCGGGCCGTGAGAGCTGTGCCCCCAGGGCTGCCGGCAAGCCAAACCCCATTGCACCCAAACCGCCTGAGGTCAGAAAACAGCGTGGGCTGTTTACAACAAGGTGCTGCGCCGCCCACATCTGATGCTGGCCAACATCGGTAACATAAATAACCTCCTTACCAGTAAGCTGGCGATTCAGTTCACTCATGACCCAGGGGGCCGAAAGATTTTGGCTGTCAGTAGTCGCGTTATATAGCGCCTGCCAATCTGTGATCGTTTCCCACCAGCCTGATAAGTCACCTGGCTGTACAGTCTGCGTAAGCTCGTTGAGAATATTATTCATCTCGCCAACTAACGGCACAGCCGCATCGACATTTTTGTGTACCTCGGCCGGATCAATATCAATATGAATAATAATCTTACCATCTGCATAGCGGGCGCGGTCACCTGTTACCCGGTCATTAAACCTGCTGCCGGTGACAATAAGCACATCTGCGGCATGCACGGCATGATTGGCCAGCTTAAGCCCATGCAGTCCGGTCATCCCCAAAAGATTGGGGTGATTGCCGGGCATTGCGCCGATCCCCATTAGAGTAGTCACCACCGGTAAACGGCACTCCTCAGAAAACCTGATCAGAGCCGGGCCGGCATTGGCACTAATACAGCCGCCGCCGGCAATAATGACCGGACGCTCGGCAGCGCTAATGGCGGCTGCCGCTTTAGCGAGCAGTGCCGCCAAGTCAGGCGATTGCCTAACAAGAAGCTGCCGGGGATACTCAGCGTCAAGGTCGGTAAAATCATGCTTATTGGTCTGGATATCACGCGGTATATCAACAAGCACCGGGCCAGGCCGCCCCGACTGGGCTATGTTGAACGCCCGCCGCAGGGTTTCCGGAAGCTTACCGATATCCTTAACCAGGAAGTTGTGCTTGGTAATTGGCATCGTAATCCCGGTAATATCAATTTCCTGGAAAGCATCTCTGCCAATCAGGTTTGTTTGCACTTGACCGGTAATAGCCACTACCGGCACTGAATCCATAAAGGCAGCCGCCAAACCGGTAACCAGATTTGTAGCCCCCGGGCCAGATGTAGCAATACATACCCCCACCCTGCCACTGGCTCTGGCATAGCCATCAGCGGCATGGGCAGCGCCCTGTTCATGCACGGTTAGTACATGACGAACAGGCGAACCGTACAACGCATCATACAACGGCAGAATTGTTCCGCCCGGATACCCAAATACCGTGTCTACCCCCTGCTTTCTCAGGCACTCAACAATAGCTTGCGCACCAGTCATAAGCATAGTTGATCACCTCAATCTGGCGATTACTTGCCGCCCCATCTCTTCGGTCGACACTTTTGTAAAACCTGGCTGGTAAATATCGGCTGTGCGATAACCGTCGTTCAAAACCTGTTCAACAGCTTGGTCAATCATAGCTGCTGCTTGCTCACTGCTAAGCGAATACCTAAACAGCATCGCGGCTGACAATATTGTTCCCAACGGGTTAGCAAGCCCCTGACCGGCTATATCCGGTGCCGAACCATGAATTGGCTCATAAAGCCCGGTACCGTCGCCTAAACTAGCAGATGGCAACAAACCAATCGAACCTGACAATACGGCTGCCTCATCGCTAAGAATATCACCAAATAGATTGCTGGTGACAATTACATCAAAACTACCTGGATTCAATACCAACTGCATTGCACAGTTATCAACATACATATGGTTTAGTTGAACCTGCTCAAAGTCCTGTACTACCTCAGCAGCCACTTTGCGCCACAAACGGGAGGTGGCTAACACATTAGCCTTATCGACTGACATCAGCTTACCTTTGCGGCCGATAGCCGCCCGGCAGGCCAGACGGACAATCCGTTCAACCTCAGGCCGACTATAGATTTCGTTGTCACATGCCTGTTCAACCCCGTTAATCACGGTAGCCTCCTGGCGGGCACCATAGTAGATACCGCCATTAAGCTCCCTGACAATCAGGATATCCACCGAACTGACAATCTCCGGTTTAAGCGGCGACTGCCCGGCCAGGGCAGGGAAAACTTTGATCGGTCGTAAATTTGCGTATAATCCCAGTTCTTTGCGCAGTCCCAAAATGGCTTTCTCGGCTCTTAGCTCAGGTGCGACGTTATCCCATTTAGGACCGCCGACAGCGCCCAAAAGCACACCGTCAGCCCGGCGGCACGCCGTGATAGTATCTTCAGGCAGTGGGACGCCATACGCATCAATGGCGGCCCCGCCTGCTTGCTTTGTCTCGTAGGTAAAGCTAATATGGCATTTATCGGCTGCCGCCTGCGCCACACTCAGTGCAGCAGTTGTGATCTCAGCCCCAATTCCATCGCCGGGAATAACGACAATATTTTTACTACTCATGATTTACCCTCCTTGGCAGCAAGCACTTGGCGGGTGTAATTAACCAAGCCCCCGGCCTGAGCAATCTCCTGAATAAAGCCAGGCAGAGCAGGCACAATAAATTCTTCGCCGGTTGCCAGGTTCTGAGCTGTTCCGCCGTCCAAATCTACTGTCAGGGTATCGCCGGCTTTAATATTAATATCACCTTCACCTAGCTCGATCAGAGGCAGGCCAATGTTAATCGCATTACGGTAAAAGATCCGGGCGAAGCTTTCGGCTACCACACAGGCAATCCCTGCCGCTTTCAAAGCGCCTGGGGCATGTTCCCGCGATGAACCACAGCCAAAATTTTTGCCAGCCACAATGATATCCCCCTGCTGTACCTTACCGGCAAAGGAAGGGTCAATGTCTTCCATGGCGTGCACGGCTAGTTCCTGCATATTTGCTGTATTTAAATAGCGGGCTGGGATAATGACATCGGTATCAACATTATCGCCATAACGCCACACTTTTCCTGAAAACTGCATTATACTACCTCCTCAGGCCCGGCAACTCGCCCTAATACTGCGCTTGCCGCCGCCACCGCCGGGCTGGCCAGATATACTTCACTGTCAACATGCCCCATCCGTCCACGGAAATTCCGATTAGTTGTCGCCACCGCCCGTTCGCCTTTGGCCAGGATACCCATATGTCCTCCCAGACAGGGGCCACAGGTTGGCGTACTAACGACTGCCCCGGCCTTGACAAAGGTCTCGACATATCCCAGTTTTATGGCTTCGAGATATACGGCCTGGCTGCCGGGGATAATAATTGCCCGGACATCCTCGTGAACCCGGCGCCCGCTCAATATCACAGCAGCCTGCTCTAAATCTTCAATACGCCCATTAGTACAGGAACCGATAATTACCTGGTTGATGGGTGTGGGCTCGATATCGCTAACAGGGCGCACATTTTCCGGAAGATGCGGCAGCGCGACCACCGGCGTGAGCTGATTTAGATTAATCGCAACTGTCCGTACATACTCAGCATCAGGGTCAGCCGCCACTGGTGTGTACGCCCGCTTAACCCGTCCGGATAAATACTTCTCGGTAACTGCATCCACAGGGAATATACCGTTTTTACCGCCAGCCTCAATTGCCATGTTGGCAATCGTCAAACGATCTGTCATCGTGAGGGCTGCTACACCTTCACCCGCAAATTCAAGCGACTGATAACGTGCACCGTCAACACCAATCATGCCGATAAGCTTTAGTATGACATCTTTACCTGATACCCACTTCGGCAGCTTGCCTGTCAGTTCAACCTTGATGCTGGCCGGGACTTTAAACCATGTTTCACCGGTTGCCATAGCACAGGCCATGTCGGTCGAACCAACGCCGGTCGCAAAAGCACCGACAGCCCCATAGGTACAGGTGTGGGAGTCTGCGCCGATAATCACCTCACCGGGAGCTACAAGTCCCTGCTCGGGCAGCAGTACATGCTCAATACCCATGCGCCCTACTTCAAAATAGTGAGTAATATTATGCTTTCTGGCAAATTCCCGCATTGTTTTGGCCATTTCGGCTGATTTAATGTCCTTATTCGGCGTAAAGTGATCAGGCACTAACGCAATCCTATCTTTGTCAAATACTTTATCACTGATCTGCTCAAATTCTTTAATGGCCGGTGGCGCTGTGATGTCATTACCCAGCACCAGATCCAGCCTGGCTCTGATAAGCTGGCCTGGAGAAACCTCCTCCAGACCGGCATGTGCAGCAAATATTTTCTCGGTCATCGTCATAGGTCTAGCCATAGTTTTACCTCCCTGCAGCCTGCTCGATTACGGGAAACCCGCATACTGCCAGCATTTTATTTATTGCATTAACATACGCTTTGGCACTTGCTTCAATAACGTCTGTGGACAACCCCCGGCCGCTGAAGGTACGGCCGTCACGCTCAATCCATACCGTAGACTCACCAAGGGCATCTTCACCGGCCGTTACTGCTTTCAGCTGGTAGTCACGGAGGCCAACGGCAAAACCAACAGCCTGTTCAATCGCCTTAAATGCCGCATCTACCGGACCATCACCACAACTGGCCGCTTCACATATTCCCGCACTTGTCTTAAGCTGCACTGACGCAGTGGCCAATGTCTGATTACCGCTAACCACATGATGATAAGCCAGTGTATACCATTCTGGCCGTACTGTTGCTTTCTCCACAATAAGTGCTTCAATATCCTTATCAAATACCATTTTCTTACGGTCAGCCAGCTCCTTGAACTTAATGAACAGGTTGTTAATGGTATCAGCATCGATTTCATAACCCAAATGTTTAAGGCGTTCTTCAAATGCATGACGGCCTGAATGTTTTCCGAGTACAATAGCATTGCGGCTGACACCCACCGTTTCCGGGCTGATAATCTCATAGGTCAGCGGATTATTAAGAACGCCATGCTGGTGAATACCTGATTCATGGGCAAAGGCGTTGTCCCCGACTACTGCTTTATTCGGCGGTACTGCAATGCCGGTCAGGGTGCTAACAAGGCGGGATGTCCGGTAAATCTGCTGTGTCTTAATATTGGATATGGCGCGATAATACTCACGTCGGGTATTGATTGCCATCACCACTTCTTCCAGCGCAGCATTGCCTGCCCGTTCACCCAGGCCGTTAATAGTACATTCCACCTGCTCGGCACCGGCTGCCACAGCAGCCAGCGAATTGGCTACCGCCATACCTAAATCGTCATGACAATGTACACTGATCGTAGCCTGACTGATGTTGGGTACATGCTCACGGATATAAGTAATAAGTGCACCAAACTCCTCCGGTGTTGTGTAGCCCACAGTATCCGGCACATTAATGACAGTAGCGCCAGCCTCAATTGCCTTAGAAAACACCTGGCACAGAAAATCCCGGTCAGAGCGTGATGCATCCTCAGCCGAAAACTCAATATCTGCTGTCAGGCTTTTCGCATAGCGCACAGACTGTTCAACACGTTCTAAAAGCTGGGATCGGGTCATCTTTAGTTTATGTTCAAGATGAATATCACTTGTGGCAATAAAGGTATGTATCCGTGGCCTTTCTGCCACTTTAACTGCCTGATAAGCAGTGGCTATGTCTTTTTCATTGGCGCGGGCCAAAGCAGCAATCACCGGACCTTTTACCCTGGCGGCGATCTGGCTCACAGCTTCAAAATCACCAGGAGAGGCAACCGGAAATCCGGCTTCGATGACATCCACCTGCAGCTTAGCCAGCGCTAGCGCAATTTCCACCTTTTCTTCTGTTTGCAGACTGACTCCTGGCGTCTGCTCGCCATCACGGAGGGTAGTGTCAAATATTTGAATTCTCCGAATTTCCATGTCATAACCTCACCTTCACTAAATATGACTCACGGGGACGGTTCTCTTGAGTCACTTGCTGGTGAATTAAGGGACGGTTCCTGACTTATTTGGTTCAGGGAAATAACTAAGTCATAGAAACCGTCCCTTGTTTATTCACACACCTCAGCTAATTACTTTTTCAGCCAAGACATCATGCCGCGCAGCTCAGTACCGACAATTTCAATCTTATGGGCTGCTTCCTGGCGGCGTTTAGCATTAAACATAGGGCGATTTGCCTGGTTTTCCAGTATCCAGTTGCGGGCGAAGGTGCCATTTTGGATTTCGGATAAGACTTTTCTCATTTCGGCACGTGTTTCTTCAGTAATAATCCGCTGACCTGTCACATAATCACCGTATTCAGCGGTGTCACTGATGGAGTAGCGCATGGCTGCCATACCGCCTTCATACATTAGGTCAACAATAAGTTTCATTTCATGCAAGCATTCGAAATAGGCCAGCTCGGGTTCATAGCCACCTTCTACCAATGTATCAAAACCTGCTTTGATCAGTTCTGTTACACCGCCGCAGAGGACGGCCTGTTCACCAAAAAGATCTGACTCGGTTTCATCCTTGAAGGTCGTTGTAAGTACCCCGGCCCGGGCACCGCCAATGCCTTTGGCGTATGCCAATGCTAAATCTTGAGTACTGCCATTAAAATCCTGATATACTGCCATAAGACAGGGTACGCCTTTGCCTTCGGTAAATACCCGACGCACTAAGTGGCCAGGGCCTTTAGGCGCCACCATGAACACGTCAACATTAGCCGGGGGAACAATCTGGTTAAAGTGAATATTAAAACCATGGGCAAAAGCTAGTGCTGATCCTGGTTTTAGGTTGGGGGCAATCTCAGCAGCGTAGACTTTAGCTTGTTTTTCATCCGGAATAAGGATCATGGTAATATCGGCACAGGATACTGCCTGAGCAACATCGGTAACAGTCAGTCCGTCTTCACGAGCTTTTTCCGCAGATTTGCTGCCTTCATGAAGGCCTACAATAACCTTGACACCGCTGTCTTTCAGGTTTAGCGCATGAGCATGGCCCTGGCTACCGTAACCAATAATAGCTACCGTTTTACCTTGAATCAGTTCCCAGCGTGCGTCTTGTTCATAATACATTTTGCTCATAATTTTCTCTCTCCTCATATTGATAAATTGTATTTTCACCCCGTTCCAGCGCTACAAGGCCGGTTTGGATGGTTTCCAAAAGTCCGTAAGGGGCCAATAGTTCTGTCAATGCAGTAATCTTGCTCTCCTCACCTGTTACCTCAAGCGTAACAGTGCTGCCGGAAATGTCCACGACATTGGCCCGGAAGACCTCAGCCAGTTTAAGTATCTCAGAGCGATTATCACCAGCTTTAACTTTTAAGAGCGCTAACCCCCGCACCACAGAGTGATTCAACGGCAAAACCTGCACAGCTACCACTTCAACCAGTTTCTCAATTTGCTTTTTCACTTGATCAATAAATGCCTGATTGCCGCAGACAGCTACCGTTATCCGGGAAAACTCCGGGTCTTGCGTGACACCGACAGTCAGACTGTCGATGTTAAAACCCCGTCTAGAAACCATACCAGCCACTCTGACCAAAACACCTGGCTGATTATGGACTAATACCGAAAGAACGCTGGGCTGCACAATACCACCTCCACTAAGTTCTACTCACTCTTAAGAAATATAAAAACGCCCCTATGGCAGATTTAACTCTGTCATAGGGGCGCCTAAACGCGCGGTACCACCCTACTTTGGGCTCATTTCGCCATGAGGTCTTCATGGCTACCGGTTAACGACCGGTGTCGCTTTTGCTTAAAGCACACTGTATTAGCACACAATATACAATCGGCAAAAGAGTTCCTGGGTGAGTATCAGCTCAATTCGCTGCACCGGTTCGCACCAACCACCGGCTCTCTGAACAGGAGAATGAGTCTTATCCCAGTCATTACTTTTTACATTATTTTACTACAAAAGGTTACACTAAGGCTCTGCGAAGAGTTTTTACTTATAAAAAATAAGAAACTTTCCGCAGAGCCTTTTATACTCACGGTGTAACACGGTAGCTACCGTGTTTTGCATCGCTCGGCCCAGTCCTGTTAACAGCGGAACCCTAGATGCACTTCCTTACGCAATATGTAACTTTGTATACATTATGCCAGCACGACTGTACTTTGTCAAGAGGTTTTTTTGAATAAAAACCTCTTACTCTTGAACTAGATATTCTTCCAGTTGTCGCCTGGTAGGATAGCCTTCCACATCGCCTTGGACAGTAACGGCCAGGGAACCAATAGCATTGCCGCGAACCACCGACTGTTTCAAGCTGACTCCCTCCAGCAATGCCGACAATACACCAACAGCAAAGCCATCACCTGCACCTACCGTGTCTACCACTCTTCGTACCGGAAACCCTTTGGCATATCCTTCTTCGACAACCTTAGCATCCTCACGGTGTGAGTAAAAAGCACCTTCTGGCCCGTCTTTCATAACAATATACCGGTTACCGGCATTATGAAAATATTCCTTTACCTGCTCCCAATCACCTGTACCAATCAATAATTCGGCTTCCTTACGACCAGGCATAATCAAATCAGACAGGCTAGCCAGTTGCAGCAAAGTAGCTCTGGCCTGCTCCCTAGTCCATAGTTTTAATCTGATATTGGGGTCAAAGGTAATCAAGGCCCCTTGTTTTTTTGCAATAGCGATCGCCTTAAACAATGTTTCCAGACAATTTTCACTTAGTGCCGGAAAAATACCGGTGACATGTAGAATTTTAGTATCAGCCAAATAACTTTCGTCTACCATATCCGGGGTAATATGACTGGCTGCTGAACCCCGGCGATAGTAAAACACCTTAGGATCGCCAATTTCGTTACGTTCTTTGATCAGCATGCCTGTCGGATATTCGGGCAGTATCTGCACACGGGAAGTGTCGACTCCCTCGCCGCGAATGGTGTTACGAATATAGGTACCAAATGGGTCGTCACCAATGGCGCTGATCCAGCCGACATCATGTCCCAGCCGAGCCAGGCCAATAGCAACATTAGATTCTGCTCCCGCAATTTTCCGCGAATAACTTGTAACAAACTGCAGTGAATCACTCTGGTCAGCAACCATCATGACCATGCTTTCGCCAAGTGTTATGATTTGTGGCATGCTTACTCCTCCTTAGTTGTTTATACATGCAAAAAGTTCGCGGTAAATTTAAAAAGACCTCCGAGCAAATCGCAGGCCTTTAGAAGTTTCCAAAATATTTCATAATGTGAAACAAAAATACCGTTTACCAATAAAAATTAGGCGCTGCGCTAGTCTCATCCTGGTAAGGGTCAGCAGATCTTCCCTCACTGTTAATCAAACGCTCCGCTAACGGCAAATTATCCACTTTTAACACTACACGAGCAGTTTCTGCCGAGGTTGCAGCAAATGCATATACATATTCAACATTAACACCGGCTGCACTCAGTTTGTCAACCTGCTCAAACAGGCTGCCGGGTTGGTCGGTTACCAGAATTGTCAATACTGGCGTAACTTTTACGGTGAAGCCGGCTCCCCGTAATATATGCTGCACCTTTTCCGGTTCATTGACAATAATCCGGAGTATGCCAAAATCTGAAGTATCCGCAACAGCCATCGCCCGAATATTAATTTCGTGCGCTTTTAAAACACCCAATACTTCAGCCAGTTTCCCTCCCTGGTTTTCCACAAATACCGATAGTTGATGAATAATCATGCTATACCTCCTATATCTTCCGGTTATCCGACAGCTAACCTCCATTAAGCCCTCAGCTCTGTGGGACAAAGAAATCTAAAGTTTCCGTTTATCAATAACGCGCTTGGCTTTACCCTCGCTCCGCTCAATGGTTTTAGGACCAACAAGGCGCACTGCGGCCGAAACATTGAGTACACTGGCCAATTCAGCCTTTATCCTGCCTTCTAATTCCTCTAACCCGCGAACCTCATCAGAAAACATCTCATCTGTCACCTCAACAAGCACAGTAAGATAGTCAAGGTTATCCTTACGGTCAACAATCAACTGATAGTGAGGCGACGTTTCACCCATACCCAATAGCACACTCTCGACCTGAGATGGGAATACATTAACCCCGCGAATGATCAACATGTCGTCGCTACGCCCAAGTACTTTGCTCATTCTGACCAGCGTACGGCCACAAGCGCATTTTTCGCGATACAAGACCGTAAGATCCCTTGTCCGGTAACGAACCATTGGCATGCCCTCTTTAGTGAGCGTAGTAAGCACTAATTCACCTTTTTCGCCATCAGGCAACACTTCACCTGTTACGGGATTAATAATCTCAGGGTAAAAGTGATCCTCACTGATATGCAGGCCGTCCTGTACACAGCACTCAATCGCCACACCCGGACCAATAATTTCGCTTAAACCATAGATATCAATAGCTTTAATGCCAAGCTGCGCCTCGATTTCAAGACGCATTCGTTCTGACCAGGGTTCAGCCCCAAAGATTCCTACTTTAAGCGCAGTCTCTCGCGGGTCAATACCCATCTCGCGCATTGTCTCTGCAATATATAGGGCATACGACGGCGTACATGCCAGGGCTGTCGTCCCAAAATCCTTCATTAGCATTATCTGTCTGGTCGTATTACCACTTGAAATCGGAATTACAGAAGCACCCAGCAGCTCAGCACCATAATGGATACCTAAACCGCCAGTAAACAGACCATATCCATAAGCTACCTGGATACACGACTGCCTGCTAAGGCCTGCAGATACTAAAGATCGGGCCGCTACCTCTGACCAAATGCCAATATCCCGCTTAGTATAGCCGACAACAGTGGGCCTGCCGGTTGTGCCGCTGGAGGCATGAATCCTGACAATCTCAGACATAGGAACAGCAAACAGGCCATACGGATAGTTATCACGCATATCCTGTTTTGTTGTAAATGGCAGCTTGCCAATATCCGATAATGTTACCACATCTTCAGGCAACAGTCCCTCTGCTTGCATCCTGGAGCGATAAAATGGCTGCTGACGGTATAATCTAGTAACAATCTCCTTTAAGCGTCCGGCCTGTAAATCGGCCATCTCCTCTTGTTCCATTGTCTCCGCAGGTTTGTTCCAGTATGTATTCATGTTTTACTCCTCCTAGATAATAAGAAAAACCCCACAAAAAGTCCTTGTTAGGAACTTTCCGCTAGGGTTTTTTTTACCCACGGTGTGGCCCATCCAGGCCCTGTGCCGCTTGGACCAGTCACAGTACTAACTGCCGGAACCCTAGGCACACTTCCACTTATTAAAGATAGTTTCTGTTGTCTTTTTGTATACTGTATTCGTGGAATATAATACCAACTAGAAATGATAAAGTCAAGAAATATTTATCCATAATCTTTATTGCCATTCACTTTGATGGTATCATAAGGCTATGGACTAATGCTAAGAGGTGAACCTAATGAAAAAGACTGTCGCACTCATTGCGCATGATCGCAAAAAAGAAGAAATGTTGACATTTGTCTTGAAAAACAAAGAGTCCCTTTCCTACTGTCATATAATTGCTACCGCTACCACAGGAAAAATTATCAAAGAACATACTGGTCTTGATGTCACCACTTATCTCTCAGGCCCTCTAGGCGGGGATCAACAAATTGGTGCCCAGATAGCCTGTGAAAAGGTAGATGCTGTAATTTTTCTTCGCGACCCTTTGACAGCACAGCCACATGAACCGGATATCACAGCACTTCTACGCATATGCGATGTTCACAATATTCCTGTTGCCACCAATGCTGCGACAGCGAATTTGGTTTTACACTGCTTTACATCTGACAAAAAATAATCTTACCAACAAGTAAGACCTCATTCTGTGCAGCATTTTGCTGTTATCAGACTGAGGTCTATTTAATTACCAAATATATATTGTTTACATAATAACTTTGCTATGATATTATTAGTATGT
>NZ_DATMXX010000257.1:0-6271 GCF_035561255.1 Sporomusa sp. | reverse complement strand
AATATTTAAATCTTTATCTTGCCTTATTTAATGATCATCATTTCTGTTGCTTTAATGAGAGCCGTGACTTTGTCGCCAACAGCCAGCTTCAGGTCTTCAACAGAATCCACAGTAATGGCTGCTACCAGTTCGGTCCCCTTATAATCCATCACAACTTTAGCCATAACTGCGCCTTTGGTAATATCTTTAACAGTGGCTTCCAGCTTATTTCTTCCGCTAATCTTCATTGTAAATACACTCCTTTACTCAATTGGCATTACCCTTTTGTCTCCTGTTGAAAAGAAAGCTGGCTCTTGCTATAACAACTTTTCAATAGCCTCTTTCATGTCCAGCGGAGAGGTAGTTGGCTCATAACGCCCGACAACGTCTCCTTGCCGGTTTACGAGAAACTTGGTAAAGTTCCACTTTATAGAGTCGCCGGCAAGCAACTCCGGGAATTTATCCTGCAAAACTGACTGCAGTTTAGTTCCAATGGGATGGTTCAGGTCAAATCCTCTAAATGGCGCTTTTTCCGTCAGGTAAACAAACAAGGGATGGGCATTTTCACCGCGTACCACTGTTTTTTCAAACAAGGGAAAACTAACGCCATAATTAATCTGACAGAAGTTTTGTACCTCGGCATTGGTTCCAGGCTCCTGCTCAGCAAATTGATTGCTGGGAAAGCCAAGAATCGCTAACCCCTTATCGGCATAGATACTATATAGCTGCTGAAGTTCCTCATATTGGGGAGTAAAGCCGCATTTACTGGCAGTATTAGCGATGATTAATACCTTGCCTTTAAAATCCGCTAACGCAACCTCCCTGCCATCAATCGCTTTTACTCTGAAATCATAAATATTCATACCCATGTCCTCCTTTAGCGCTAAGGCGGTGCAACGCTTCTATTATAACCGCAGCCTCCCTGATTATTCATTCCCACGCCGTCTTCTGCAGAGCAGGACATTTTATTCAGTACCCTTACTTATTTAGAAAGCATGTCACTGTTGCGAGATTAAACCTAATTTTTTTCTTCAGCTGTCTTGTGACAGGTATCATAGTCAATCATTGTCCCAACACCAAAATGAACATAAACATCAGGATGACCAGGGAGAGGTATCCAATAACCAATTACCGTTCTCCCATTTGACTCCCCTTTTGAATAAGTGGCGCGCTGAGATGCAAGCGCCTGATTAGCAAGACACCGTTTGTGCTGTTCAGGTGAACCGATGGAAGAACATTTAATTCCGGCAGTTCCTCCGGCCTTGCTGCACGCCGAATTTACCGCAATGATCTCCCGGGTTTTATGCACCAGCATAACAGGCTCAGGAAAATTATCCCACATCAGATGAAAAGCCTCAATAATTTTAGTATCAATCATATAAACATCCTCCTGCCACTTTATTATTCTACTACCAGTCACTTACTGCATCTGTCCTGGTTTTCAATGTATTTTCGTAAAGCTTCCGCGCCTTCCGTTTGCCACCAGGCCTGATAGTAATCACGCCGGGTGCTGCTGCCTTGATATTGCTGGCTAACTCTATGGGTTTGATACTTTTTGAAGGGTTGACCCTGCTTATGGTATCCATGAGACCCAAACAACAAACGAAACATAATTACTAAACCCGTACCCTGCCAGTATGTAATTTCTTTTAAACCGAGAATATCGGGTAATAAGCTATTCCACAGCAGCATTATAAAATAACCAAAAATTAGGCCGAAACAAAGTGCCATCAGAATTCCTGCAAAAACATGAATGACGAGTACCTTCCCTCTCGATATGCAAATATCATTATAGGTTTTCATAAGCAAATCCCCTTATCTCACATCTTTTAATCTCATTTTCAGTATTTTAGCAGCCCGGCTTTTCCGGGATAACAATGTTCCAATTGGCTCTCCCCACTTAGCAGACAACTCCTTGAATGTGTATCTTTCAATCTCGGTAGCGACCCATACCGCCCGCTGTTTAGTATCCAGCTCCATGAGCGCCAGATAGAGTTGCTGCTTCATTTCGTCATTAAGTAGTTGCACCTCAATATTTGCATTAGGGTCAGCAATAACGTCAGTCAGAGCCCGCCCTGAGGAATCATCAAGCTTATCAAGTGATATCAGCACCCGGGACAGCCGGAGATGATCGATAATTCGATTACGGACAGAACCATATGCATAGGCAAGGATGCTTTCGATGTGGTGCCCAATACTCACCTTGTTATATATGTTAAAAACCACATCGGCCACGATATCTTCAGCATCCATATCAGAGATATCGGTTATCTTCCGGCGCACATACCGCAGAAAATTATCCCGTTCATTAAATACAAGCTCAATCAGATCCTTTTCCCGCTCATACATAACATCTCCATTCCCTCTTTTCTGTTGCCATATCAAATAACGCCACTACTACTCTGACGCGACAAGGCTCATATTATTGCACTTAAATTAAGTACATAACAAAAATCATTGTAAAAAAAGCACCTATAACTCACTTAGCTGCAAGTTATAGGCACTCTTGAGTTAGCACGGCCGGTTAACAAAGGGCCGGCTTTTTACTTCTTATCCACTAAGGCGTCGCTGGCATCAACCGGCCGCTCTTTATAATGCTTGCGTCCTGATACAATGGAGGATAGTTCACCGCTCTTCTCAACTATATCGTTATAAAACACCATATAAACATGCCCAAGCGCAAAGATCAGGAAACACCAGGCAATAACATGATGAACAATATGGGTCACATATTCATTGCCCAGCCAGCCGTTAACCGGAGCAACCAAATATGCGACAAACGAATTCGGGTTAATCATCGCGTACATGGCCAGTCCGGTTACCAATTCTATGACCATCAGAATATAAGCAATCAAATAGGAAGTTGCGGCTAAAGGGTTGCGCAGGTAGATACGATGATGGGGGCGGAGAAATGAATAATACGCTGCCATTTCTCCCAGTCCGCGCCAATAATCACCTGATCGGAAATTGGGGAACAGCCGGTTTCCCGGATAGGTAAACAGCAGATAGATACGAAGCAACAAGCTGCTGGCAAATATAAAGGCAGTCGTAAAATGAATAAACCGCATAGTTTCCATTGAAAACAGGTTTGTTACTGCAAAAGTCGGCTCAGTACCCTGGGTGCCGATATACCCCGGGCTGCCAATATAGAGTCCGGTCATAAATAAAACAGCCATGCAGACGACCATTAGCCAATGAAAAAACCGCAGTCCGGAACTTAATACACGATAAATGTACACCGCACTCACCTCCTGCCTACAAATAAGGGTCGGTATGGACAACAGCCACCTCCTGGCCGTTAGGCTTGTACAAGTGGGCTGCACAAGCCAGGCAAGGGTCGAAGGAGTGGATAGAGCGCAGGATTTCCAGTGGCTGGTCAGGCACCTTGACCGGGGTATCAATCATCGACATCTCGTAAGCACCCTGCTGTCCATTAGCGTCACGCGGACAGGCATTCCAGGTAGTCGGTACTACTGCCTGATAATTCTTTATGCGCCCATTTTCGATGACTACCCAGTGTCCCAGTGAGCCGCGCGGCACTTCGTGAATTCCTACCCCTTTTGTTGTCTTTGGCCAGGTGGCCGGTTCCCATTTATCATTATTCATTACTGTCGTATCACCATTGCGGATATTCTGGACAAGCTTATTAAAGAAGTAGCGTTCAAGAGCTACACAAACCTGACTTTCTAAAGCACGCGCTACCGTCCGGCCAACGGTTGTGGGCAGCCACACCTCTGGTGGCATGCCAAATAGCTTCGATGCCTCATCAATTTGTTGCACAATCATCGACTCAACCCAGTTAGGCTGGAGTATCCCCTGCTTAACCTTGGTATATACGATGATGTAGCGGGCTAACGGTCCAACCTCGGCCGTCTTGCCCTGCCAGGTGGGGGTCTTCACCCAGGAATATTTCCCGTTTTCATCTAATTCTTTCCACTGGTTGCCTTCTTTTTTTCCTGTGAATTGGAAGTTGGCTTCCGATACCCCCTGCCAGGGATGCAGGCTCTTACTACCCTCAGGGTATTTATACCAGGAGTGATCGACGGCTTCGGTGATTATACCTGCGTCTGCCAGGTCGGCAGCTCCGAAACCATGAAACGTAGCCTTAAGCACACCATCGGCAAAGTTTTCAACTACCCCGTTAGAGCGCATTAAGATCCGGTCATAAAATTCGCCAATCCCCTTAAAGGTATTATCCGGATAATCGCCATAACCCAGAACACGCTGTTTAGCCAGCCCGCCACCACCGGTTTGTCCTTTCGATAAGTAAATGTGAGCCATGGCAAGTACATCGGCAACATAATACTGATCAACTAGGGTATTGGTGAGGTTAATACTGGTATCAACAATCGCCAGACGGTTACTATTGATCGGGGCGTTCATATCGTTCATAGAAATAGCACAGGGCATCCCCCCCACAGCATAGTGGGGATGGGGGTTTTTACCGCCAAATACAACATGCGGCACCATAATATCCGCCTGCTTGTCCAGGGTGGCTAAATAATGAGCAATCCCAATCAGATGCACCTCCGGCGGTAGCAGCTCATAGTCCGGATGATCCCACCAGTGTGCAGCAAAAATACCCAGGCGTCCACTCTCAACTATGTCCTTAACCTTATTCTGAATATCTTTAAAGAATGCAGTGCTGGAGCGGGGAGCCTCTTTCGGATAGGCACTAAAATCATGGACGACAGGGCTGTCTATCTTAATCTGATACTTAGCTAAGATCGTATCCTGCAACTGGGCAGCAGCAGCGGGATCAGCCTTTAATGCGGCTACAGGACTGACCCAGTCAAGAGCATGGAGATGATAGAAATGGACCAAGTGATCATGAACCATGATAGACCCCGCCATGATGTTGCGTATGTAATTTGCATTTTTAGGAATCTCAATTCCTAATGCATCCTCAACAGCCCGGAGGGAAGCATTAGAGTGCTCTGATGTGCATACACCGCAAATTCTGCCGGCAAAAGCCCACGCATCCCTCGGGTCACGGTCCTTAAGCACGACTTCTATCCCTCGCCAGGCAGTACCACTGGACAAAGCGTCCTGGACCTTACCGTTATCATCAATGACTAACTCCAGACGCAAGTGCCCTTCAATACGGGTAATAGGATCAACGACAATTCGTTTCATACTATTTGCTACCTCCGATTGGTGTATTATCATTGCGTTGCTTTTCGTCGTGCGCAGAGTCCCGGCTATGACGCACGATACTTGCCCCGGCATGTACTGCAATACCTGCTGCCGTAGCACCGGCTATCGTCATCCCGATCTGATCCGCGTTACTAATGGTGTTAGGTGTGGCTACATTAGGCAGCCGTTCGAAGAACGGGTCGTTATCCCAAAAATCTTTATTGGCACAGCCAATGCAAGGCGAGCCTGCCTGAATCGGATACGACAACCCCTGCCACCAGCGCATATTCCCGCAGGAATTGTAGGTCATCGGTCCACGGCAGCCCATTTTATACAGACACCAGCCTGCCTTTGAGCCCGCGTCATCCAACCGCTCCACAAACATGCCGGAATCGAAAAAAGGCCGCCGATAGCAGGTATCATGAATCCGGTTGCCAAAGAATTGCTTCGGGCGTCCAAAACGATCAAGCGGGGGCAGCTGGCCGAAAAGGGTATAATGCATAATTACCCCGGTCATGACTTCCGGAATCGGCGGACAGCCCGGGACTTTAACAATGGGTTTATCTGATATAATCTGGCTTACTGCCACGCTGTTAGAAGGATTAGGTTTAGCAGCCTGAATCCCGCCCCAGGATGCACAAGAACCAAACTCCAGGACAGCAGCCGCCGATTTAGCAGTCTCTTTCAATACATCAACATAAGGAAAACCGCCAACAGTGCAGAAATTACCAGCGCTGCCCACCGGCACGCCACCTTCAACAACCAGCAAAAACTTGCCGGCGAACTCTTTCATCACCTGCTCACGATGCTGCTCTATGCCTATCCCCGAAGCAGCCGACAGGGTATCGCTATATTCCAAACTAATCATTGTTAAGAGAACATCGGAGGCCAGCGGTGCTTTTGAACGGATAAATGATTCGGAGCAGCCTGTACATTCTAAGCCATGCAGCCAGATTACAGGGACCAAGGATCGTTGTTCCGCCCGTGCAATAACGTCAGGCAAAGCAGTAGGTGCTAATCCCATCATACCGGTCAGGGCAACGCAAGTTTTTATAAAATCACGCCTTGAAAATTTTTTCTTCTGAAATAAATCCCATAATGATTGGTCGTAAAGCACATAATTCCCCCCTTAATGTTATAGGAATTCAACTTCAAA
>NZ_DATMXX010000256.1:0-6811 GCF_035561255.1 Sporomusa sp. | reverse complement strand
CAAATACATAATATCGCTAGACAGGTTTAAGGGTGTACAAAGCAACATAACAGATAAATCCGCGGCTGCCTGGTCCAGGCTTTTTTTATTTGATAAGGTAGCTGGGAAGGTGGAGAAATTTATGCAATTTAGAGTGCTGTTTAACAGTTTACAAAGTAAGATGACTGCTGTATTTGTGATTATGGCGATTGTGCCTGCCGTTATTATTGGGCTTGCTGCAAGCCATAAGGCTAATTCGCTATTAGATACTTCCGGCAGAATGACCCAGGCCAGCAAGGCGACGCGTGTTGCAGACCGCTTAGATCAGTATCTGCTGGATGGTAAGGCTAATATTAATGCCTTGGCTAAGACCCCTTTTATAGCAGCAATGGGGTCTGTGGAACAGACAAAAACCTTGAAGGCTTTTTATGAAGGGAATGGTATGTTTGAACTGATCTTCTGTATAAATCCTCAGGGGATTATCCAAAATACCTGGCCGTACTCCGACTTTGGCGGAAAAAAAGACTTTACTGACCGGCAATGGTTTAAAGATGTTGTTAGTGCAAATACAACTGTGATCTCTGATACCTATGTGTCTGCATTTACCAAACAGGCAACTGCGCCTATTGTTGCACCAATCCTGGATGAAAAGGGACAACTGCTTGGTTATATTGGTGGCAATATCAAGCTTGACAATGTAACTACACTGGCTAAAGAGTTGAATGAGGGGGCTACTGGCAAAGCCATTATTCTCGATAAAAAGTTATTCTATCTTACTGATAGTCGTAATGAAGAAAAAGCGAAAGCACATGAGTTATTCAATAATGAGCAGATTTTACCGATCATTGCGAGTGGCACCGGGCAGGTTGCCGTTGTTGAATCTAATCTGGTAAGCTTTGCGCCTATTGGTCAGACCGGCTGGTCGGTGTTAAAACTGCAAAATACGGCAGAATCAATGGCCAGTGCCGACGATTTGCAAAAATTTATTGCGATAGTTATTATCGTTTCTGTCTTAGGTATTGGTTTGGTTGGTTTTTATTTGGTAAAACGAATAAGTAAGCCGATCACTGCCATTGCCGCGGTTGCTGAACAGATTGCTGCCGGACAGATTGTTAAAGCCGATGTTGCCTATAGTGGCGATGACGAGTTGAGGCGTCTCATCAACTCTTTTGGGACAATGACAGAAAACCTTCAATCCTTACTCCAGCAAACAAGCCAATCGACTGTGCTAGTGGCTAATGCCACAGGGCTTTTGTCAGCTAATGCCGAGCAGTCTGCGCAGGCCTCAAATCAGATTGCCATGTCGATTGGAGAGGTAGCATCCGGTTCTGAAAAACAGATTTATGCAGTCCAGAAAACGGTGGCTATTGTTGAAGAAATGGCTCAAGGCCTTGACGGGGTTGTTGCCAGTATGAATGAAGTAGCTGAGGCTTCGCAGCGGACGGCACTTGCGGCTAATACCGGCAACAAAGAAATTGTTTCAGCAATTAAGCAGATGAATCATATTGAAACGACTGTAAATAGTCTGGCACAGGTAATTACTAAACTTGGCGAACAGTCGCAAAAAATCGGACAGATTATTAATACTATCTCAGGCATCGCCAGCCAGACAAATTTGCTGGCGCTCAACGCAGCTATTGAAGCAGCCCGGGCTGGTGAGCAGGGACGTGGTTTTGCTGTTGTTGCGGAAGAGGTGCGGAAACTTGCTGAACAATCGGAGGATGCGGCCAAACAGATTGCCACACTCATCAGGGATGTCCAGCTTGATACCGAAAGTGCTGTTGCTGCAATGAACGATGGCAGCAGGCAGGTGAAGGTTGGTTCTGATGTGGTAAACTCGGCCGGACAGGTCTTTGGTGAGATTGAGACGCTGATTGAAGCTGCGGCAGGTAAGATGCATACCGTTTCTGCAGACGCACAACAAATGGCAGAACGGGGTGAGCAGATCGTTGCCTCAGTGCGGGGAATTGAGGCGATAAGCAAAGAGAATGCAATGTATACCCAATCTGTTTCTGCTGCTACAGAAGAGCAATCTGCTGCGATGCAGGAAGTCGCCTCATCAAGTCAGAGTCTGGAAAACATGGTAGAGGAACTCAATGCAGTGGTAAAAAGATTTAGAATTTAAACCTGATAGTAAGATGATGCTGAAAAAGCAAGTGTAGCCGGTAAGCCGGTTAGTTCTTGCTTTTTCGTATGCTTAAGGCTATATTTCGGGTATAACATTGTGGTATTATTAATGAAATTCAGGTTCGCTATTTATAGATAATTATTTTTTGAGCTTAAGAAGGGAAGACCATAATGACTTTGGCGACAAAATTACTGGATTGGTATGACAAAAATGGTAGAGACCTGCCCTGGCGTAAAGATAAAGATGCCTATAAAATATGGGTTTCTGAGATTATGCTGCAGCAAACGCGGGTAGAGGCAGTAAAAGACTATTATAGTCGGTGGCTGGATCGGTTTCCGACATTGGCCGCGTTAGCTCAGGCATCTGAGCAGGAAGTACTTAACTATTGGCAGGGGCTGGGTTATTATAGCCGGGCCAGGAATTTATTGGCAGGTGTCAGGGAGGTATGTTCTGAATATGGCGGCAAGGTACCTGACAATCCAGCTACGATACGGCGATTACCCGGGGTTGGTGAATATACGGCCGGGGCTATCGCCAGCATCGCCTATAACCAGGTTGCTCCGGCAATTGATGGCAATGTTCTTCGGATCTTCAGCCGGCTGTTCTGCCTGGATGGAGATATTACTAAGTCGGCGACCAAGCGGGAAATTGATCGCTTAATCAGGCAGAATATTTCTGATCAATACCCGGGTGATTTTAATCAGGCGTTAATGGATTTAGGGGCCATGATCTGCATTCCCCGGCGGCCTCGCTGCCAATTGTGCCCGTTAATTAATCTATGCGAGGCTTACGCCCGGGAGGTTCAGGATATGCTGCCGGTACGGGCGCCGAAGAAGGCACCACAACTGGTTGTACTGGCTGCAGGGGTAATGCTGCGGAACGGGAAATACCTGGTGCAGCAGCGCCCGGAAACCGGTCTGTTAGCCGGGATGTGGGAGTTTCCCACGATAGAAGTTATTGAGGGGGACGTGGCAGCTGAGCGGTTAAAAGCAGCATTCTGGAATGAGCTGCGACAATCAGTAAGTATTAAGGAAGAAATATTTCACTGCCACCATACGTTTAGTCATCGTAAATGGGATATCTCTTTTTACCAATGCGAATGGCTGGCTGGGGATGCCCTAAAAGATAAGGCTTGTTGGTTAAGTTCATCAGAATTAAGATCAGTGCCCTGGGCTGGACCTAACCACAAAGTGGCTTTGTGGTTAGAACAAAAGGCTATGTAACAGATATAGAAAAACTACTCCCGAATTATGTGATTGGGGAGTAGTTTTTTTTGGTGAAGATAAAAATATATACCCCTGTGTGTAACCAATAACGAAACCGCAACATAGCATATAACAGATAGCCTGATAGTTAGCTGAGGCTAAAAAAAATAATATATCTGTTAGCTATAGCTAACTTATATTTTTTGGCAATCTGTTAGCTAAGGTTAAGTTAGGGAGGTTGGTGTGTATGAGTGTTCAGCAGATTTCAACAATTGCTCTTTCCGAATTGGCAGTAGGGGCATCCTGTTATGTGGCCAGTGTGGAGCTTGAGGGGTTATTGAGAAGAAGGATACTGGATTTGGGAATGGTGCCAGGTACATCTGTTCGCTGTGTGCGGAAAAGTCCGGCCGGTGATCCGATTGCTTATGCTGTCAGGGGCAGCACTATTGCCCTCCGGACAGATGATGCCCGCCTTATCCGGGGCTATATACCAGATAACACATGCACAGATGGGGGGAAATAAACAGTGGCACAGGTGATAGAGTCTACCAGGCGTGTATTACGGGAACATTTTGGGATTAACACCTGCCCTGGTCAGTTCGTGATTGCACTTGCAGGTAATCCTAATGTTGGCAAAAGTACAGTTTTTAACGCGTTGACCGGCTTGCGGCAGCATACCGGCAACTGGCCGGGCAAAACGGTCGATAATGCCCAGGGAACCTTTATGCATAATAATAAATCATTTTTACTGGTGGACTTACCAGGTACTTATTCCATTTTGGCTCATACCGCAGAAGAACAGATCGCACGGGATTTTATCTGCTTTGGCCGTCCTGATGTAACCTTGATTGTGGTAGATGCGACCTCACTTGAAAGAAACTTAAATCTTGCATTGCAGATAATGGAAATGACTCCGAAGGTTGTTGTTTGCGTCAATCTTATTGATGAAGCCAGAAAAAAAGGGATTGAGGTCAATATTGAGCTGTTGGAAAAAGAACTTGGCGTGCCGGTGGTAGCAACAGCAGCACGCCAGAATGAAGGTCTTGCTCACCTAATATATACCTTGCATCAAGTAGCCACAGGTGAGTGTAAGACCAAACCTAACCAGTTAAAGTACTCGCCTGAGGTAGAGCAGGCAGTGCAACTGCTGTTGCCAAGTGTCGAGCGTCTTATTGGTAACAAGCTTAATTCCCGGTGGGTAGCCCTCAGGCTTCTGGATGGTGACAAAGCGTTTATTGAAAGTATCGGAATGCATTTAAAGTTGACCGGTATAAATGTTATCAAGGAGGCCGCAAACAGATGAAAGACAATGTTAAACCCATGAATACGCTGGCACAGTTATGCGCGGAGGCTGATTCTATCCGTCTCCGCCAGGATAACAGTATGGGCGATAAAATCGTTGAAGATATCTACGCCAATGCCGAGAGTATTGCCCGGAAAACGGTTAAATCACCCGCAGCAGATAAGTCGCACTGGGATAACAAGCTAGACGATATTTTGACATCGCGGATCTTTGGCTATCCAATTATGCTAATGCTGCTTGGTATGGTTTTCTGGATAACAATTGAAGGTGCTAACATTCCGTCACAAATGCTGGCCAATGCGTTTTTCAGTTTCCAGGAGCAGTTAACTATCTGGTTTCAGGCAGCCGGTGCACCGGCCTGGCTGCATGGAATGCTGGTTCTTGGCCTTTACCGTGCCCTAGCCTGGGTTATCTCGGTAATGCTGCCGCCGATGGCGATATTTTTCCCGTTGTTTACTCTATTGGAGGATTTGGGGTATCTGCCCCGGGTTGCTTTCAATCTTGATAATATGTTCAAAAAATGTAAGGCTTGTGGCAAACAGATACTAACGATGTGTATGGGGTTTGGCTGCAACGCTGCAGGGATAGTGTCCTGCAGGATTATTGATTCGCCCCGGGAAAGGCTGATAGCCATATTAACCAATAACTTTGTGCCTTGCAATGGCAGGTTTCCAACCCTTATCGCAATAGCAACTATTTTTATAGGAGGGGCTTTGGCACCCCAGTATGAGACTGCTGCTGTCACTGTATTTATGACCAGTCTGGTAATGCTCGGGGTTGCCTTCACCTTTGCGGTTTCCTGGCTGCTATCACATACAGTCCTTAAGGGCGAGGCTTCTTCAATGGTATTGGAACTGCCGCCTTATCGCAAGCCGCAGATTGGTGCTGTTATTTACCGGTCGATGATTGACCGCACCCTGTTTGTTCTTAAACGCGCGGTTATCATGGCAGCTCCGGCAGGCGTTCTTACCTGGGTTCTTGCCAATGTGTACATAGGTGATATTAGTATTCTGCAGCACCTCGCCGGATGGCTGCAGCCGTTTGCTTACGCGATCGGACTTGACGGATACATTCTGTTGGCCTTTATCTTAGGGCTACCCGCCAATGAGATTGTTGTGCCGATTTTACTGATGAGTTATTTATCCACCGGGTATATGATTGAGCTTGATGAATTGACAGAGTTGCATCAAGTATTTATCAGCCATGGCTGGACTTGGTTAACGGCTCTGAACACGATGTTGTTCTGCTTGCTTCACT
Organism: Sporomusa sp.; assembly: GCF_035561255.1. Lineage (GTDB taxonomy): Bacteria > Bacillota > Negativicutes > Sporomusales > Sporomusaceae > Sporomusa. The sequence goes on along the minus strand of NZ_DATMXX010000256.1, from coordinate 939 downwards.
GGCCGTGCACCACAGCACTACTTTCAACATATAAGGAATCAGGCAGTGCCAAGTGGACGTTTTTAGCTTTCTTACTACCGACAGTAGCTGGATTTGCTGTATGCTATGTTGTTGCTCAGTCGGCTCGCTTGTTAGGCTTGGTATAGTATTTGGTGGCAGGGGCAGTCAGCGGTCCCTGCCTTTTTTACATGATCAGAAAGTATATCAGATTTCTTATGAATCTGTCATCTGGCAGCTTTCAAGAAATGTATATAAGTGCTGATAAACATCAGGATTTTTTCGCATAAATACCACCAGTGCCTGGATTGAACCAATAGTGGATTTAGACAGATAGTGTTCGATTGCCTCGGCTTCGGCAGCAATATTGCAGTTTGCACGCAGCATTACTAAGAATTCCTGAATAATCTGGTTGCGACGGACAAGGAATTTACCGGTTTCGATGCCTGTAGCAGTCAGACCGATATGGCCATATTTTTGATAGGTAATGTAGTTGAGGGCTTTAAGTTTGCGCATGGCCTTGGTAACCGAGGGCAGGGAAACATTGAGCTTGTGACTGATATCGGTAACCCGTACAACACCGAGGCTGGTGTGAAACCGGTATATTTCCTCAAGATAGTCTTCCAGACTTGGTGAAAGCATACACACCCCTCCGCGTTAAACAGTATAATTATAATATTGATAATGTTTCTCAATAGGTTGTTTTGGCAACTACTATATACTATGATGAATTCCAGAATTATGAACCTTCCATTGAGAAAAAAGAAAGGCACTTGTTTATTCAACATACAATATCGTTCGGGGGAGCAAACAATCCGGCTGGTACCCGGCATGGCCGTGGGGAGTGCTATATATTACTCTGAATGTAAAGCCCAAATATGATATAGCCCAGGAAAGCAACTAATAACATAAAAATTCAATATTTTTCGACAATTAGTGACG
>NZ_DATMXX010000255.1:0-2019 GCF_035561255.1 Sporomusa sp. | reverse complement strand
GTTATGAGGAACGAACTTCTGTTTGATAATGAGTTGAATTTTAACATATGTTAGTTATCCCATTCATGATGGTGTCTTTTTTAGTCCCCATTGTTTCGCATAAAGCGAAACATGTAAATAGATTTTAAAAGGAGAGGGTATTTATGGCAAAGGTAAAAATGACAATTCCACAATGCAAGGAAATGAAAGGAAAGACTGAAAAATTCACAATGATCACGGCCTATGATGTTTTGCTTGCTTCGGTGATTGAGAAGACTCCGATTGAGATGATTCTCGTGGGAGATTCGCTGGGAATGACGGTGTTGGGGTACAACAGTACAGTGCCGGTTACAATGGACGATATTATCCATCACACTAAACCGGTAGTTAAGGGCGCACCTAATACTTTCATCGTTGGGGATATGCCGTTTGGTTCTTACAATGCCAGTGTTGAGGATGCTATCCGTAACGCCAACCGCATTATGAAAGAAGGCGGTGCAGATGCTATTAAGCTCGAAGGCGGCAAAAACGTGGCACATATTGTGGAAGCAATGGTTAATGGCGGAATTCCAGTTATGGGTCATATTGGGTTAACACCTCAAACAGCAGGGCAATTGGGTGGATTTAAGGTTCAAGGTAAAGATGCTGAAGCTGCCAAGCAGTTAATTGAAGATGCAAAAGCACTTGAGAAAGCGGGAGTATTTGCCATAGTGGTAGAATGCGTACCTGCACCAGTAGCTAAATTGATCACTGAAGAACTGTCTATTCCGACTATGGGTATCGGCGCAGGCCCATACTGTGACGCCCAAGTATTGGTTACTCAGGACTTATTAGGAATGTTCGACCGTTTTGTACCTAAAATGGTTAAACAATATGCTCAGCTGAACAAGCAGATGGTAGATGCGCTAAATAGTTTTTATCAAGAAACACAGGATGGGGTATTTCCTGGACCAGAGCATTCTTTTGGTATGAAAGAAGAAGATTTGAAGCGTTTATACTAGGAAACTGAATAATGAAAATGGAGGAATCTAAAATGGCTTTGTTGGAAAAAATCGCCCTAGCGATTACTAAGTTGTTTCCTTTATGGCTTATCTTGTTTTCCGGCCTTGCGTTCCTGTACCCTGATTCATTAAAGTCACAAGGCTATTTGGTAACATACTTACTTGGAACAATCATGCTCGGAATGGGTCTGTCCATGTCGGTTGAAGACTTTAAACTGGTATTGTCCAGGCCTAAAGACGTTATCATAGGTATCGTGCTCAGGTATCTTATCATGCCTGTAGTGGGATTTGGCGTAGCTAAATTACTTGGGTTACCACCAGCGCTGGCCGCCGGTTTGATCTTAGTCGGCTGCTGCCCTAGCGGCACAGCTTCCAATGTAATGAGCTTTCTGGCAAAGGCTGATACGGCGTTATCAGTGACAGTGTCTAGTTTTAACATAATTTTGGCACCACTTTTGTTGCCGGCCACGTTTTTGCTTTTGGCTGGTGCGGAGGTTCATGTTGACCCAGCAGCCATGTTTATGGATGTACTAAAAATAGTATTGTTACCGGTTATGCTAGGCATGACATTGCGTGCTCTGTTTAACTCCTTTGTCAATAGTATTATGAAGATTGTCCCGGTTATCTCTGTAATTGCTATCATCTGGGCCATTGCGATTGTGGTTGCCTTAAGCGCTGCCAAGCTTGCTACTGTTGCCATTATTGCTCTCGCCGCTGTTGCTCTTCATAATGCTGTGGGATTAATGTTGGGCTATGGAGCATCAAAAGCTCTTGGAATGGGTGAACGGCAAGCAAGAGCGGTTACTTTTGAGATCGGTATTGAAATGTCCGGACTTGCTGTAGTTTTGGCTTTGGCTCACTTAGAACCGCTGGCCGCTGTTCCAGGTGCGATCTTTAGTGTCTGGCATAATCTTACTGGTTCTGTTCTTGCTGGTTATTGGGCAAATAAGCCACCTAAAGACGAGTCATATGCTGCTTAATCGTTGAATTTGAAAGTAAAAACTCTTTACTTTTCTTATAAGCATGCTAAATGTATTTC
>NZ_DATMXX010000254.1:0-23863 GCF_035561255.1 Sporomusa sp. | reverse complement strand
GCTTTAGACCTACCGAGCTTGTGTTAAATTCCTAAACTTTAAATCCAAGGAGATGAAAGAATGAAAAAAGGTATTATTGTTTTCAGTATATTGCTGAGTTTTTGCCTTTCCAGCCTCGCATTTGCGGCAGGCAGCAGCTTTAGCGACGTTCCGCTCAAGCACTGGGCATATGATGCGGTAACCCAATTGGCTAAAGCCGGTATTATCGATGGGGTTGGTGACGGGACTTTCTGTGGTGACAAAACTATGACCAGATATGAAATGGCGCTTATTGTGGCCAATGCGCTAACTAAGGAAGATCAGGCTAATACCGAAAATAAGGCTTTAATAGAAAAGTTATCTGCTGAGTTTTCTGAAGATTTAAAAAGTATAGGTGTGCGTGTTAAAAATTTGGAAGACAAAGATAACAAGAGTTTGAAAATCACAGGCTTAGCGCGCATCAGACATGAATGGACCAAGAATCCGCGTGCGCTTGTACCGGACGCTGCTATTGGCGGGGATCCCTATTACACTGGTCAACCAACGGATAAATCAGAGATCCGCTCTGCTTTTTACGTATTTGTGGATAAAAAGTTTGACAGCAACAATTATTTTCATGCGATAATCGGAACTGATTCTATAGCAGGCGATACGAGAACTGATAGCTCGGTTCAGTTTGAGGAAGCGTATTATGCCAGTAAGACTGGTAACTTAGAGTGGGCTGCAGGAAGATTCATTGCCACCGCCGGCAAAGGACTATTATTTAGTGCACCTTATCTAGACGGCGGAAAAATCAGCTTTGGTAAAAATGTAAAAACAACGATTTATTCTGGCAAAAAAACAGATTACTCATGGTTGCTGGCTGATACCCAGTTTAAACTGAACGAAGATACAACCATGCTATTTGCCTATACTTCCGATAAACATAAAGAGAATTATGATTCTAAAGCAGTGGGATTAGAATATACCGGGATACCTAATATTAACCTGCAAGGTGAGTATGGTGAAAACACAGCATCCAATGCAAAAGCTGCAAATGCTGGTAATTCTCCTAAGGGAATATCTCTCAAGGCAAAATATAAAGGTGCGAATCCATTCGTTGTAGGAACATCGGGTGCGTGGATAGGTTACCGGAAAAGTGACAATGGTTTTGATTTGCTCCAATATACTGGTGCATTGAATGCCCCGAATAACTGGACTTATCCTGCTCAAGGCAGCAGTATCAATGATCTTAAAGGATTTGAGTACGGGGTTGAAATGACGATTGCACCGCAGGCTATGCTTTCATTCATCTATGGCGATTTGCAAGCTGTGAAAGTAAGTGGTTCAGTAGATACGAAAGATCAGAAATTCTTGATTAGTCAGTTAACCTGGTTGTTTTAACGCAAAAATGTGACAAGTTAGGAGGGGGGAATATTATGAGTGGCAAATCCCGTGAGTACGGAATTACAGCGACTGCTATATGCTTTCTAGCCATGGGTGTTATGATGCTGGATAGGCTGTCTATCAATTTTCTAATGCCTGTTTTAGCGCCGCAATTAGGACTTACGAATACGGATATCGGCATGCTAAATGCTGTTTTTTCCATTGCATGGGCAGTTTCAGCATTTCTCGTTGCTGGCTGGTCCGACAAATTGGGCTATAGAAAACGCATCCTGGTGCCATGTTTAATTGGAACAGGGGTATTCATGGCGGCGGGCGTAATTTGCAACACGGTTACTGAATTAATAGTTGTCCGGACAATTTGCGGTATTTTCGCCGGGCCGTTAGGTGCTCTACTTTATGCCATTGTCGCTGACGCCTCAATAGAGGGCACATTTGGCCGTAATGTCGGTATTGTAAATGCTGGTATTGGTGCTATCGGCGCAACCATTGGTCCAATTTTCATTACGCAACTTGCGGCCCAGTATTCCTGGCAAAATACCTTCCTCGTGGCTAGTATTCCCACTTTTGTTATAGTAGCTGCCGTCATCTTATGGATAAAAGAAGTCGAGCCGAAAGCGGTAGATGCTGCTATAGAACAAAAGGGCGGCAATGTGTATAAAGATGTAATGAAATTTAAAAACGTTCCCCTTTGTGTCATCATGAATGTGTTGGCAATTATCGGATATATGACACTAATGATTTTTGCTCCCATGTATCTGGTTAATGTAGCTAAACTTTCCGTGCAAGACATGGGCTGGGTAACTTCAGCCATGGGAGTACTGTATGTCGTCTTTAGCATAGTGACTACAAAATTGTCAGATAATTTCGGCCGAAAACCAGTCATGGTTGTGTGCATAGTTTTGAGCCTGCTGGGACCGTTAGCTATGTATCTGGCCCCAGGCAGCATGTCAGCTACCTGGATGTATGTGCTATTCGGAGGGTTTGTGCCCGCTGTCGCTCCATTTGTTATGACCATTATCCCCATGGAATCGGTACCGCCCCGTTTAATAGCGACTTCCATGGTGGTTGCTCAGGCCTCGGGGGATCTCATCAGCGGTGCTATCTGGCCGATTATTGCCGGCAAGATTGCCGATGCGGCGGGGCTTCCATTTATGATGTTGGTCGTAGTTATTTTAATGGCATTTAGCCTTGTTTTTGGATATTTTCTGGATGAGTCCAATCCGAAGTTTCGTAATCCTGCAAAATTTATGGCTAGTTAAAAGTTTTAACGCTTTAGTTCAGGCTTCGCCGCATTTGTACGGCAAAATGCCCGCCAGTTAACTGACCGGTAAGTCTTAAATACCGTAAATATATAATTTGAGGGGAATGGTAATCATGAAAACAGCACAAGAATTGCTTCAAGAACGTACAGAACGAGTAATGAAAACAATCGCATTGGAAAAGACTGACAGGACACCGGTAATACAGTTATTTGACGCTTTCGCTGCCCCGCATATGGGCGTAACAATGAAAGAATATTGTACAAGTTTTAAACGTGCAAATGAACTTATGCTCGATTCTTTAAAAGCTTTTGGTGATTTGGATGGAACAAATGTTTCTTTTGGGGCGGGTCAGCTGTTTCCGCTAATTTATATGTCTAAAGTTAAAATGCCAGGACGCGAGTTACCGGATGACGCCGTCTGGCAAGTGGATGAACAAGAACAAATGACCAGGGACGACTATGACACTATTTTGAATAAAGGCTGGACGCCTTTTATGATCGATTATTTAGGCAACAGACTGGGAATTGACCTGGAAAATCTTTTTGGGCAATTGGCTGGTGTTCCGCAATTAGCCAAAAATATCGAAGCTGCCGGTTACATGGTTTATACCCCTGTCTTAACCTCAGCAGTTCCTGAATTTCTTGGTGGTGGACGCTCCATGTCGAGCTTTATCAAGGATTTATACAAAATGCCTGATAAGGTGGAGGCTGTCCTGGATATTATCCAAAAGGAGACTGGTGATGCGGTGCGGGCACAGATACGGGCTACCGGGGCTAAGGCTGTATTTGTATCTCCGGCGCGTGGTGCAAGTGAGTTTTGGTCAAGGAAACTATGGGAACGTTTTGTCTGGAAATATATCAAAGCGATGGCCGACGTAGTCATTGAAGAGGGTGCTGTGATCAGCTTGCACCTGGATGGAAATTGGGAACGGGACCTTGAGTATTTCCGCGAACTACCGCAAGGAAAAGCTGTGTTCGAAACCGATGGCGCCACTAATATTTATAAAATTAAAGAAGTACTCGGTGACCGTATGTGTATCAAAGGCGATGTACCGGCTGCCAAACTGACCCTGGGTACGCCAGAAGAAGTTTACAACTATAGTGCCCGGTTGATTAAAGATATGGGAACAGGCTTTATTCTCTCTTCCGGTTGTACCGTACCGCCTAACGCCAAGATTGAGAATGTAAAAGCTATGATATCTGCAGCTACGGGGAAGTAAGATCGCTCAATATAGGTTTTTTCTGTCAGAAGTTACTCGAACATGGGCTGTGAATTGCAGGTGGCTTACGAACAGGGGGAGAGTAGGCCACCATCCCGTTAATGACGTCGTTAGAGTTCAGCCTATGCACGAAAGTTTTTATACCTGATTATTCAGTGGTAGGGGAGAGAACAGATGAAACAACTGGTACTTAATAGAAGACAGTTTCTTAAAGCGACTGCCGTAACTGGAATTGCGGCAGCACTTGGTGGCTCGTTTAAGACGGGGTTCACGCAAGGTGAAGCTGCGGCGGACGCACCGGCATCTGAGACAAAGATTGTCAAAACGAACTGCCGGGCATGTATTGCCAACTGCGGTGTCCTGGCGCATGTTAAGAATGGTCGCGTGGTCAAGCTCGAAGGCAATCCCGAGTATCCCATGAGCAAGGGAGCTTTGTGTGCCAAAGGACTTGCCGGCATCCAGGCCCTTTATCATCCTAACCGCAATAAGTATCCGATGATTCGAGTCGGTAAGCGCGGTGAGAATAAGTGGAAGCGTATCTCATGGGATGAGGCGCTCGACACGATTGCTAAGAAACTCATGGAGACTCGCGAGAAATATGGGGCGGAAGCTGTCTTTTGCTCCACCGGCGGCGGGGGCAATCCTGAGTTTTGGAGCATTGCCCGTTTTTGCAATGCCTTTGATACGCCCAACTGGTTCGAGCCCGGCTGCGCGCAGTGCTATCTGCCGCGTACCCTGGCTTTTGGGTTGATGTATGGCGGAGCTGACACCAGTATTGCTGACTCCAACTGTCTTGAGATCTATTACCCCGACGAAACGCCAATCAAGACGCTGGTTCTGTGGGGAACGGCCCCTTCCTATTCCTGCCCTGGCGGCGGTGGAGGTGCCGTAGCCGAGCTTCGTGCCCGGGGAGTGCGTACAGTCGTCATCGATCCACGCCTGACACCAGATGCCGCCAAAGCAGATGTCTGGTTGCCCATTAGGCCTGGAACCGATGTGGCGCTGATGCTGGCTTGGACTCGCTACATCCTTGACAAAAAACTCTACGACGAAGAATTCGTCCTGAAGTGGACAAACCTTCCTTATCTTGTGGACGTCAATACACATATGATGCTGCGCGTTGGTGAGCAGGCCGCAGGAAGACCAGACACCTTTATGGTGTGGGATACAAAGACCAATTCGGCTCAGCCTGTGCCCTATCCATGGAATGACAGCCTTGCGCCCGCCCTTGAAGGCACCTTCACTGTAAACGGCGTGGAGTGCAAGACGGGCTTTCAACTGCTCAGGGAACGAGCCGAACCCTTTACCCTTGAAAAGGCGGCGGAAATCTGCTGGCTTGATGCAACTAAGATTGAAGAAGCCATTAAGATCTACGTGCAAAACTCGCCTGCAGGCCTCAGCCTAGGCGTTGCCACCGACCAGAATCCCAACTCGGTGCAGGCGGCGATGGGCGCAGTTATTCTCAATTCGCTGCTGGGCAACGTCGAAAAGCCTGGCACGCTGATGCAGCGCTTTAAACCGAGCGGTGTTACACCTAATTTTGACACCTATATTGTTCCGCCTGCCCTGAAGCTGCTTTCGGAAGAACAACTAAAAAAGCGTCTGGGCGGCATAGAGCACAAGGGCCTTCTCCAGTGGTGGGCCGCGCAGCCTTCAGCAGTCTTGCAAGCGGTTCTCACCGGTAACCCTTATAAACCGCGGGTATGGATCGAGCGGTCAGGCAACAAGTTCGGTGCACTCGCCAATAGCTCTTCCCTGGTGCCAGTCATTGAGCAGTTGGAGTTTATCGTTCACATGTACATGTATCCTACATCATTCTCGGCCTACGCAGATATGCTGCTTCCGGCCACAGAGTGGCTGGAGACGGATTTCCCGGTAGTGGCTTGTAACATGCTCTTTGCTCGGCAGGCTGTAACCCATCTTTGGGAGACGATGGATGAGACGCTGTTTTGGTCTAAGCTGGCCAAACGCTGCGCGGATATGGGTCATGAGAACTGCAAAAAGGCATTTGATGCCGAATTTATGGGCAAGGACCTTCCTTATTGGCATACAATGGAGGATCTGCTCGATTCCTCTTGCCAAGGCGCGGTCAATATGAAATGGGAGGAATTCATTCAAAAGGCACCTGTCGAATACCTCCCCAAGCATGAATGGAAAGAGTACTACGTCTACAAGAAGATTGATCTGAAGACAGGGCAGCCGACAGGATTCGGTACACCCTCCAAGAAACTCGAACTCTATTGGGAAGGCATAATTGAGCTTGGAAGAACGGGAAAGCCATTAGCCACATATCCCTTGCCGCCTGCTTCCAAGGACTATGATCCATTGCCATACTTCATGGAACCTCACGAAAGTCCGCTTGCAGGCAGTGAAATTGCCAAGAAGTTCCCGCTGGTCATGACCAACGGCAGACTGCCGTTCTACCACCACGGGACATTGCGGAACATCCCCTGGTTAAGAGAAATTTACCCTGTACCTGAAATCTGGATTTACCCGAAGACTGCAGCAAAATATGGTGTTGCTCATGGTGATTGGGTAAATGTGGAGTCGCAGCGCGGCAAAATTAAGGCGAAAGCGAATGTAACAGAAGGTATCAACCCGGGAGTCGTTTACATGGAGCGTTTCTGGAATCCTGAGACATTAGACACAGAAACGCATGGCTGGCAAGAAATGAACGTTAACGTACTTTCAAAAGATGATGCCCCATTTAATGATGTTGTGGGTACCTACACTTTACGAGGCTATCAAGTTAGGGTATCCAAGGCCGATGGTCCGCCCAAAGGGGTCTGGCTTAAACCAAAGGAGTTCAAGAAATGGCTCCCTGAGACAGCCGATCCGATGAAAGAGGTTGAGGTGTAATTATGTCACAAAGAACTATGGTAGTCGACTTGGATCGCTGCATTGGCTGCAAATCCTGTGAGGTAGCCTGCAAACAGGAGAATGGGGTTATTCTCGGATGTACGTGGAACAAGGTACTGACGGTAGGGCCGACAGGCACGTATCCTAAAGTAGAAATGTACTTTTTGCCGGCGATGTGCCAAGAATGTAAGAAAGCGCCGTGTGTTAAGGTTTGTCCGACCGGGGCGTCCTATAGGAGCGAGGACGGAGTTGTCCTCGTCGATAAGGAAAAGTGCATCGGCTGCCGGTATTGCATGATGGCCTGCCCTTATGGAGTCCGTACCTTCAACGAAGAGACGAAGGTAGTGGAAAAGTGCACGTTATGCACCCAGTTGCAGTCCGTTGGCGAGCAGCCGGCCTGTGTCAAGAACTGTCCGGCTAAGTGCCGGTTTGTTGGCGACATTGATGATCCCAACAGTGATGTAGTAAAAGTAATCCAAAATGCTGGTAATGACAGCGTGCATGTTCTGCCAGATGTGGGGAATCATCCTTCCGCCCGGTATATTCTGCATAGCAAAACGGCTGTATGGAAGGAGTGATGATATGAGCATTCAATGGCCATTAGTTTTCTTTACATTGTTTATTGGACTTGGCTGCGGAACCTTTACCGGCTCTGTTATCATAACCGAATGGTTAGGCAAGGCAAAGCAAATAAGAACGATGAGTTCGATTATTGCGATTGCGGCTTTAGGCATTGGCGGTATGGCAAGCACCCTGCATTTAGGTCATCCTGAACGGATATTTGGTGCGCTGGGTAATCCAACCTCCGGCATCTTTATGGAGTCGGCGCTGAGCTTTCTGCTAGGTCTGGCCATAGTGGTTTATCTGCTTGCACTGCGAAGAAATGCTTCCGCATACACTTGCAAAGCTATCGCTACAGTCGGTGCGATATTCGCCATTGCGCTTGTCGTTGTGAATGGTGATGCATATGTGATGCCTTCCATACCTGCCTGGAATACCTGGATTTTACCGGCACTTTATGCGGCTTCGGCAGCTGTTATGGGCTGCTTCTGTCTCAGTCTGTTGCTTGTCTACACAGAAAACTACGACAAAACTGCAATAACAACCGTAACGGCAACAGAAACGGCGGCCACAACGGAAACGGCAGCGACAACAATCATGATAAACCGTGCGATACTGGCCGCGCTTGCAATTCAGGCGGTGCTGATCATTGCGTACTTGGTACACATAGCCGTTGCACCTTATCCGGATGTGACCCGGTCGGTAACGAGGGTTCTGGCCGGCAATCTGGCACAGCTCTTCTGGGGCGGAATGGTGTTGCTTGGATTACTTGTTCCTGCAGCGCTAATGACGAAGCTTTGTACGAAAAAGGCTGGGATTATACCGCCGCTTACGACGGCCACGCTGGGCCTGGTCTCTGTCCTGATTGCAGGCGTTGCATTCCGGGCATTGATGTTCTTAATTGGCAGTAGTGTTAGGCAGTTTTTTTAGATTATGGTCCAATATAACAAAAACGGAGGAAGAACGTGGAGAAAATATCAGAGTACTCGGCACTTATCTCCAATCGGGAGAGTCTGTATCGAATGCTGGGGCGTATCTACAAGGTTGAAGCGGATCAAACATTGCTGGACCAGATGGAAGGTCTGGGTTATCCAGCCGAATGCGTAGAGGACGAGCTTGGCGAAGGATATCGCATGCTTGAGGAGTATTTCCGGAGTCCTGGGAGTGATCCCGTGACTGAGCTGGCCGTGGACTATGCAAGGGTATTCCTGGGTGCGGGGATCGCCGGAGACGCAGCTGCGTATCCGTACGAGTCGATTTACACGAGTCCGAAGCGGCTGATCATGCAGGATGCCCGGGATCAGGTGATGGCAGTTTACCGCGCAAAAGGTCTGAACAAGGCGGAAACGCTGGATTTTCCAGAAGATCATATAGCACTCGAACTTGAATTCATGGCGCACCTGTGCCACGGGACACAACAGGCTTTGGTTACGCAGGACTGGTCGGCGGTCTCGGTCTGTCTTAAGGAGCAGATGGATTTTCTTGCACAGCATCTGTTGAACTGGGTGCCTGCGTTTTGTGCAGACATCGGGAAGTATGCTGAGACTGAGTTCTACAAAGCTGTGGCGAAGGTCACTCACGGCTACTTGTGCCTGGAGCGTACCCTCCTTGAAGATATGATCGCCGAAACTGCCAGCGAGGCCGGAGTATAAATGACAAGTCTCTCAAGGCGCACCTTTCTGAAAATTACCGGTGGAGCTTTTGCTGTTCTTCTCGTACTTGGCGGAGTTGGCAAGCTTCCGCCGCGAGAGGTGCTCCTGCGTCCCCCGGGAGGACAGGACGAGGCGTCGTTTATTGCCAGATGTATTAGATGTGACCGCTGCCGAAGTGTCTGCCCTACTTCCGTCATCGGCCTGGCGAACTTGTCGGACAGTATTCTTGATGCCCGTACGCCGGTGATGAAATTCCATCACGGGTACTGCAATTTTTGTAATAAATGTGTCCGTGTCTGCCCCACCCAGGCTTTGAAACCATTCGATATCAATACTGTGAAGATTGGACTGGCGAGGGTGAAAAAGGACATCTGTCTTGCCTGGGATGCAGGCGGTTGTACGGTATGCGTGAACGCGTGCCCCTATCATGCGGTCACGCTTGACGAACAGCGTCGCCCGGTTGTTGACTCCTATACCTGTAACGGGTGTGGCATTTGCGAAAAAGTCTGTCCTGCCCTGGTGATGCGGTCATACGTCGGCGGTAACGTCCGTGGTATTGTAGTCGGACCTGTTTCCCGCAGAGGTGAAGGAAGTGTATGAATAGCAGTAAAACAAGGACGTTGAGAATGGCAACGATGGCAGCTGTAGCCATCGCCGTAACTGTTGGGGCGGCCCGGAGTGCCGGTACGGGTTCTCTCTCAGCCTTCGGCATAGACAAGATCGCCGCGATTTGTCCCGTGGGCTACCTGGAAACGGTGCTTGCCAGCCGGGATATCCTGCCACAGGTGTTAATTCCTTTTTTCGCAATCGTCGGGTTGACCGTCTTAGTGGGACGTGTCTTCTGCGGCTGGGTTTGTCCTGTTCCCCTTGTGCGCAAATTGCTAGTCAACGAACTTGATGAAGGGCAGGAGGCTTCGAAAAGTGCTTCCCATCATGAAATTGCTGAGGGCGGTGAAAGAGTAAAGGTCTCCTGCTTTCAGGCTGGTTCCAGCGCTGAGAAGAACTCCGCATCAGGACTTGCTGTTCTCGGCGTGACGCTGGGAGCCTCGGCCATCTTTGGGTTTCCCGTATTCTGTATCATCTGTCCGATCGGACTGGTATTCGCGACTTTGTTTGCGTTGATCCGCCTCCTGCAATTCAACGAGCCGACGTTTGATCTTATTGTTTTTCCCATCATAATCATTGCTGAACTGGTGCTCGTGAAAAAGTGGTGTAGCAAATTGTGTCCCGTCGGGGCTTTGCTCAGCCTCTTCAGCAGGTTCAATCGCAGGCTTGTGCCTGCCGTGGACCGTTCCCTCTGTCTGGAAGAAAGCCATGATACCAAGTGCCAGCGATGCCGCAGTGCTTGCAGCTTTGACGTGGATATTAAAAATGGCAGTGGAACAGGTGATATCAGTGACTGTACCAAGTGCAGGGAATGTGCAGATAACTGTCCGGTTCAGGCAATCCGATTTCCTTGGAGGTGAATGGTCTGTAATGCTATCTAAACTTGAACTATTTACGGAGGCCTGTGCCAAACTTGATAAGAGGGGTATCGTCATAAACGAAAATCGCTGCCTACGTAAGCGGCATCTGCGTAGTTCCTGCCTGCTCTGTTCTTCGGTGTGTCCGAGTGGTGCCATCACCAGCTCGGAAGGCCTTGCCTTTATAGCTGAAAAGTGTACTGGATGCGGCGCCTGCACTTCGGTCTGCCCCAGTGGTGCGCTTGCCGCCGAGCTGCCTTCTAACAAAGAACTGCGTTCTCTTGTCGCACTCCATGTGGAACATTCGGGGGCAGTCGCCTTCGCATGTGAAGCCTATCTCAAAGCTCATCCCACAGAGCGTCAACGCGCCATCGCCGTGCAATGTATTGTGCGATGTGATGAATCTATTCTTGTCGATGCGATGCTTCAAGGGGCAACCAGTGTGTCCATTCTTAACGCCTCCTGTGCAGACTGCCTGCAGCATAAGCTTTGTGGTCTGGCTGAGACAATGGCTAATACTGCAAACCGGCTACTGGAATGCTGGAATTATCCTGCCGTAATTGCACTTACCCAGAAGATGCCGGAGAAAATTAAACCTCTGCCGATCACGGGCGGTGAGGTGCCTGGCATGTCCCGACGTGCCTTTCTTACAGCTTTTAAGAGACAAGGTACCGGCCTCTTTCAACAGGTGCTGCCGGCAATGATTTTTGGTGCGGGTGACAAACAACGGGAAAATAGCAACGAGCTTCCGAATCCCATGGTGGAGCCCAAGTATTTGCCTGAGAAGTGGTGGTTGTTGGCAAACTCCCTAAAGCAAATCCAGAACACGGTAACTGCATGTACAGGCTTTCAAAGCGGCCTCTGGGGGAATATCGGCATTACTGACAACTGTAATGGCTGTGGAGTCTGTGCTGAGGTTTGTCCGACTGCGGCCATCATTATTAGCCAACAGGATGGCCTCTGGAGCATCTCCTCAGATGTATCGCGCTGCACGCAATGCGGTTTATGCAGAGACGTCTGTTGCCGGCGAAGTATCGAAATTACTTCAGCAGTAGACCTTGACAAGCTGCTGGCCCAGACTCCGCGGGAACTGATTGTAAAACGACAAGCAGAGATTGATACTCTGTTGGAGCCTCTAGACCAGCGTATGGCGCGCTTGTTGGGTTGTGTAATCAGGAATTGAGAAAAAAAGCCTCAGAGTACACCGTAATACGGAAGATGCTAATCAGGTTTAATGTGAGAAAAAACCGTTTAAACTCGTTTAGTCGGGTTTTGGTAGCTGGTTTTTACATGCCTCTTGGCTTGAATAGCCCAGCAAGGCAGCAATCAAACTTTGTCAAACAAAAGTCGAACATCAAGGTCAACAGACATAAAAATCTGTCGGCCTTCTCTTTTTTTTCAGGTGTTGTCTTGGCTAATATTACCTGCCCGTCAGCCCCTATTCTCACTAGCCTTTCGGGTTTTTTCGTTTTATTTCATACTATTTACGGGTTCATACCTCCTTTGGCAGAGTTTTTTGTTTTGCAACTTTTTTAGGAAAGATTGCCATGTCTTGCAGGAATTTCTGTTTTTCTAGCCAATAATTGTATTAATGAATTAGTACAATAGGATATTGTGATATTTAGATTTGCGATTCAGTCCCGGGAATAAGAACATCTTTTTACCTTTGTTACGGGGAGGGCTAGTAATGTTGCCGGCAATAGATCCTAAGAGCGGCGTACCCTTATATATTCAATTGCAAGAAGGCCTCAAAGGCTTGATTATCAAAGGCGCGTATCCAACGGGAAAGCAGCTGCCAACAGTAAGGCAACTGGCAGTAGACCTTCGCATCAATAGTAATACGGTGGCACGAGCCTATTCCGAACTGGAAAGAGCGGGAATTATCTCGACTCATCAGGGACGAGGAACCTTTGTCTGCGGATTGCCGGAAGTCTTTGAGTCGGAGGTGAAAGAGCAACAGCTTGACGCTTTACTGGAACAGCTATTATCTGACGCCTATTTATTGGGATATCAGGCCCAAAATGTACTGTGCCGCCTGGAGAAAAAATTAAAGCAGAACAGACAAGAGGAGGGGGAGCATGAAGACTGATACCGATCGGGTGCGAATGCATAGAACTGCTCATAACCAACGGAAACCTATGCGGAGTGCATTGCCGTTTGCCATTTTTTTAGTGATTATATTAATTGCGGCCGTGTATGCCGTGGTGTATGACAATTACTGGAGTATTATCTTTGGTTTTATCCTTGGCTTTCTGGCTTCACAATCTGTCAAAGTTGCCCAACAGTGGGAAAAAGTAATTGTGCTGAGGCTGGGAAAGTTTCATGGCCTGGTGGGGCCGGGAATGTTTTTTACAATACCTATTATTGATACGACACCTTTCTGGATCGACCAGCGGGTTATTGCCACTTCCTTTAATGCCGAACAGACATTAACGAAAGATAATGTACCGGTGGATGTAGATGCGGTGCTGTTTTGGATGGTTTGGGATGCAGAGAAAGCGGCATTGGAGGTGGAAAATTACCATGAGGCTGTTTCCTGGGCAGCTCAAACTGCCCTTAGAGATGTTATCGGCAGAACCATGCTGTCAGAGATGTTAGCCGGACGGGAGAATATTGACACTGAATTACAGGAAATGATTGATAAACGAACAGGGCCATGGGGAGTTGCAGTCCAGTCTGTAGAGATTCGGGATGTTATTATTCCTGAAGGATTGCAGGATGCGATGTCCAGAGAAGCTCAAGCCGACAGGGAACGAAAGGCTCGTATTATTCTGGGGTCTGTTGAACGGGAAATTGCTGCTAGTTATGTGGAAGCAGCCAATATTTACGGGGACAGTGCGATTGCTTTTCAGCTCAGATCGCTCAATGTGCTATATGATAGCCTGAAAAAACAGGGGGGACTGGTAGTGGTTCCGAGTCAAATTGCAGATGCAGCCAGTCTGGGTGCCTGTCTTGGGATTCAGGGACAACTGGGAAAAAAAAAGCAGATTGCAAAAATGACGGAAGAGGAGGACGGTTGAAAATGGGCAGAAAATTTACAAGACGAACTTTTTTAAAGCTATCAGGGGCTACCGCAGCCGCAATTGCAGTTTCCGGATCAATCACCAGGATGGTTCCGGAAGTTTCGGCTGAAACCAAGGAAGAAGAAAGTCAGCTGGTACGCAGCTTTTGTGAGATGTGTACTTCACGTTGTCCCATACAGGCCAAAATCGAAAACGGGAAGGTCACCTATATTGCCGGCAATCCTGACTGGGCAGCTACGGGAGGAACCGTATGTGCCCGGGGCGGGGCTGCAATTTCCCAGTTGTATGATAAAGAACGGGTGAAAAAACCGCTGATTCGTGCCGGTGAGCGCGGTGAGGGCAAGTGGAAAGAAGTATCCTGGGATGAAGCCTATTCCTATGTAGTGGATAAAATGCAGGAAATTAAGAATAAGCACGGGGCTGAAAGCATGGTCTTTGCTGCCCGGGGTGGTACACATAAAGCGTATATGGATACATTAGCCAAAGCCTACGGCTCGCCCAATATATTTACTCATGAATCAACCTGTCCGATTGCCCGGACAGTTGCTAAGGAAGTCACCTTTGGCACTGCGGCAGTATCCCTTGATTATGGGAATGCCAAGTATTTACTGTCATTAGGACGCAGTTATTTTGAAGGCATCAATGTATCACACGTTCGTGGCGTAATGAAAGCCATGGCAAACGGCTGCAAGCTGGTTTCGGTAGATCCCCGGTTTTCGGTTACCGCGGCCAAAGCCGATGAATGGTATGCGATTAAGCCGGGAACTGATTTAGCCTTAGTACTTGCTATTGTTCATGTATTGATCCGCGATAATCTGTATGATAAAGAGTTTATAGAGAAGTATACAGAAGGATTTGCAGCGGTAAGAGATTCTGTTGTTGCAGCTACGCCGGCCTGGGCTGCTCAGGAAACCGGCATTAATGAACAGGATATCGAACGCATGGCCCGGGAGATGGCGGCAGCAAAACCAAGAGCCATGATTGACTGGGGCTGGCGCACGACGTTTTCGCCGGAAGAGTTCGAGCTAAGACGGGCCTCCATCATTGCAACCCTGTTGTTAGGCAGCTTTGAAGTGCCGGGCGGCATGTATCTTGACAAGTCGGCAGGGGTAATTAATGGCCTTGTCGGTAAAAGCGTTGTCCCCGGTCTAAGTGCGCCCAAAGTCCCCCCTTACCCCAAACCGGCCAAAGCCAGAGTGGACGGTGCCCAGGTAAAAGGTCAGCCTCACTATCTGGTTCCGGCCAGCGACGGCGTGGTTCAGGTCATTCCCGAAGCTGTTCTGACAGGGGAGCCTTATCCGGTCAGGGGCTGGTTTGTATTACGTTATAATCCGGTAATCAGTCAATCCAATACCGAGCGGGTTATTGAGGCCTTGAAGAAACTTGATTTGCTTGTGGTTTGTGATGTCAACCTTTCTGATACCGCCTGGTATGCCGATGTGGTTCTACCGGAAAGTAGTTTTCTGGAACGGGATGAAGGCTTTAATAATGCCGGTGGCAGTGCACCTGCGTATACGCTTCGCCAGCAGGTAGTAAAACCGGTATATGATACTAAACCTCATTGGCAAATATTCAAAGATTTGGGAGACCGGCTGGGATTGGGGCAGTATTTCCCCTGGAGCAATATGGAGGAGATCCGGGCTATTCAGTTGGGCGGCCGTCAGGATTTAATCAAAACGGCTAAGGAAAAGGGATTCATTAATTTCGGTATTAAACCGCTTTTTCTGCGGGATAGAAATTCGGTAGCCCAGTTTGTTGCCAAGTATCCGGAAGCAATAAGTCAGGTTAATGAGCAGGGGATTATTGACAAACCATTGCTGAATTTAAAGACGCCCAGCAAAAAGATCGAGCTGTTGTCCCACGAAGTTCAGGAATTGTTTGGCAGAGGGGTTCCCGTTTACCGGCAAGTCAAATTGAAAGAGGATCATCAGTTTTATTTTATTCAGGGCAAAGCAGCGATTCATACCAATGCCCATACCCATGACATACCCTGGCTGCATGGATTAATGCCGGTAAACCGGTTGTGGATTAATCCGGACACTGCGGTAAAATTATCTTTAAAGACAGGGGATAAGGTTGAGCTTGCTGCCGAATCCGGCAAGCAACAGGCCGTTGTGTTGATCAGTAAGGGCGTGCGGCCGGATACCGTGTTTACATATTTCGGATTCGGCCGGGTGTCGCCAGGGTTGAAGCGGGCTTACAAACAAGGGATTAATTCCGGATTGATGCTGCCTTCGGTCATGGGGCCAGTTTGCGGCACCTCACTTCATACTGCCGGGGTCGAAATCAGAAAGGTATAAGGAGGAATCATCTTTATGGCAGATAAACGCTATGGCATGCTGTTTGACAGCAATCGGTGTATTGGCTGTCAGTCCTGCTCGGTAGCCTGCCGGGCTGAGAATAAAGTTCCGGACGATGTCTACCGCCTGCAGGTCCGCATTGATGGACCCAAGGGTGAGTATCCCCGGCTTATTATGGATTTTGAGCGGCACTCTTGTGTAATGTGTGAGAATGCTCCCTGTGTTCCGGTGTGTCCAACCGGAGCCTCCTATATAAATAAAGAGGGCGTTAACATGGTCGAGGAAAAAAAGTGTGTTGGCTGTAAGTACTGTGTTAATGCGTGTCCGTATCAAGCCAGGTTTATTAATCCGGTTACCGGTGCTGCCGATAAATGTACGTTTTGTTACGAAAACCGGTTGCAAAAAGGGGAAAAACCGGCCTGTGTATCCATTTGCCCCACCGGTGCGCTGGTGTTTGGCGATCTCAATAATCCGAAAAGCGAAATTCGGCAGGCAATGCAGCAGCATACAGTGAAATCTAAAGAATATTTAGGAACACGGCCAAAGCTTTGTAGTGTTCCCAATAAACGGGGAGGTGGACAATAATGGATCAATTATGGGGGGCTATGGCCCAATATAGTGTGATACAGTGGGAGTGGCCTGTTGCTGTATATTTGTTTTTGGCCGGCTTAAGCGCCGGTGCACTCATTGCAGCGTTGCTGGTAAAGTGGAAAAACGGCAGTGCCAGCAGTTATGATGGGATGGTCAAGGCAGGGGCTTTGTTGGCGCCTATTTCTATTATGATCGGCCAGGGCCTGCTCATTGTGGATTTAAGCAAACCTTTGTCGTTTTGGCTGCTTATGCTTCATTATCAATTCCAATCCGTCATGTCCATCGGTGTAATTTTACTGATGATCTACTCCGGCCTGTCTACACTTTTTGCAGCCATTGTATTTAAAGAATATCTGGCTGATTCGCCGTTGTCGGAATGGTTTTTTAAGCCACTGCTGCCCCTGGTCGAATGGTTTGAAAACAGAGGGGTATGGCTAGAATGGGTAATGAGCCTTGTAGCTATCTCCATTGCTGTCTATACCGGTTTTTTACTCTCGGCATTGGGGGCAAAACCGTTGCTCAATGTTCCTTTGCTGCCGCTGTTATTCCTGATTTCCGGCATGTCGGCAGGTGTGGGGGCCTGTATTGCCTTAGGCGTGACATTGTTTAATGAATCGGTAGAAGAAAAAAATGTGCATTATCTGTTGTCAGTGGATACCAAGCTATTACCCATAGAATTGTTTGTCCTGTTCGTTATGTTTACCGGCTTGTTAAATATGGGCGGTCAATATGCAGTGGTCGCCAAACAAGCATTGACCAGCGGTATTTGGGCCAATATCTTCTGGATAGGGGTCGTGGGGATTGGGTTGATTTTACCCATTATTGTTTCCCTTACTTCGTTACATGGGTCCAAAGTGGCAATGAGCCCTGCTGTCAGTTTGACCGCAGGGGGAGCCAGTTACCACCAAACCCAGTCGGCAATACCCCGGGGAACGCTGCTGGTCAACTGCACGTTGGTGATGATTGGCAGTGCGCTTTTGCGATTATATATTGTGTATGCAGGCCAGATTTTTATCTAACTGTACAATTGGCACAAGCAGAATACTCGCGCAGAAAGTGAGGCAAGAATATGGCTCTGGCGGCAGCGGGGCAGCGGGCTGATGTTAACCAGGCCAGATGCTTAAACCGGCGAATCCGCAGGATAAATTGTCAAAAATGCGAAACGGTCTGTCCTAACCGGAGCATGAGAGTGGAACTTTCCAACCGGGATGTACCGGTTAGTCTGACCGACAGTTGTACTGGCTGCGGGTTATGTGTTGCGGCTTGTCCTGCTGAGGCCATCGTCGTTCCGCACAAGCCGCCCAAACCTGAATTGAAGAACGGTGCGGTCGAATTTGGTTGCAGTAAACTGCAGCTGGACAGTTCAATGGAGTGTCTGGGAATGCTTGACGCCTACGTTTTGACCTATTTTGGCGTGAAGGCAGAGCAGGTGAGGATTTCCCTGGACAGCCACCGTTGTGAAGTCTGTAATCCCGGTGTGGCAGCAGCCGTCAAGCAGACGGTTGAAATGGCAAACACTGTTTTACGCAAGCTTGGCAGACAGGATATACAGCTAACTTTGCGACGTGGTAAAGAGGACATAAAGATTAACCGTCGGGAATTATTTGCGTTTTGTTTTTCCCGGGCCAGAGAAACCTTATTGGATATGCTGCCACTGTCTTTGCATCAGGATACATCTTACCGGCAATTGCTGATTGAGAGTATCCCCGCTGAAACGGCGCAGAGCAGCAAGCGGGATATGAGCCCATTATTTTGGGGAGGCAAAGTGAACGAGCACTGTGATATGTGCGGAATTTGTGTCAGGAGCTGCCAACAGGACGCGCTCATTCTGACGGTTGAAGAACAAGGCGGTTACCG
The DNA here is from genome assembly GCF_035561255.1 of Sporomusa sp. Lineage (GTDB taxonomy): Bacteria > Bacillota > Negativicutes > Sporomusales > Sporomusaceae > Sporomusa. The sequence continues at coordinate 5,711 of NZ_DATMXX010000254.1, read as the reverse complement.
CAAATTGCTTCATAACCAAAGTAAGTGTATCGGTTGCAGGGCCTGTACTCTGCTTTGTCCGCGCAGCGCCTTGCAGATAGACAATGCGTTAAGCAGTATTAAGATCATTGCCAGCCAAAAGGCAGTAGCTCTAACCGGTAAAAAGTGCTGTACACAGTGTGGAAAGGTGATGGCACCTGAAGCCCCGTTGTTGTGCGAACAATGCTTACCAGGAAGAAATTCCTACCTGCAATCCATCTACTAGTGTTACTTATCATAAAAAAGAAATAACCGCCCCCTACCAAGGTTCGCTGTTATTTCTTAATAATAACTAACAATCCGGGCTAACCGTTTTCTGGTTAGACAGCCTACGGACTGGCGTTCTTGCAACACGTCAGTCCTTTTTCTATATACCCATAAATTGTAACATGCAACTGGCTGGGAAAAATCCTGTCTGTATGTCTCAATTTACTTGTAATTCACTCGAATCTCTTCATTTCTATTTTTCAGTGAATGCACGGGTGCACGGGCACCAGCACTGGCCCGGGCGAGACAGGGGACAGGAACTTGTCCCAGTTTTTCATTGTTTCCGTGGTAGGATAAGTTTGATAAAGGAATGACTCAAGAGAACCGTCCCCTTGAGTCATTTGGGAAGAAGCAGTAAAGCATAGTAGAAATGCCGATTTTTACATGGTACTTGGGTCATCATTAGTGGTGTCGCCAGCCAATTATTTACCACAGTTAGCTTTGCAAAATGGAGCGAAACTATTGATTATCAACCAAGAGCCAGCGCCTCTGGACAGTTCTGCAACATGGGTTATTAATAGCAGCATTGGAAGTGTGTTAAGTGCTATAAAGGATAAAATGTTTAGTTAAAGCTGGCGATGATGCCGCCGACTTCTTGTACGCCCGCTCCGCATCAGCCCGTGCAGCGTGTCATCCGCTGCCTCACTGCCATAACTAGCTATGAAACTTTAGCAGGGGATTTCTGTTACCCGTGCAGTACGTTTTCCTCGTCTTTTTGCAGATAATAACCGATACCACGTACGGTTTTGATATTGGAAATATCCAGTTTTTTGCGCAGGAAATGCACATATGTATCAATACTTGCAAAACTGCTGTCGGAATTATAGCCCCAAACTTTTGCCATAATAGATTCTCTGGTTACGACTTGACCGCAATTGAGCATTAGCAGTTCCAAGAGTAACAGTTCTTTTGAAGTAAGGTGGAATTTTTTTTCTCCTTTTGTCACCTGGTTATGAAATGGGTCTAAAGTTAGCCCCGCAGCATTAATTACCGGTTCTAAGGACCTGGTGGTTTTTCGCCGGATAAGAACGCGCAATCTTGCTAACAACTCACTTATAGCAAAGGGTTTTATTAAATAATCATCGGCACCGGCATATAGACCTTCCGCTCTCTCATCAGGGCTATCCCTGGCTGTTAGAAATAGAATGGGAATATTAATACCTTGTTCGCGAATTTCTTTTAAAACAGACAGACCATCCTGATAAGGAAGCATGCGATCCAGTATAATAATGTCGTAAACTTCCAGGGATGCCAGTTCAGCTCCCGCTTTACCATCAGTAGCAGTGTCTACTATATAGCCTGATTTTTTTAATATATGGGTCAAAGAATCCAGGAGTTTTAAATTATCTTCAACTAATAACAGCTTCATAGGAAACCTTCTTTGATACATCCGTGTTCGTATTATTCATCCGTGGCCTCTAGTCCCCGGCTGTCAAAAACGGACTCGAAGACTAGCAACATATATTTAATAATTTATTAATATTAAGTTGCGATGCATAAAGTGTATAAATTTTTAGAATAGCTCTAAATGAATGATACTATTCCGTTATTAAAGAATTTACCGGTTCGATATTCTGCAAATACATTGTTTGTACTGTTGCAACAATTTTGTAGGGGATCGTATACTCCTTAAAACAATCACCATTGGGTGTACTATAAAAAAACTTTACTGTAATTGCTTTTTTCGTTTCCATCAAGGACTTGATTACCTCAGTTGGAAGAGTCCAAATAAATTGTGTGCTGCCGTCACTGTTGACGGTGGAGTGGGATTTTGACGTCACCTGCCAGGTTTGATCATCAATAATAAGCTTGATTGCCGGCCGGATGGATATGACAGCATCTTCGGCCGAATCGTACTGTAAAGTTAACTTTTTTACAGCTTCGTTACTGCCTTTTTCATAGATCGAACTGAATGTTGTAGTGATCTTATAATGTCTGTTGAGGTCAAAAATACTGGATGATTTGGTATCTGTTACCGTATATGTTCGTCTTCCCGTATACTCTTCGTAATTTTTAATAGTAGCCGCAAAAGTTACTGAAGCAAAAAGCAGTAAAGTTAAGGCTAACAAGATACTCTTTCTTTTCATAGCAACCGTCCTTGCGATTAAAGGCGAAAGCCTATTCCAAGGCCGATACCTTTTTTAGTGCCATGATGCTCTACTAGGCGATAGTTTAAATTCATGAACACGGACTCGTTTAATTCGCTTGTAACGCCCAACTGCAATTCTTGAAGACTTTTACCGAAAAGCGCAATCGCATAACCGGCAAAATCTTCATTCATGGGAGCACTTACCGAAGCACCTATATATTTTGTTGAACCTGAGCGAAAATCCCTGTTACCAATAATCAATTTGGGAGTAGTTCCCGGACTGGCGTTATTCGAAAAGTCTATTTTTCCATAACTGTCAATGTCACCATCGATATATTGTATCCCTATACTTAGATTATTGGTCACTTTGTCTTCAAGATAGTAAGTATTTGTGACATTCCCCCCGACGATACCTACTGCCATTTGTTGCTTCTCCAAAGAATTGATGGGAGCTGCCAAGGCAGTGCAGACAGTAATAAGCAGCAACAATGTAAGTAGGAACATAACTTTTTTCATAAAGACCCTCCTCTAAATGTAAGGTTAGCCGTATTCTTAATCACAACTCAGTATGAGTGGGTGATTTGCTAGCCTTTTCCCAGCGGTTTTCTAAATTTTCAATTGCAAGCGACCTCATATAAAGATGAACTTGATGATCATCTCCTGCCATTGTAATTACTAACTCAGTTTGTTTATCTGACCAGATGACACGCTTGCAGTATTGATTTTCTTCTATGGATTTCGGACGTCCGAAATTTTTTTTTGTTAAATTTATTAATTGAGTGAATTTATCGCTTCCCGCAGTATAAGCAGTTATGGCTTTGAATTTGTCACGCCAAAAAATATAGGTAACAGCGGTAAATTTTACTCCGCCAATGATATTGTCATCATGTAAGCGTTTGTATGCTGTTTCGTTCTTTCCCAGAAACTTGTCTTCAAAAGCTGACGATGTGTCCTGCATACTGTTTTTTTCTGTAAAATCTTCCAGTGCTTGTCCCCAGACTAACCCTCTGAAACCATGTGGTAATGGTGCTGCTGCATTTGCACTTGTAATTAAACTTAACAGCGATAGAACAGCAAAAGCTAAGGAATATAAAGTGCGTTTCATGATATTGTTCTCCTGCCCATAATATATTTAAAAACTATAGACTATGCCTCCGTGAGGAATTTTTACAGTAATGACTTCCGGAGCTAAATCTTTATATCTTAAGTCGCTGTAATTTAATTTGAGTTCAGTATTGGGAGTGAGACTGTAGCCAATAGAGAACGAATAGCTGGTAACACCAGTGCCGATAGACATACTGGTATAGGCCCGGGTCTTGGAGCCTATATAAACAGTGCCCTGAACTCCTGCAACGATGTCGATGCGTGAATAATTGCCCACAAGTTCAGTCTGAGAAGAGCCTATCAAAAATGAAAGTCCTTTATGATAGGATTTAAGTATATTTATCTGTGTTGATTTTATCCGGTTGCCATCGCTTTCTGTTTGCGCATCTTGATAGACATATTGTCCGGCAAATCCAGACCCTAAGCCTGCCGTAAAAATATAGCGGGTGTATAACTGGTCTATAGTACTGTGATTATCGGGGATGCCGAGATGAAAGTCAATGGAGAAGTTTTCTGAAGAGTGGTCATCCACTGTCAGGTTTGACAGACAAACCGCAGAGGGAATGCTAAATATTATGAATAATAAACTAAAAACTTTTTTTAACATAAACCCACCTTACAATACATTAGTTATTAAGGGCTAAGTATGCGTAAATGCATTATGTTAGCGTGCAGTGTTAGTTAACCTGTGTTGAGCGTAGTTTTGATTTGTAGGCTTTGCCTTTGCCGCAAATCTCTCTGTTATTGCTGCGCAAAAAATCCATAAAATATTTCAATTCTTCACATAGAACAAGCTGTTCTTCCATTACCTCTAAAGCGCTGGCAACACTCAATCCTGGGAGATAGAGAATTTTGTAAGCTTTTTTTATGATCCGACGTTTGTTTTCGCTTATTCCCGCACGTCTCATACCAATCAAATTAATGCCGAATGCTTGTGCTGGATTACCATTAACCAGGATAAAAGGAGGGACATCATGGATTATTTTAGAAATACCGCCGATCATAGCACTTCTCCCAATTTTTATAAACGGATGAATGATTGCCAATCCACCGATAACGGCCCGGTTTTCTACTTCCGCATGGGCGGCAAGTTTTACTGCGTTGGAGAGTACTACAAAATCTCCAATAATACAGTTGGAATCAATCTGACTGTATGCTGATATTAGGCAATGTGAGCCGATCTGCGTTTTTAGGCCTTTTTCAGTTGAACCATTAATTGTGACAAATTCGCGAATTTGGGTATTGTCACCGATAATAACCAAATTTTCCTTAGCGTGTTGGCTGTCGAATGGTCCAGCCGCAATTGCTGCATGCGGGTGAATAATACAGTTGTTGCCAATTATTGTCCGGCCGGCAATCATTGCATGTGCCCCGATTTTAGTTCCTTCGCCAATGACAACATCTTTGCCGATAATAGCACCGGGGCCAATGACAATACTTTTTTTACTCGTGGTATTAACAGACAGGCATTGTGCTTGAAAACTCATTGTCTCTTCCATATAAAATTACCTCAACTTACAAATTTTTTGTTTAGTCTGTCCTTAGTATATAAAAGAGTGCTAACTCTACGTTTTAAAGCGGTTTAGTAAATTCGACCATATTTTCAATTTATCTATTTGGTCTTTGGTTAACAGCTTTTGCAGTTTGTTAATTGTGTCCACCTTTTTTAACTTTTTCCTTCGTTCTTCCCAGGAGAGCTTTTTATCTGAAATAATGGACCAAACTTGTTTTTGAGACCCGATTAATGAATAGAGTACGAGTGGCTGTTGCGTTTCAGTAAGATTTAAACTCAAGAGGGACATGGTAGAAAGGTCTCTGGTTTGTTCTTGTATTTGTAATTGGTTATCGAATGCGTATTGCTGTTCTATTGTTAATATTTTTGAGATCATTTCATTTACCCGGTTTCTCCTGTCATTCACCAGATTCTCAAATTCTAAGAGATCCAACATGCTGGCGTTTTTTAAGTTTGGTTGATTCTTTAATAATTCGGTAGCTGCATAGTCAATCATTTCGTCAATACGTTTCCTTTGCTCTGCAGAAACATCTAACTCCATCCATAGTTCTTCAGGGCATAGCCTATTTTGACTGGCCAAACATGTTGTATAGCCAATATCTAGTGCACCATTCAACAGAATGATGCAGCCCATAATAATTACTATTACTTTCCTCATAATGGGCACGATCTTTTAATTCTCCTTTTTATGATTTTTGTCAAATATACTCCTTTTTTGAT
>NZ_DATMXX010000253.1:0-23639 GCF_035561255.1 Sporomusa sp. | reverse complement strand
GTTTCTAGAAGATATTATCCCTAATGAGACAAACATTTAATACCTAAATAGCAAAAACAGCCGCTTTCCTGTAGAGAGGACAAGCGGCTGTTTTTTTCTATTCAGACCTTTCTCAACTTTTATGTAATCGGTTTATAGACTAGCGTTTCCACCGGGAATATTTCTAAGACAAGAGGAAAAGCCGCAACCACAGCCCTGTCTGGTAAAGGAAAAATGAAGCCTGCGTTGAATATAATACAATGATATCTCCTAAATTCAGACAGAAAACAACACAAAATCCTGTAAGACTATCTACATCTACCCCACTCCCTGTCTGAAATCATTAGAAAGATACCGGAGGAGAGTATTACATGAATATTACCTTTTTCCTGATCCCCAAAAACGAAGTAAAATACTTGCCTTTAAATTGCACCATGCGACAGGCACTTGAGAAAATGGAATACCACCGTTATACAGCGGTTCCGCTCATTGATGAGCAGGGAAAATACGCCGGGACAATTACTGAAGGTGATTTACTATGGACAATGAAAAACACACCAGACCTAACCTTTACCGGTACTGAGCGGATCTTTATCAAAGACATTCCCCAGCGTATGACCAACACACCTGTACGAATTAATGCGGAAATAGAGGATCTGCTTTCGTTGGCAATCGTACAGAATTTCATCCCGGTAGTTGATGACAGTGACATCTTTATCGGAATCATTCGTCGTCGGGAGATTATCGAATATTATACAAAACTGCCAACACCAAATGAATATTATATTTAAGTGATTGCTTACAAAAAAACCGTCCAGCTGGACGGTTTTTATATTGGAGCCTTATTAGTGCGTTCTTTCTGCCGCTGCCAGCTGCCGGATTGCCGCAAGTAAAACCTCAGTCCCTGCTGCAATATCACTGAGCTCCGCCCACTCGGCAGGGTTATGGCTTATCCCGCCCTGACACGGAATGAAAATCATACCGGTAGGTGTCATTGCCGCCAAGTGCATGGCATCGTGCCCGGCACCGCTTGGCATTGTCATGCTGGCATACTGCAGTTTGTCACAGAGGCCCTGCAGCACACTCACCATCTCGTCCGGCAGTTTTACAGGCACTTCATTGCTAAGGATATCCAGGTTAACCGCCACCCCACGCCGTGCTTGGACTTTTTCAATTTCGTGGCAGAGCTTATCAACCACCCGTTGTTTACTGTCCTGGCAAATACTGCGAATATCAATGCCCAGCTCAACCTTGCCGGGGATGACATTCATAACACCGGGCTCGGCTTTCACAATGCCTGTTGTGCCAACCGTTCCGCAAGCCATCTCCGCACAGGCTAACTGCTCAACAAGCAGAATAATCTCCGCTCCGGCGGCTAATGCGTCCTGCCGCAGGTTCATAGGGGTCGCTCCCGAATGGTCGGCCTGGCCTGTAATGACAGCCCGAATCCGGGTTGGCGCCGCAATACCGGTTACTATCCCGATTTGCTTGCCTGCATTCTCCAGAACCTTACCCTGCTCAATATGTAGTTCCAGAAACGCCTTAATGTCTGAGGAATAGTGCGCGTCACCAACTGTCTCAGGCGAAAGCCCTCTGCTGCGCATCGCCTCTGCCAGAGTAATACCATCCTTGTCCTTTATCTTCAGAGCAGCAGCCGGCAGTTCGCCGCAAAAGGCCTTGCTGCCCAGAGTGGCAACCCCAAAACGACTGGATTCCTCTGACGCGAACACCACTACCTCAATAGGGTGATAGGTCATAATCCCCGCCTCGGCCAGTGTCTGCACTGCTTCAATCGCACCCAGAACCCCTATGGCCCCGTCGAAGTTCCCCCCATTGGGAACACTGTCAATATGAGATCCGGCCATAACTACCGGTGCTGCCGGATTGCGGCCTTCCCGCCGGCCAATCAGGTTACCAATAGCATCACAACGTACCTGTAAACCTGCCTGCTCCATAAGGCCAATTAAAAAAAGACGCGCCTGCCAGTCAGCATCACCATAGGCCAACCGGGTAATACCGCCGCCCTCAGTAGCGCCAATTGCAGCCAGTTCACGCAGATTAGCCTGCAACCGTTCACTTGATACCAACCTTTACACCTCCCTTCCAATGGAAAAAAGACACCTTGCGGGTAACCTGCAAGGCATCTTTGCCATTCTTTACTTTATAATAATACACCTGTGTTATGTAACTTGGCAAGTCAAATAAGGTTTTTTCATCTTATATGTAACATCTAAAGAACAAATTATGGACCTGCTAATTACTTGTCTCATAGGCGGTTACTTTGTTTCTAATCTCTTTACTAATATACAAAGCCTTATCGGCCAGCTTCAGTAATTCGCCGATTGAATCAGCATTGCGGGGATAGGTTGCAGTACCAATACTGACTGTGTAACCACGGAAAGATTGTTCACAACGCAAACGTATCTCTTCTGCCATAAAGGCAATCCCGTCATACGAGCTATTGCGCAAAACAACCGCAAATTCATCCCCTCCGAACCGGAATACTGCCCGGACACCTACAACAGATACGATGATCGCAGCAAACTCTTTCAACACCTCATCACCAGACAGATGCCCCTGCGTATCATTCGTCTGCTTAAAGTTATCAATATCTAAGATCATGATCCCAATAGTTTCCAAAGCGTTATCTTTTATTTCACTATCAAGAATTCCCAGTATTTTGTCAAAAGACCTTCGGTTATACACGTTGGTCAAATCATCCATATCTGCAGCGCCTTCCAGCGTAGTGTGAACTTCTTCGAGTTTTTCAATAGTGTCATTATAAACCTGAATCATTTCATCAAATTCCGCAGCATAGCCATAAGGGGCAATCTTCTTATATTTCCCTCTCTTGACAGCGCTAAATGCTTCCACTAGTTTATCGAGAGGCTTCGTATATCGCCGCACTGTATATGTACCAATAGCAATAATTACAAGAATGACCAATAATGATACTGCCAGAATTTCGTAAATCATCCTATTACGTAATTGTGTTATCTCAGCAGCCGGTGTATTCACAATAACAGTCCAGTTCAGTCCCGGAACCTTACTATATCCCAGATAATAATTTGCGTTTGAATCATACTGCATAACCGTCGATCCGCTTATGCCCTGTAACTGATTAAAGGCTCTTCCCATCTGTCCGATGCGTTCCCGGTCATTATGATAAACGATAGTCCCTTGCCTGTCTAAAATGGCAATAAATCCACCACGGCCAAAGGATTTATCGCCAAACATGGATGCTAATGTATCACCATGCAACCGGATAACACCAAAAACCACACCTGCAATAGTACCATTCTCAACAATGGGGGTTGCTATTGAAATAACCTTACGACCGCCCTGGCTCGTAAAGACACCGCTAATGTACGTTTCCCCCCGAATCGCCTGCTGAAAATAATCCCTTTGTGATAAATCCAAATCAGGACTAACACCGGTAATCCCACTGGCCAGCAAGACATGGCCTTGTTTATCGATAATGAAAATCAGATCTAATTCAGGGATAAACGAATTGACGTCATCAAGCAGTTTTGGATCGCTTCTAATTCGTTCGCTGGCGGCAATCGCTTTTAATGAAGTCTCAATCTTATTAAAATAGGCTACAAGTTGCTCCCCAACATTATGTGCTGCTTTTTCGTTTGTTGCTAAGAATAGAGAATTAGTAGTGGCAATAAAAGACCTCTCAAAAATAGTAAACTGAATAAAGCCACTAATAATAATCAATATACCAAGCAATAGCGTAAACTTATGTAAGAAGCGCATTACATGACTCCACTTTCAAAATTATTTAATCTAATATGACGCAATACTCCTACCACCGGGGCTTGGCTTGTTGTATATATATGATTGCTTATTATAACAAATAATACCCGGCAGTGTGAATAATTTATTGTTTGTATTTATTTTCCATTATTATATTATTCCTCAATGGAAAAAGAACCCTTTAAATATTTTTAAAAGGCCAAGAATGCTTTTCCTAAGCATCCTTGGCCTTAAACCGGCTTGACTAACGTCCCACTCCCCCCAGATAATCATAGGCTAGCTGGGCTAACGCCGCAGCCCCAAATTTAAGTGCGTCCTCGTCAATATCAAAGCAGGGGTTGTGCCATTGATGGACAATGCCTTTGGCCGGATTGCCTACTCCCAGCCACAAGAATACGCCAGGTATCTGTTCCTGAAACAGGGCAAAGTCCTCGCCCCCCATACTTGGTACAGGCGTAACGACGCCGGTTGTGCCAACAACCTGCTCCAGCCGCTGGCGGCACCAGGCAGCCAAACCGGGCGGATTAAAGACAGCCGGCAAATCCTGACGGTAGACAAACTCAGCCTGTGTGCCCATCGCCTGGGCAATGCCGCTGATCAGCCCCTGCATCCTGCCAGGCATCTCCCGGCGCAGTACAGCGTCAAACGTCCGGACAGTGCCGGTCAGCTCCACCTTGTCGGGTATTACGTTATGGGCATGACCGCCGTTGATGGTGCCGAAGGAGATAACCGCCGCCGCCAGCGGATCGACCTGACGGCTGACAATGGTCTGCAACCCCTGAATAACAGCGGCAACCGCCGTAATCGGGTCCCGGGTACTATGGGGAATGGCGCCATGACCGCCGGTTCCCTTGATGGTCAGAAACGTAGTGTCAACAGCCGCCATCAACGGGCCTTCCTTGCACCCGATTTGGCCGACAGGAAGGGTGGGCGTATTATGCAGGCCGAAGATCACATCAACAGCCGGATTAGTCAGCACGCCCTGCTCCAGCATCAGCTTAGCCCCGGCATTAATCTCTTCAGCAGGCTGAAAGATAAACTTGACAGTGCCGGCCAGGCTGGCACGCCGACCGGCCAGAATCAACGCCGCCCCCAGCAGGCAGGCGGTATGGGCGTCATGACCGCAGGCATGCATAACCCCCGGCTGCAGGGACTGATACAAGCAATTATTTTCCTCGGTGACCGGCAGGCCGTCAATATCGGCCCGCAAGGCAACTACCGGCCCAGGTTGGTCGCCTTTGAGCAAACCCACAACCCCGGTTTCACCGCCCCAGGGCACAACCTCAATCCCTGCCAGCAGGAGAATCTGGGTAATATATTCGGTGGTCCGGTACTCTTTAAAACTAAGCTCAGGGTTACGGTGCAGATCCCGTCTGATGTCAATCAACTGCTCCGACAGCTCGGTTGCCTGCTCCAAGATGGTCTTCATACACATCCCTCAATTCTACTAATATTATATTAAATCAGCCCAAACACCACCTGGACAATCATGGTAGCGTACACACAGGTGTTGCAAACAGCAAGGAACAATATAACATCAGTATTGCCTTATATTGCTATAATACCAGTTACAGTGAATATGACAAAACTCGGTTTCACGATAACAGGCACCAAGTGTCTTTAAGACACTTTTCTTATCAAAATTAAGCCTTTCACTATCCGCATATTCCATACTCTTTATTCAAATTTATTATAACGGTATATAGTTATGATTGTCAACGTTAAATAGTTAATAGTATCTTATTGTTTTTGATATACTCAAACTAACGAACTATCGTTTATAAGGGGAATATATGAACATAGCCAACCGCATTTTAGAATTATGTAATGAGCGAAATATAAGCATTAATAAGCTTGCTGAACTTTCCGAGATAACCCAATCCACTTTAAATAGCATAATGAACAATAATGATCCGAACCCACAGATTAAAACCTTAGATAGAATCTGCACCGGTCTTGAGATAACCCTGGCTGTTTTTTTTGCCGAAGAAAAGCCGGAATTAGAACTAGGAGTCCTCCGACTTTTGGATACAGCAAAAAAATTAACGCCAGAGCAAAGAGAATATCTGCAAAAATTTTTAGATACTCTCAACAAGGAATAAATTTCTCTCGGTACTTAACTAAAACTACCTACACCTTCCAAAATTTAATAACAGGATTTAATGGTAGTCAAGTCGAACTCCCTATTAAAACCAAATTTGTTAGTTAACTGGGGGGACTGGTGATGACGTTTTATCTCCGCCGGATCACAGGTCTCTTTTTCTGTTTTGTCATCATGATCAATATTTACGGCTTGCCGCCAGCGGAAGCCGGGATCATTAGCACAAATCAAGAAATATCCATCGGCGCCAAGGTTGCCGAACAACTGGAAAAAAAACACGGGCTAGTTGATGATGCCGCTCTTCAGGAACGGATAACCCGGATTGGCACCAAACTGGTTGCCGTATCTGACCGAAAAGATCTAAAATATTCATTCAAAGTACTTAACTCAAACGACGTGAACGCACTGGCGGCACCGGGGGGCTTTGTTTACATATTTAAAGGACTTGTTGATTATATGCCGTCAGATGAGGAACTGGCCGGGGTCATTGGCCATGAACTCGGACATATCGTCAGGCGACACAGTGTGAAACAAATTGAAAAATCACTGACCGTCAGTGTGTTGTTCGGGGTTGCTTTCGGTGATCGCGGGCCGGTTTTGCAAAATCTTGCGCAAAATGCCATCATGGCAGGTTATAGCCGTAAAGACGAACGTGAAGCTGACCAACAGGGGTTTAAGCATACCTACCTAGCTGGATATAACCCTTACAGCATGTTGATCACTATGAATAAACTGGATGATTTGCCAGACAAGGGGACATATGGGCTGTTCTCCTCCCATCCGGAACCGGAATCTCGTGTGAAGCTGGTCCAAAAGTACATGAAAGATGCTAAGATTACCCCACAGGTTATTACTGACGGAAAAAAAGCCGAAGTAGTCGATAATACCTGGAAATTGCCGGCATTCACGGTCAGCTTAGATGGGTATAAACCGCTTTATCGTGCTTACTTTACGGCAGGCGCATTGTATTTAGCGGCGGCAGATCCAGGGTTCCGTAGTAACCGTTTTTCTGTTACCCACACTGAGACCGGTGCGATTATCTATTACAAAGATCAGAAAATCGCTACCCTCAGCCACCAGGACGCAACTGCCCGCGGCCAGACTCTGAGCGAACTGACAAGTGAGTTCATGAGCAAACTTAACGAATGGCCGGCCAAACGTCAAAAGGTTGCCGGATGACGACAAAAACACTATATCATTCAACGAAAGAAGCCCCCTTTCGGTTATCTATTGTGAGCCGAAAAGGGGACTTTTTGTTGCCGATCGGAGAGATTAATGTGTTTGGTTGTCCACTCACCACGATGAGAAAAATTATGATGGACTTTACATCTAATGTGTTAGTTGCCCCAAGATAGATACTACATTCTTCAAAACAGCAATCCCTTGAAAAGCCAGTTTATTCAAGGGTTATCCCAACATTTTTCCAAGCGCACCAGATTATATTGCAACTTGCTCATAAAAGTCTCACCAAGTCGCTATTTATAAGGCTTTCGCCAGCGTTGCTTACAAGTCCTGCTTGGAAAAAATCAAACCTTTTAAGATAAATTCTCCAATCACTTTTTCTCTTTGGTTCATAAAAAAGAGCAGTCCATTTCGACTACTCTTATCTCAATTAGTTTATAAAACTTTCCCCAACCAGGTTACCGCCTCACTTCTTTCTTCCATGGCTTTTGCCCTTCCCTTGCAGGTAAGCGCAGCCTCCCTGGCCTGCCAAGCCAGCCTGGCCTGAGCCGCAAGCGTCCGGGAACTTCGCTGCGGTGCCCCCCGGGTAAGCGGCGGCTGCCAAAACGGGGTGACGGAGTTGATATTAGTAAGACCCAGATCAGCCGCTGGCGTCAAGGTTCGAAAAGGATCTGACTGCAGGCTGACCGGCGGAGGGTTATAGACATCAATCTGGTTGCCTCTGACAAACCAGAGCCGGTCATTACTCACAGGCAGGGCATTCTCATATAATAGTGCCCAGAAGAAACCGGGGGCGGCCGCCATCACGTCCACCGCTTCAGCCAGCTGGCTAAGCAAGGCTGGCGTTGAAGAGGAATTGACCTGCAACTGGAGAACGGCAGCGGTGGTTTTGTATACCTGGCCCCGTAAGGTGGCATAGTCATCGTTGTAGTGACCGGCCAGGATATAAACGTCGCCGCGGTTCCCGATTACAATGTCCCGGAAATCGAACTGATCGCTGGTACCGTTGGCCGGGCCCGCCTGGAAGACGGTCCTGGCTGTCATCGTATTAGGATCAACGATATCCAGCCGGGAGTCCGGATTATGGCTGCCGAAGTTCTGGGGGCCGCCGATACAGGGAATATAGATGTTGTTGTAGTCGGCGTTATTAAAGGTAAAGGCAAACGGCTCCAGGGCCAGGGCATTTTTACCGACTTTGACATAGTCACCGGCGGTGTAGCTGAGGGCGCCGGTTGCGGGCTCAATGCGCAGCCTGACAAGCGTGCTGGCCTGGTAGACAGCCGCGCCCCAGGGGTCATCAACGGTGGTAAAGAGGGCCAGCAGTAAATTGCCGTTCTTCAGCAGGGCAACCCCGTTGTGCTGCAAACCGGCTGGGGCCAGCGGCAGGCGGTTCGGGCCCTCGATGGCATTGAAGTAATCGGGAAAGAGATAGTTGCCTGATTCGGTGTAAATGTCGCCGGTCATGGCAATGGTGACAAGGGCCGCATTGTCATAGTCAATGGTGTGAATAAAATTGCCTTTGGACACAGTGCCATACAGGTTATCCATCGAGTTCCAGGTTTTAGTGCCGATATGAGCCCAGGGATTTGCGGCCGGGTTGTAGATATCGATGATCGCATCTGCTGGAGGATCACCAGCCTTCCGCAAATATTGGGCGAGGATAACCCGGAGTTCGCCTGCGGCATCAGGGAATGCGTGGACTGTGGGGTCACGTCTCTGGTTAATCACTTGGGCTTTATTGGCGATGATGTCAGTAACGTCACCTGTACCTTGTGTAATATCGCCCGCCTGACCACGTTCATAGCTTTCATTGACCACAGTAAAACCTAATAATAAATCTCCCTTTGACATTTGATCAGCCTCCTGTTTATTACTATCAAACCTCCTATTCCTGATTCCAAATAAAAAGCAGCTTGCTTGTTCTCCCAAAAAGGCATATTGCACAGTTGCGTAATAGGTCCGCCCCTGTTGCGGGTAAAAGACATTCCGGGCTACCGGTCTGGTAATGCCTTCCCAGTGATCGTGATCAACCTCTCCCTGCTCCGGCCCCTACCGGCAACAGGGCCAGTACACAGCCCAGACTGATAGCGGCAGCGGTTGGGATTACCTGATGCTTTCTCATTTAAAGTTGTCCCCTTTTTGTTATATGAGTTTTTATGTAAATTCGTTACACTACCAGAAAGCTAAACCCGCAACTCCTAGTGTCTTTATGACACTCTCCTGGGCATACTTTTTCCTTATCCGGCAGATTACGCGCCCAGTTTATTTTAACAACCTGTCTTTGTTAAACACATCGCAGAAAAGAATCTCCATCGGTACCCCCGAGTCATCGGCAATCCTTTTCATGATAAACGGGGAAGGACTCTTGGCGCCGCGCTCCCAATAACTCCAGGCCTGCTGGGACACGCCATACTGAGCCCCCATTTCCGCCTGCGACCGCCCGCTGCGAAATTCGACTAGCTTTGTTCTCACATGCTCACCCCGACAACTTTTGGTTGTTTACGACACTTTTTATAATAATACAACCTCATGTTGTTGTCAATCGGTTACACGAAATTTAGTTGTTGCTATTTTCTTTTACAACAGTCGGTTGTAACATGAAGACAAGTAGGTGATAAAATGTTGGCTGCAATCATTAGATCGGAACGCCTAAAAAAAGGCCTTACCCAGGAGGAACTCAGTAAAATTGTTGGCGTTACCCAGCAGGCGGTTGCTAAATGGGAAGCCGGACGGGCTATGCCTGATACGGCGCTGATCCCGACGCTGGCTGCTCTTTTTGATATCCCGCTCAGCCGTTTATTCGGGATAGAGGAGACTGGGAAACTACCGGCAATCCCGCTTAATGCCGATGACCGGCCGGCCTTTTACCGTGTACCTGTCATTGGCCGCATTCCCGCAGGCAGTCCGGCGCTGGCCCTGGAGAGCTTCGAAAGCTATGAGGATATTCCCGGGTCCTGGTTAAACAGCCGCCCGAAGGAATTTTTCATCTTGAGCATAACCGGTGACAGCATGGAGGGCGCCAGAATCTTTGACGGCGACAAGGCCCTCATCCGCAAGCAAAACTGTTTTGACAATGGTCAGATTTGTGCTGTCGGCATTACCGGGGATGAAGAGGAATACGCAACCCTGAAATATGTGTATGAGCTTGATGAGCAATTTGTAGAACTGGTGCCTGACAACCCTAAGTACAGGCGCAAAAAGGTCGCCCGCGCCAAGGTCCGTATATACGGCGTGTTAACAATGACCTATCGGCAGCATAATTGACAGATCCCGCATTAAGTGAGCGGTGTTATTAGTCTAAGCAGGTCAAAGCTATGCCATCAGGCACACACTAGAACAAGGGGGACTGATCCAAAACCTAAACGATAGTGCCAGGCTTTTCGGGCAAGCAGTAAAAAAGCTGGTTAAATTTATACTAATACGGTTATATTAAACATAGGATATTAAGAACGCCCCTGTTGCTAGCAGGGACGTTCGGTGGATACCGGAGGTTAACGAAGAGGCTGACAATGAACTTAATCATTGTCAGCACATCCGCTATTGAGACGTGGAGTTTGAATTGTTTCGTCTCAAGGCGCATAACAATCACCTCCTGTATTCAGTTAAGGGACGAGTTACCGGCTCGTCCCATTTTCCATTATACAGGAAAATGCTGTCAGCAGATACCTGGTATTAGCTTCTCATTATGATTTATCAGATTGCTTAAAAAAAACAAAGGGACAGATGCTATATTTTATCATTATCTGTCCCTTGCGTTGCCGGTTTCATACCGGCTTTACCCCGCCGCCCTTCTATATCAGCAGACGTATTTATTGTCAAGCATTTATAAGATTAGGCAGACCCTACTAAGTCATTAATCATACTGGAACAAGAAAAACCAGCCTTGCTTTCAGACGATATTGACAAGCGTACTAAGAGGCTGTAAAATAATATCTAAATTAGATTAAATTGACATTGCTGACTCGTTGGAGAACAAGAGGCCGTGTTCCATGTACAGTGGAATACGGCCTTTATATATTTAGGGGTATGTAATGACGGCTAAACAAACACTTGAAGAACTATTCCAAATCAACAGCTTATCACGGCGCCAGTTTATTAAAGTTTGCTGCGCCCTAACCGGCATCCTGGGGCTGCCGCCAACCGCCCTGCCGCAAGTCATGGCCAAAGCGCAGCGCCAAACCGTAATTCCTGTGATCTGGCTGCAAGGCCAGGGTTGCTCCGGTTGTTCCATGGCGTTTTTGAGTTCGAATGCGCCGCCGGCGGCAGAAGCCATTTTAAACATGGTCAGGGTTGAATATCACGAACTGCTGTCGTCTGCTGCCGGCCAGGAAGCAGAACAGCATCGCAGCCAATTAATGCAGGATTTTAGTGGTAAATACCTTGTAGTGGCTGAGGGGGCTGTGCCGGTGGCCGAAGCAGGCTGTTGTTCGGTCGGCGGCGTCCCCTATATTGAAACCCTGAAAAAGGTAGCAAAACAGGCCGCTGCCGTTCTCGCCGTTGGCACATGTGCTGCCTGGGGCGGCATTCCGGCCGTCAGACCCAATCCTACTCTGGCTGTCCCTGTCGATCAGGTAATAACCGACAAACCGGTCATCAAGATACCCGGTTGTCCGCCGATACCAGAAGTCTTAACCGGGGTTGTCATGCAATATACATTGTTTGGCAGGTTGCCGGCTACGGACTGGCAGGGGCGGCCTGCTCAGTTTTACAGTCAAACCATCCATAGTACTTGTGAGCGTAAACCGCATTTTGAAGCCCAGCGATTTGCCGAACAATACGGCGATCGCGGCACCACAGCCGGCTGGTGCCTATATAAATTGGGCTGTCGTGGTCCGTCGACCTATAATTCCTGTGCAAACAAGCGATGGTATCAGGGGCTGTCCTTTCCTATTCAGGCTGGTGCACCTTGCATCGGTTGCAGCAATAGTGATTTTGGGGTTGATGACCCCTCAGCTGGTTTTAGTTAGGTACACCTACCTTTGTGCTGATCAGTAAATTGACTGAAGGCCGGGCAGAAATTTTATTCTGTACCGGTCTTTTTTGACGGTAAAACGCCTGATGGCACCAAAACAAAACGGGTTCCAAGTGGTTTAACAATCAGAACAGGAGGAATACCATGACCCAAAGTCAACAGCAGTGGCATTACCTGCAGCCAGCATTAGATATCAGAATTTTCGCCTATGACTTTCTACGCAGGACATTTTTACATGAACCTGCGGCAAGTTACCTGGAAACTGTTGCGGCAGCAGGCTTTATCGAACATTTTCCGTTTGCCGGGGAAAACAAAGCAATCAGGCAGGGCGTGCATGAAGTCCAAGATTATTTACAAACAAATAATGCCACCGACGCCAAGACCTATAGCCAGTTACACTGGGATTATACCCGGTTGTTTATTGGGCCTTACCAATTGCCAGCCCCGCTGTGGGAATCGGCCTATGTATCGGAGAAACGATTGCTGTTTCAGGAGTCAACCTTTCATGTTCGCTGTGAGTACGCCCAATATGGATTCTTAGCCCCAAACCACCACAAGGAGGCTGACGATCATCTGGGGCTGGAGCTGGATTTTATGTATCAATTGGCTTGCCTGGCCAGTGAAAAGGGCCATGAGCAACCGGCAGCAGTCCGGGAAATTCTTAACAACAGCCAATTGTTTTTAACAAATCATTTGTTGAACTGGGTACCGGCATTAGCCCGGGATATCAGGCAACACGCAAGTACAGGTTTTTACCGGGGCATGGCCTCGCTCCTGACCGGCTATCTGGCGCTGGATGTTCAAATTCTTGGTGAACTGCTCAGTAATGAGGTATTCTGCGATCCCCCCCTGCTTGCGGTGAACTCGCCGCCAATCCTTAAATAAGAGGTGTTGAAAAAAATGGGACAAAAAGGGTTCTTTTATGACATGACTGCCTGCACCGGTTGCAAAACCTGTCAGATTGCCTGCAAGGATAAAAATAATTTAGCCGTGGGCGTTCTTTTCCGTAAAGTACACAGCTTCGAAGGCGGCAAATACCCCGCCCCCTGGGTATATCCTTTATCAATTTCCTGCAATCATTGCGCGAAACCAGAATGTGTCGCCGTCTGCCCTACCAGCGCTCTCACCAAACGCCCCCAGGATGGCATCGTTACGCAAAGCAGGGAAAAATGCATTGGCTGCCGGGCGTGTGTCAGGTCCTGCCCTTATCAGGCGCCGCAGTATATAGAAAAAGAGGGCAAAGCAGGCAAATGCGACTTATGTGCCGACCTGATTGACCAAGGCCAGAATCCGGCCTGTGTCGATGCCTGCCTGATGCGAACCTTGCAATACGGCGACATTAAGAAACTAAAAAAAGACTGGGGTGGAACTGCCGACGTAAAAGGCTTGCCTGATTCCGGACTGACTTCCCCATCACTGGTCATTAGACCGAATAAACAAGCCCGGCCTTAACGCCGGCTGCATTACCAAAGCAAAATACTGGAGGTGGATTGTGTGACTTTGATTGATCGAGCCCAGAATTATCCTATCAGCCGCCGCGACTTTCTCAGGCTGTCCGGCACGGCGATTGCCGGTGCCGTCACTGCCATGATGCTGCCGGGGTACGGTCTTATGCGGCCAGGACCAGCCTATGCCAATAGCCTAACTATGGAAGGCCGGTGGGTGACAGCTGCCTGCTGGCACAATTGCGGGGGCCGCTGCCTGAACAAAGCGTATGTTGTAGACGGAGTAGTACTACGACAAAAGACCGATGATACACATCCTGACAGTCCGGATTTCCCGCAGCAGCGAGGCTGCCTGCGCGGCCGGTCGCAGCGTGAGCAGGTTCTGGGAGCCGATCGGCTAAAATATCCGATGAAAAGGAAAAACTGGCAACCCGGCGGCGGCAGAAAAGAACTCCGCGGTCAGGATGAATGGGTGCGTATCTCCTGGGATGAAGCCCTGGATATTGTGGCCGGTGAGATTAAGCGCATTAAAGAGACCCATGGCAACTCAGCTGTTTTTATTCCAAGCGGTTCAGAGCTGCCACGGGTGCTTAGTCTCTATGGGGGGTATACCGAACGATGGGGCCTGGTTTCCTGGGGCTCCTGGCCGGACGTTTACCCATTTATTACCGGGGTCAAATCAAATGGCGCCACCGATGGCAATGACCGCTTCCGGCTGCGTAAATCCAGGTTAATTATTTTGTGGGGGGCCAACCCGGCTGTTTCCAGCAATGGCAATCCGGCCTACAACTACTTGCAGGCGAAAAAAGCCGGTACCCGGTTTATCATTGTCGACCCGCTTTACACCGACACAGCCCGGGTCTTGGCCGATCAATGGATTCCCTGCCGCCCCGGCACCGATACAGCCCTGATATTGGGTATGGCCTACCATATCATCACTAATAATCTGCATGATCAGGAATTTCTCAATAAATATTGCATTGGCTTTGACAGCGGGCATATGCCGCCAGGCGTTGATCCCCAGGAAAACTTTAAGGATTACCTGCTGGGAACATATGATGGGATACCCAAGACGCCGGAGTGGGCCGCACAGACTTGCGGGGTTGAGCCTGCAGTTATCCGGGCCTTTGCGGTTGAGTATGCCGGCACCAAACCGACAGCTATTATAACCGGCGGCGGACCAGCCCGGATTAATAACGGTGAACATGTTCCCCATGCGATGCTGACCCTGGGCTTTCTAACCGGCAACTTTGGCATACCAGGCGCCGGTGTCAGCCCTAACATGCATAATCGTGCAACCTACCCCGGGCCGGTTCTGGTAAAACCTGGTCCCAAGGGAATACCTGCCATTGCCAATCCTTTAGCCAAAACCAGACTGAATAACGGTGAAATGTGGGATGCCGTTCTAACCGGCAAATATACCGCCGGCGAAGGACCCAAGAAGGATATCAACGTCCAAATGATTTACCACGGCTTTGGGTCAGATCTGAATCAAAGAGCAGGCTCCCTGCGCGGTGTGGAAGCGCATCGCAAGGTCGAATTTGTCGTAACCCAAAACTATGTTTTTAATACCAATGCCAAATACTCCGACGTTGTGCTGCCGGTCATAACCCAGTGGGAAGCAGAAGGTGGCGTGATAACCGGGAACAGGGAAATTCTTATTAACTATACCCAGGTGATTGAACCGCTTTATGAAGCCAAAAGTGATCTGTGGATTGCCACCGAAATCGGCAAGCGGCTTGGTCTGGATACCGCCAAGATTGATCCGGTACCGGCCAGTCAGGCCGTCTTCAACCAGATCGCCGGCGCCCAGGTGATGAAGCCGGACGGCAGCGGCTATGAAAAATTAGTGACAATTACGGCGCAGGATATTGCCGGACTGGCGGTCCAGGGGACACCGCAAACAGGCCGGATCACCTATCAGGAATTCCGGGAGAAGGGAATTTACCAAGTACCGCGTTCAACTGGTGATAAGCTGGAATTCACATCCTTTGAAGAGTTTGTTGCCGATCCGGTTAACAATAAGCTCAAGACGGTTACAGGAAAATTTCAGATTTACAGTCAGGAACTGTCGGCTCACATCAAATCATTCGGTTGGTCGACAAAAGCCGCGCTTCCCAAGTATGAACCAGCTCTGGAAGGCTATGAGGACGGTATCAGAGACGGCTATCCATTTCAGTTGGTCACCATCCATTACCAAAGACGGGCCCATTCCACGTTTGATAATGTTCCCTGGCTCCGCGAAGCTTTCCCGCAGGAATTCTGGCTCAATGCGGCTGACGCCCGCAAACTGGGCATAGCCACAGGCCATATCGTAAAAATAACCAGCCGGCATGGTGCCGTTATTCGCCCGGCTTATGTTACTGAGCGGATTATGCCCGGCGTTGTGGCCCTCGGTCAAGGCGCCTGGCTGGAGGTGGATGAAAAAACCGGCATTGATAAAGCCGGAACAACCAATGTATTAAACGGCCCTATTCCTACTGGCCAGGGCCATAGTGGCTACAACAGCTGTAATGTTCAGGTTGAGAAATATGATCAGCCACTGGCCCCTGATTATAAATGGCCCCAGCGCGTAATTCTGTAACTGACTCTAGTTTAAGCCGTTCACCGCAGTCTCAATCCGCAGCAGCGCCTGTTCGAGAACCTCCCGTCGGCAGGCGATGTTCATGCGCATAAAGCCTGTGCCCCCCGGCCCAAAGGTCGATCCCTCATTCATAGCCACTTTTGCTTTTTCCAGAAACAGTTTTTGCAGGTCGGCGGCGCTCATCTGTAACTGCCGGCAGTCCAGCCAGATCAAATAGGTTGCTTCCGGCTTGACTACTTGTATGGCCGAAATCCTTGTCGCAAAAAAATCCAGCATGTATGCGAGATTGCCTTGCAGATATTCTACCAGCTGGTCGGCATAATAATCACACTCGTTATAGGCCACTTCCACCGGCAATGTCCCGAATATGGTACGGCCATAGGCTTTATTATT
The DNA here is from genome assembly GCF_035561255.1 of Sporomusa sp. Classification (GTDB taxonomy): domain Bacteria; phylum Bacillota; class Negativicutes; order Sporomusales; family Sporomusaceae; genus Sporomusa. Next base: position 7,221 of record NZ_DATMXX010000253.1, on the reverse strand, counting down.
GGCAACGCTTTCATGCAAGGCAGTCCGCAATGCCTTATTAGGGGTAATGGCCGCCCCGGTCCGGACGCCGGCGATGTTAAAAGTCTTGCTGGGGTTGACACAGACAATGCAGTTGTTGGCTATGGCCTCAGACAAGGTGGCAAAGGGAATGTGCCGGTGTCCGGCATAGATAATGTCGGCATGGATTTCGTCGGCTACCACCAACACCTGATTCGCTATACACAGATTGCCTATTTTCAGCAATTCTTCCCGGGTAAAGCAGCGGCCCACCGGATTATGCGGGTTGCATAACAGCAGCATTCGCGCCCGCGGGTGGCTCAACTTCTTCTCCAGATCGGCAAAATCAATTACATAATGGCCGTCTTGCAACAGGAGTTCATTGCCGGCTATGATCCGGCCATTGTCGGGAATGATCTGGTGAAACGGATGGTAGGCAGGCATCTGCAGGACAATATGGTCGCCCGGCTGGGTAAAGGCCCGGATAGCAAACACAATGGCCGGCACAACTGCCGGTGTATATTCCACCCACTCTTCAGCAATCTCCCAGCCAAAACGTTTCTGCTGCCAGTTTTTTATGGCCTTATTAAAGTTACTGCTGTTCACCGGATAGCCATAAATGCCGTGCCCGGCCCGCTTAATCATAGCCGCCACGACCGGCTCAGGGCATTTAAAATCAGTATCGGCAATCCACATAGGGATGACGTCGGCAGGATAGGTATCCCACTTTTTACACTCTGTGCCTCTGCGATCGACAACTTCATCGAAATTATGCTTCAAACTAAGCTCCCTCCCCATCAACATGTTTTCAAATAACGTATATAGGAATAGCATACTGGTATATCGGTATACCAGTATACCTTGTAATCAGAAGCTACTCCTGCTCCACTTGTTTTAGTATCACCTGGCGGGCCTGCTCCAGATGTTCCCGCATAGCTTCCACAGCGCCGTCAACATCCTGGGCAACAATCTTCTCCTGAATGCGCCGGTGATAGCCTAAAGCAACCTCGTGCCGGATACGGTCCTTCAGTGAATACTGCCGTGAAACACTCAACATATCTGACAAATACTCATTAATCTTTTGGATGACCTGGTTGTGGGTAGCGTCGACGATAGCGGTATGAAACTTGATTGAGGCAGCATCCACTTCTTTGCCCAGGGCAATATTCAACTGCATTTCTACAATGGCCGCCTCCATCGCCTCCATATCAGCCGCCGTCCGGCGCTGGGCCGCCAGGCGCACCGCCTGGAGCTCAATGGCCTCACGGGCTTCAAACAGATCCAACAAGCCATGGACAGGGTCCATAATCATAAAATCAAAATGATCCAGTACCTGCTGCATCCTTATTTTTTTGACAAACACGCCTTTGCCGCGAATATGCCGGACCACGCCTAAAAACTCCAATACCTTTAGGGCTTCGCGCACCGGCACACGGCTAACATCATAAAATTGCGCGAGTTCCCTTTCCGACGGCAGCAAATGCCCATCCTGGAGCTGGCCTTTACGGATGGCATTGCGAATATCCTCAACAATCTGCATATAGAGATTGTCGCTTGATTTATCCATGATTTCCATTCGCTGTTGCGCAAAAAAATCTTTCATGTGAGCTTCCTTTCACGGCCGGAAATATACGCATAGAGGCTGTCTGCAGTTTATCATTGCCACTCTATGCTGTCAAGAAAACTTTTACAGCTAATTCCCGTCCTGGCCGGCATCGGCAATCCCCAGTTTCCGCCGCCAGTAGCCGGAGTATACCGCCCCCAGCGGGTTATGTGCCAGTATCCGGTCTTTAGTGACCAGACAGGACACCGGGACTGTCGATGCAGTTTGAAATAATATGTCATGGCCCACACACAGTCCAATAGAAAAGTTCAGTTCTGTTCCGGCGTCGGCCAGCATCTTCGCCTGGGTTTTCGGATTGCACATGGCCTCAAACCGGCCAGCCTGAATCTGCTCAAGCGCCAGGTGCTCCTTACTCACGCCGCATACTTTACAGCATACTGAATGCACCTCAAAAAATTTGGCAAAGTAGGCGACAATAACTCTGGCCTCTTTGCTTAAACCAACGCAAAAGGCCAAGCCTACTTTCTTGACGCCCAGTTCTTGAGCAAAAGCCACGCTTTCCTCCAAACGGCACATCTTCATGTAGTTACGCCCCTCGGTACAGGCGGCAACAGTCATCAATTGCCGGTCAGTCCCGGTGTACATCGCCTTTACGCTTTCCACCCCGATACCAGTGCAATCCTGCCCGGTAGTTTGGCATTTATTATGCTTGCATTGTGCACAGTTCATAAATAATCCCCTATCTGTCATTCAAATTTTAACTGGCGAAGCAGCGCCTGGCGTCAATGCTCCTTCAATAATAACCCGGCCTGCTCACAATGGTCGTTGTTGCCGCTTTGGCGCAATGCGCACCATAAGCTGGCCTGATTGGAGGTGATGACCGGCTTGCCCAAATGCATCTCCAGATATGGAATAACCGCCATCGCTCTGATATTGGTACAGCTGATAAACAGGCCATCACTGCCACTGTCAAAATACTTGATACAAAAATGATAAATCTCCGCCGGCGTCAGGCCGGGCAGCTTGCTGGTCTGTTCAATATCCATACCCTTTAACCTTTTAACGTCAAAGCCATTGTTGCGGAAAAAAGCGCCTTCCCGCTCATTCAGTTCGTCAATATAGGGTGTAATAATGGTTAAACGCTTCAGCTCCAGGGCCTGCAGGGCCGTTACCACCGCAGTGGCGGTCGTGATCACGGGGATGCCTGCCGCCTGCTGCAAAGACCGGGCAAGCTGGATATCCTGGCCGCCCCCGTGCAAAAAGCTGGCGGCTGTACAGCCAAAAACAGCGATATCAACACCCGCCTGGGCAATCACCGCCGCGGCGTCCCGGGCCGAAGCCTGCAGGGTATTCATAGTATCGACATTGGTAAAATCCTGGTCTTTTCTAATTCTGGTACTATGCACGCTGACGCCGGCCGGCCTATATTGATTGAAGTCAGGCTCAATCACCTGATTGCGGGCAGAAATCAGCAGACCAATCTTATGTTTCCAGGCAATCATTGCTTCAATCCTCCCCTGTCATGTCCGGACCGCTACTTGTCTTCATGCCATTCGCAGCCGACAAAAGCCAGGCGGTCCCCACTGGAAACAACCGGATTAAAACAGGTGGCAATCATAAACATGTCCTGATCGGCGTATAGATGATCAACTTCCTGCCAGAAATCGTAGATGGTGGCAATCAGACCGCCGGCCGGAACAAAGCTGCCCGGTTCCACGGCCATCCGCACCAAACCGCCGGCATTGCTGCGCAGAAATTTCCGCTTGGTAATGATTAATTGCTTTTCAGGCACCGGCAAATTGCCGGCAAGCATGCCGAGATCGATCATAACATCCCGGATTCCCATATAGGCCACCTGGATAAATGCTTCTTCCCAGCGCCCGCCGCCGCCCAGTTCGGCCATAAAGCAGGGGATATTATGCTGCATGCAGACAATATCGAGGGCACCGCTGGTCGTGCCGGGAAGTTCGCCGCTGGCGCTTTGCAGGTCTACCCGGCAGTTGGGAAAAACACCAAAGGCTTTAGCCATCCGGAAGGCTTGCTGGTTGGTCTGATCATCTGCCCCCGGTACAATTTTGGATACCGTATACGGAGTAGCGCTGAATAAATGATTTAATGTATGAAAATCAATGACATAATTGGCTTTCTGCTTTAGTTCACTGAAGACGGCATGGGCAACCCGTTCAGAGTATAACCCTGCCGGATTCCCGGGAAACTGCTGGTCCATATCCAGCGAGTCCAGCATGCTGACCTTGGCGCGCCCCAGAAAGGCCACCGGATTGAGGAGCGGGGTAAGCACCAGCGTTCCCTGCAGTTTTTCCACATCAAGATCCCAGAACAGCCGCCGCATGGCCCACAGGCCATTCAGTTCATCCCCATGCACCGCGCCGGTCAGCCATAACGTCGGTCCGTCCTGCTTGCCGCGTATAGCCAGCACGGGAATACGGATATCACTAAAACACGCCAGTTCACCGACTTTGACATACTCACACAGTCGCTGTCCCGGTTCAAGCGGATAATCAAAGATTGTCATACAATCACCTCATTCTTATTACGTAAGCGTTTCACAAGCCTTTGCCCCAGCGGCCAGAGGATAATAACCATCGCCAAAGCCATCATGGTCCCAGAGAGCGGCCGGGAGAAGAAACCCAGCATATCCCCGCGGAACAACAGGGCCGACTGGCGGAAACTGTCTTCCAGCATTGGTCCCAGTACCATTCCCAGCGCCAGCGGCGTTGGGTCATAGCCGTTTTTGCGGAAGAAATACCCCAGAAATCCGAAAATCACGAGTACCCAGAGATCAAACATGCTGTTGCGCACCGAGAAAGCACCGATAAAGCAAAATACAATCACCAACGGCATAAGATATTTACCGGGAATACTGGCAACGCGGGCAAACAGCCCCACGAGCGGTAAATTCAGCACAAGCAGCATCACATTCCCGATATACATGCTGGCAATCAGTCCCCAGAACAAATCCGGGTGCTCCTGGATCAGCGTCGGGCCGGGTACAACATTATGCAGCATAAAGGCCCCCAGCAAAACCGCCGGTAACGGGGAAAACGGCACCCCTAACGACAGCAGCGGGACTAAGGCGCCGCAGCAGGCGGCATTGTTGGCCGTTTCCGGACCGGCAACACCTTCAATGGCACCATTGCCAAACCGCTCCGGTTGTTTGCTTAGCTTTTTTTCCACCCCATAGGAGACAAAGGTACTGATAATATTGGCAGGCCCCGGAATCAGACCAATCAGAAAACCGAGGACAGTGCCCCGGGTAATCGGCCCGACACTGGCTTTGAAATCCTGCTTGGACGGCATAAGCTCCCGGAACCGGACCTTAAGCACCTCTAATGGCTTGAAAATATCTTCTGTGCTGCTTAATACTTCGGCAATACCATACAAGCCCATAATCACCGGGATAAAATCGAGCCCCTGAATCAGGGTCGGGCTGCCGAAAGTAAACCGTTCAGCGCCGCCGATCGGGTCCATCCCGACTGTGGCCAGCGCAATGCCAAAAAACATCATCACATAGGATTTTTTTACCTGCCTCCCGGTCAGGCGCGTCAACAGCAACAGCCCCAGCAAGGCTATCCCGAAATATTCAGGAGGGCCAAACTTGAGCGCAGCTCTGGCCAGCGCCGGGGCCATCAGCATAATCAGCACCACCCCTATTGTTCCGGCCACAAAAGAGCCGATCGCTGCAATTGTCAGTGCCGGTCCGGCTTTGCCCTGCTTCGCCATTTTGTTGCCGTCAAGGCAGGTAATCACGGAAGCAGCCTCACCGGGAACGTTCACCAGAATGGAGGTGGTCGAACCGCCGTACATCGAACCATAGTAAATCCCCGCCAGCAGGATGAGAGCGCTGGTTGTATCCATAGTAAAGGTCACCGGTAATAACAGGGACATCGCCCCTACCGGTCCCAGCCCGGGCAGTACACCGACCAGGGTCCCCATAACCACACCGAGAAAACACCAGCCCAGATTAGCGCCGGTAAGCACAGTACAAAATCCCTGGATTAAATCCTCCATCAGCCATTACCCTCTTTCATATATCAAATATTGCCAACAGCGGCTCCGGCAATGGCAGTTGCAGTAACCACTGAAAAATCAGCACCGAGACAATAACACCGGTAAGGCTGAACTTGAGCTTATTGCCCCACCCCTGATTCCCCATAAGGTGGGAAACATAGTACAGGGCCAAAAACGTACTTACCGTAAACCCGATTACCGGCAGCAATACAAGGTAAAGCACGATAGCCGCGCCGACTTTGGTCAGCCGGACGGAAGTCGCCTTGTCCAGCCTTTCGCTGGCAGGCTGCCCTTGGCCGCTAAAGGCAGCCAGCGAAATCACAGCCCATATACTGCCGATGATCAGGGGAAACATACCCGCCCCGGGCGATTTCAGTGTCCCTAAAGCGAGGCTGCTGCTGCCGTAAAGGTAAACAGCGGCTAATACCACATGCATGCTGATAATGACTTTGTCCAGTGTCATTTGGCCATCATTCCTAAATCAGAATAAATTTTCCCCGCTGTTTCATGCCACTGTTTTAAATCCTGTTTGGCCTTGTCAGTTTCTGTATAAATTACCTGATAGCCGGTATTTTTAGCAAAGTCCTGGAACTGGGGGTCTTCTGTCGCTTTTTTCAGTGCCGCCTGTAACGCTTTGGCAACATTCTCCGGCAAGCCGTTAGGAGCGATTATGTAATGGCTGGCCCCGCCGGCAACATCGACTCCCTGTTCTTTGGCTGTAGGCACATCATTAATCGCAGCTACCCGTGTATCGGCAAATACCGCCAGGATTCTAACCTCACCGGCTTTATACTGGCTCATGATTTCCGTTACATTGAGGAAGGCTAAATCGACATGACCGCCCAATAAACTGGGGATTAACTGGCCGCTGCCCTGAAAAGGCACAGACGTTAATTTGATACCTGCCTTTTGTTGAAAGTTAACACCGGTCAGATGCACAACCGTTCCTTCGCCGGGAATCCCTGCTGACAGCTTATCAGGATTCTGTTTGGCATACGCAACGAATTCTTGCAGGGTTTGCCAGGGTGCGTCTTTTTTTACCACCAGAGCTATCCGCAAGGCCCCGACCTGCACCAGGGGAGTATATTGATCAACACCGTAAGGAGCCTTGACAACATGCAGGCCTGAAGCCAGCTCTCCGCTTGAGCCAAACATTAACGTGTAGCCATCCGGATTGGCGGTAACGACCTCGTTTGTGCCGACTGTTCCCGACCCGCCCGGACGGTTGACCACATTAACCGGCTGCGATAAATAGCTTTTGCTCACCTGCGCGATCTGTCTGGATACTAAATCACTGACGCCGCCGGCCGCAAAAGGCACGATCAGGGTAATTGGTTTGATGGGATATTTGACTTCCTCTTTTTTCGCGGATTGCCGGGCAGTATTGCAGCCTGCCACGACTACCGCCGCCATTAACAGTACCATTCCCAGAAAAACAGTAACTTTTTTTGCATTCATAGCGATACCTCCAACTTTGTTTTAATGACAATTTACTATTGAATACCATACAAAATCCCCGCTGATCCCTCCCTTTTCCGGCATATTGGCATACCGGTATACCAGTATGCCATAACATTTTTTTCGTTCTATATAAAAATAAAAGCGGCTATAGAGATAATTAAATTATCTTA
>NZ_DATMXX010000252.1:0-4217 GCF_035561255.1 Sporomusa sp. | reverse complement strand
TATTGGAATTAATAGTAATCAAATCCAGTAAATAGGATTAAATGCCGAAATATTTGATTATTTAAAATCTTTAAATGGCAGGTTTTTTTAGGGTAGTGGCGAATAAAATATTGTAGCAGAATTTACTAGAAGTTAATACGGGCTTACTATAACAAAAAAGGAGGAGTTAACCTTGGCCCTAGTAACAATGAAAGAATTACTCCAGGATGCAAGAAAAAGAAAGTATGCAGTAGGCGGTTTTAACGTATTTAATTTTGAGACTTTAGGCGCTGTTATTGAGGTGGCAGAAGAACTAAAAACTCCCCTGGTGCTTGGCATTCCCGAGCGTTTGTTTAAATTTGTCGATGTAGATACTCTTAGTGCGGCAATGATTAGAGGTGCCCAAAAGACGACTGTGCCAGTTGCACTTCACCTTGACCATGGTTATACTTACGAAGGGGTAATGAAGGCCATTCGCTGGGGATTTACTTCAGTTATGTTTGACGGTTCCGCTTTGTCTTTCGAGGACAACTTAAAACGTACCAAGGAAATTACCCGCATAGCCCATTCTCTCGGTGTTTCAGTCGAGGGTGAATTGGGCTATATTAGTTATTACGACCATGTAAAAGACATTAATGAGGAAAACATAGTTAAGCCGGAGGTTGCCCATAGTTTTGTAGAAAAAACCAAGGTTGATGCGTTAGCAGTGGCGGTAGGGACAAATCACGGAGCCTACCGGGGCGGGCCTAACCTTAATTTTTCCCGGTTGTCTGAACTTAACAATACAGTGAATGTACCGCTTGTTATGCATGGCGGATCAAAACTTACTAAAGAAGATTATCAAAATTCAATTCAGTCCGGCATAACAAAAATTAACATTGCAACAGATATGTCAATGGCCGCCGGCGAAACGATTAAAGCCGAGCTTGCCAAAAATCAATCAGCCAATTATATTCATCTAAAGTCTATGGTAAAAAAAGGTGTTAAAGATTCAGTCCGCAGGTACATGTTATCTTTTGATTGCATCTCTAAAGCAATATAGACACATTAACAAAAGGTAATACCCCTGGTGGATAATGACCGGGGGTATTACCTTTTTATTGGAGCATGTGTTTATCACTATATCAAGTGGCTCGTCACGTAAAACTATCTTAAATAATCTATTCCAAACTTGTACTGCTTTCAAAATTTGGTTATAATCATTAAGTATACTTAATTCAGAGGTGGAGTATTTTGGATGTAAAGATTACCAACCTACTTGATATGGCCCAATGGAAGCTTACTCCCTATCAGATTCTCGTGATGGGGTTCGCTGGGCTGATCGTGGGAGGGACTGTCCTGCTCATGACGCCTCTGGCGTCGGTGACCGGACAAAGGCTGAGTTTCATTGATGCCCTGTTTACCGCAACCTCAGCCGTCTGTGTAACCGGGCTAATCGTGGTTGATACCGGTACATATTTTTCGCTGTTCGGTCAACTGGTTATTATAAGTCTGATCCAGGCCGGCGGCCTGGGAATCATGGCTATGTCCACTCTTATGGCAATCCTAATTGGTAAACGAATAAATTTTAGACAGCGGTTAGTCATGCAGGAGGCTTTGAATCAACTTTCCGTATCTGGCGTTGTGCGATTAACCCAGTATATTATCAAGGTGACTTTGCTCATTGAGTTTATTGGTGGTACAATATTAGCTTTTTGGTTTTATCAGGATTTAGGGGCTAAAGGTATTTATTGGGGTTATTGGCATGCTGTTTCATCCTTTTGCAACGCCGGGTTTGACCTGTTTGGCAGTATCAATGGTGAATTTTCCAGCGCCACCGGTTATGTAGAGGATATTGTGGTTAATATCGTAATTTCACTCCTTATTATTTTAGGCGGGATTGGTTTTACAGTTATTGCCGATGTTTGGACAAACCGACGATTTTGTATTTTTTCACTTCATACTAAAGTGGTTCTGGTTACTACTTTATTTCTTACAATTTTTGGTGCAGTAGTGATTTTTCTGCTCGAATATGATAACCCCGGTACTTTGGCTAATCTGTCCTGGCAAGGGAAATTACTCGCTAGTTATTTTCATTCGGTGACACCGCGCAGTGCAGGTTGGAATACTGTTGATATGAGCAAACTTACTGATGCTACGCTGTTTTTCCTGGTATTGCTCATGTTTATTGGCGCGTCACCGGCTTCAACAGGCGGCGGTATAAAAACCACAACAGCAGGGGTTATGGCGGCTGCTATCTGGGCGCTGATCAGAGGCAGGAATGATGCTGAACTATTTGAACGGAGAATTCCGCATTCAATCATTTATAAAGCATTTTCTGTCCTGCTTATTTCAGCTCTTCTTGTTGTTTTTGTGACAATGATGTTAAGTATTACCGAGAATCAACCCTTTCTGAAGTTGTTGTTTGAAGTAACCTCAGCTTTTGGTACAGTAGGTCTAACAACAGGTATTACGCCAGACTTGACTACTTCCGGCAAGCTTTGGCTTATTCTAACGATGTTTGCAGGCCGGGTCGGGCCTGTTACTCTAGCCTTGGCATTGGCACTAAAAAACCGTAAAGGTAAATTGCAGTATCCTGAAGGGAAAATTATTATCGGCTAAGAGGAGCGTTATTATATGAAAAATAAGAATAAACAATTTGCTGTTATTGGATTAGGACGTTTTGGTACCAGTGTGGCAACCACGCTCTACACACTTGGGTATGAAGTGCTGGCTATCGATTCTGATGAAGAGCGGATCCAGAAATTTAGCGAAGAGGTAACCCATGTTGTTCAAGCCGACACCACTGATGAGAATTCACTCAAGGCGTTAGGGATTCGGAATTTTGATGTTGTCGTTGTTGCAATTGGCGAAGATGTACAGGCTAATGTGTTAACAACACTCTTGCTTAAAGATCTTGGTGTAAAACATATTGTTGCTAAAGCCCGCAATGAACTGCATGGTAAAATGCTGTCTAAAATCGGCGCCGATCGTGTTGTTTATCCTGAACGTGATATGGGGCAGCGGGTTGCTCACAACCTGGTATCGACCAATGTATTAGAGTATATCGAATTGTCGCCGGATTTGAGTATCGTTGAGATTTCTGCACCGAAAGAGTTAATTGGTCAAAGTTTAGCACAAGCTAACCTGCGGGTAAGGTATGAAGTTAACGTGGTTGCTATTAAGCGTGGAACAGAGCTTATCGTACCGCCACAGCCTGATGAGAACATTAAACCGGGGGATATTCTGATTTTTGTAGGTCAAACTAAGGGGATCCAGAAATTGGAGGAACTAGAATGAGTGAACTCATTTCCAGCCCGGCTAACAAACTAATTAAGGAAGTTGCTTCCCTTAAACAAAAAAAGTACCGGGATAATCTGGGAATGTTTATCGCTGAGGGATTGCGGACTGTAGAAGAATGTGCCGCCTCTGACTGGCCTGTGCAACTATGCATTTATACTGAGGCAGTTGCAACCCGTGAACGAACAAGACGCGTGCTTGACAGGCTTACTGCAGCGCAATGCCGAATGGTTATCGTGCCTGAAGCAATCTATAATAAACTGTCTGACACGGAGCAGCCACAGGGAATTATGGTTGTGCTAAAAAAACGGCAAACTACGATTACGCAGCTGATAACGTCAAATAATAAAGAATCCCTTATTGTTGTTTTGGATGGTATTCAGGACCCTGGCAATGCCGGTACCATTATTCGAACAGCAGATGCTGCTGGTTGCACAGGAGTGATTATACTCAAGGGTGCAGTAGATATATATGCGGGGAAAACAGTGCGGGCGACGATGGGGTCGTTATTTCACCTGCCTGTAATTGAAGGAATCCCCCCGGAAGAATTGATAGCAGGGCTCAAGTCAGCGAATGTTAACATATTTGCAACCTCGCTACAGAAATCAGATATTTATTATCAGGTGGACTTTAAGCGCTCTACCGCAATTATCTTAGGTAATGAAGGGCAGGGGGTTTGTCAGGAACTTATTGATAAAGCAGATGCCTGTCTTACTATACCGCTTGTCGGTCAGGCGGAGTCGCTTAATGTCGCGGTGGCTGCAGGCATCATATTGTACGAAGCCGTAAGACAGCGGGCAACCTTGTAATTTACAAACTGCTGTGATATAATACGCTTAGCAATGACGGAAATTGCCATTACAGGCAGAGAGGGTGTGTGGTCTTACGATGATGACCGCCGAATTCTTCTGGAGAATGTTCGAAGCTACCGGTTCCATTGCTGCGTATTTGTGGTATAA
>NZ_DATMXX010000251.1:0-2930 GCF_035561255.1 Sporomusa sp. | reverse complement strand
GCCTTCTAACTTAACAATATTACCAATAATAATAGACTTTATTTCCGTCATATTTGATATAACCATGGCGAAGTTTTTTAATCCTTTTTTCGTCGGCTTTCATCTGAACCATATCCGCATCCCGGTTACTTACTTTAGCTGCCTCGGCTGGCGCGGCTGCAGCCGCCATAGCAAAAACAATAACGGAAAGCGCGGCAACAAGCAACCTGCTTTTCATAAATACCAGCCTTTCATGATAGTACAGATATTATTCGCTTTCTGTCCACTATTTCCTGCTGTTTAAATGCGTACGATTCTAAGAATTAATTTCCAGATAAACCGCTCAATGCAACTACCTTTGTAAGAATTATTTATGTCCCTCGCAGTCACTATAGTTGACTTCATATAGTACTAGTCTAAGGCTATTCCCTAGATGAATTTTGACCTAGTTTCCGCAATTCCAGCCATAAATAGCCTCCAGTCAAAAGCGATGAGACAAAATCAGCTACCGGACCGGCAAACCAAATACCTGACAAACCGAAGAAATGAGGCAAAATAATAATCGCAGGAATTAAGATAATTACTTGCCGCGACATACTAAGAAAAATGGCATAGCCGGCCTTACCTACTGCCTGGAAATAATTAGCGCCGATAATCTGAAACCCGATAATCGGCAGCATGATTAAAAACACCTTCAGTCCACTTGATCCAATAGCGATCAGTTCCGGGTTATCATTGAATACCCGGATGATTGGTGTAGCAAATAGCTGTGTTGCGATAAATCCCAGAATAGAAACAGCTGTCGCCGCATACATACCTAATTTAATAACCTCAATCATCCGCGCGTAATTTCTGGCACCATAATTATAACCTAATATCGGCTGTACGCCCTGGCTAATGCCGAACACAGGCATTAGTATCAACATAGCCACCCGGTTAATTATACCAACCGCAGCCACAGCCAATTCCCCGCCATAACGCAGCAGGCTGTAGTTATATATTACACTAACCACACTGGCGGCAAGCTGCATAATAAACGGGGACAAGCCAATCTTAACAATCTCGTAAACAATACCTTTATCCAGCCTCAGGTTTGTCAGTCGTAATTTTAGAACACTCTTATCACTGGTAAGATATCTAAGCACCCAGGTCGCTGAGACAGCCTGGGCAGCAACTGTCGCTAGTGCAGATCCCGCTATCCCCAGCTTGAAAACAAAGATAAACAGCGGATTAAGAGCAGTGTTCAATATAGCCGCAATCAGCATTGTCGCCATTGCCACTTTAGGATTGCCCTCGGCGCGTATTATATTATTCAAGCCAAACCCGATATGCATGAATATACTGCCTATCAATATGATTCTGGTAAATTCACGGGCATAAGGCAAAACATTGGGTTCAGCACCCAGCAACACTAAAATCTGATCTAAAAACAAAAGCGCCACAGCCGTTGTCGGCAGTACAGCAATTATTATTAACGTAAACGCATTTCCTAAAATAATTTCGGCGTCCTGGTGTTTTTGTTCACCAAGACGAATCGATACCAGCGTAGAGGCACCAATTCCGATTAACATACCAATGGCCATTAGAATAATCATAATGGGAAAAGCTATTGTCACGGCCGTAAGGCCAATATCGCCAACCCCATTACCGACAAAGATGCTGTCAACTATATTATACAGGGCGTTGACCACCATCCCCACTATGGCAGGAATAGAAAAATCCCACAACAACTTACTGATTTTTTCCTGGCCAAGGGCCTGGGATTGATCCATAGGTTCCCTCCTAGAGAATTCGAGATTCTGTATAAGCAATAATGTGTCCTATAGTGATACACAATATTAATTTATTAAAGCGAGATTGCTACAAGCAATCTCGCTTTGTTACCTTGCTGTTACTGATAATTAACCTCGTTGTTTACGCAAGTAACCAGTGGCTTGCCGGCTAACCCCAGCAACAGGTTCTCCGCCGCTAGCAGCGCCATCTTGTTACGGGTTTCGGTTGTAGCGCTGCCGATATGCGGAGCAATTAGGATATTGGGCAGTTTTATAAGTGGATGATCTGCCGGCAGCGGCTCAGGATCGGTAACATCCAGTGCAGCATATGCAATCTCTCTATTGGCCAGCGCATTGCACAAAGCCGGAGTATCCACTACCGCCCCTCTGGCGGCGTTTATAAAATATGCTGTTGGCTTCATCCTGGCAAACTCTTTGGCCCCAAACAAACCACGGCTTTCAGGCGTGAGTGGTGTTAGTACAACAATAAAATCGGCTTTTGTCAATAAATCCTCAAAAAGGCAAAACTCGACACCTAATTCCTGATCATCAGGTCTCTGCCGGCGATTATTATAGATGACTTTCATCCCGCTAACCTGTGCCCGTCTGGCAACAGCCGCGCCAATCGCCCCCAATCCGACGATCCCCAGGGTCTTACCAAACAAGTCTACGCCAAGAGGCAGTGCTGCCTCAGGCCATTTGCCGGCGCGTACCCAATCCCAGCCTTCATGAATACGCCGTGCAGCCGTTAAAAGCAGGCCAAAAGCCAAGTCTGCAGTTGTCTCTACAAGTACCCCCGGTGTATTGCCAAATGGAATCTTCCTGTCAGTACAGGCCTTAATGTCAACATTGTCATAACCTACTGCCGGTTGGGCAATTACTCTTAACTTAGGCGCAGCTGCCAGAAATTCCGCATTAATTTTTATAGTGGACAAGGCCAAGAAACCTTCAGCATTCTGAAGCCACTCTCTCAACTGGCTAAGATTAGGCGCACCAGGATGCTCCCACTGCTGCACATTACATTGTTCTTGTATTGCAGCCAATGCTGACGGCATAATTCGGCCCGGTATTACAACTTTATATTTACCCATAAAATTCACCTCATCGTAAACTTTTTTATACTATATACTCCGCGTTAAAGTTCAATGCACCACCCGCCTGCGCCTGCAAACTTCTTTA
>NZ_DATMXX010000250.1:0-10266 GCF_035561255.1 Sporomusa sp. | reverse complement strand
CTTATGATATTAGTCATTAGAAAAACTACTAAATTGTGCAAGTTTTCACATCTTGCGTCTACAAACTTGATTCTACATCATTTCCGATATTTTGTAAATATTAAAAATATATTTTATTTTAAAATTAATTTTTGTTATTTTCTCTAACAGTCCCATAATAACAAAAATGGACTACCACCCTATGGGCAAAAAATAACCCGGCGCGATGGCCGGAGGAGTTATACGGGACGGCGGGAAAGTGTACGGATTCTTACCTCATGTTCACCTGTTATCTCGACCAGTGACTTCATGTCTTCGCGGATGCCATCAATCTTTTCGCTGGTGAGTTTTAACAAATGATATACGTCATTTTGCTGAACCTGTCCATAAGATTCTATCTTGCTTTCCAATTGAGTAATATCGGCTTTAGTAGCCATGGTTTCTTTAATAGCAGCTACTTCGGCTTTAGTAGCCATGGTTTCTTTAATAGCAGCTATTTCGGCTTTAGTAGCCATGGTTTCTTTAATGGCAGCTACTTCGGCTTTAGTAGCCATGGCCTCGTTAATGGCAGTTACTTCGGCTTTAGTAGCCATGGTCTCTTTAATGGCAGCAACTTCGTCTTTAAGCTGCTGCTGCCCCACTTCCATCCGGTCCAGCCGGGTAATAATTTGCTGTAACAACTCCTCCATGCTGACACCTTCCTATATCGTGCTTTATTACCATTGTACCTTGTCGGGGCAGGTCAGACAAGCTGTAATAAACTATTATAACGACCGGGCTATTGCTTTTTCTGTAGCTTTACGGCAGTCCCCATAATAACAATCATCATCAGGCCTTCACCAACACTTGACATTGAGTGCTGGACGCCAATGACAGCATCCGCCCCCATGGCACCAGCCCGCTCTTTCAGCTCAGTTACTACGTTGTTGACACCTTTAGATAATGAGTTTTCGTATGAATTGCTCCGTCCGCCGAAAATGTCACTCAGTCCGGCAAAAAAATCTTTGATTACATTGGTCCCCATGACGACCTCGCCGGTCACGACTCCCAGATACTCACTAACCTCATAGCCTTCCAATACCGGGGCTGTAGCTACAATCATACTGATGCCTCCCATTGTTTCTTAATTATTATATCCAAGCTTGATCACCAGCATGATTTCATTGCCTTGGTGGTTAAAGCAAACCTCATCAGCCATGGCTTTCATAATTAACAGGCCCCGCCCGCTTTCATCGATCAGTTTCTCATCAAACAGCTGATCCATATCCTGACTACATAATGAGTGTAGTAACAGATTACCTGCGAAACCATGACCAGAGTCTTTCACCCGCAATATTAGTTTCTCGCCGATTTTCCTAATCTTAACGCGAACCTTGCTCCCCTGACGAAAAGCATTATTAACGGCTTCATTAAAAATGATCTCTACCTTGCCTGTGTCTGCACCGGCAAGTCCGGTAAATATCTGCCGCATTCGCGGCCGCAGCTCGATCAGAGCATCAGCACCATTTACCTCATGTGTCATGACTTCGATATTCAAGCAATATTCCCACCCTTATCATACAGCTTTCAAATTCCTCACTGCCCGCTATACATAACCATCATAGTTAGTCATAATTCATGGCTTCCTCAATAATAGAAAAAGCCACGCTGTAGAGAGCCTGGCTAAGAATACTAGTGTGAATCAACCCTTTTGACAAAATTCTATCATATACAACAATTACTGTCTAGTGATTTAGCATTAACCTATTTATATTTTTACATTTTTTGTATCTACTATTCAATTGATTTTTCTATTTACAAACATTATTTGGTAAAGTATAATGTGTTACGGTTCGTGCCACAATCATATCGAGAGGTGGTCTGTTAATGGCTGATAAATTTGACATTGGTATCATCGGCGGTGGCCCAGCCGGCGTATTTGCCGCTTATGAGCTTGTCACTAATAATCCTGGCATCAAGGTTGCTTTATTGGAAGTCGGACACGACATTTATTCACGGCACTGCCCTATTTCGGATAAAAAAGTTCCGGCGTGCATTAAATGCAACCCCTGCGCCATTATGCGCGGCTTCGGCGGGGCCGGGGCTTTCTCTGATGGTAAATATAACTTCACCACCAAATTTGGCGGCTGGCTGAACGAATATCTTTCTGACCAGGAAGTGCTGGACTTAATTGACTATGTAGACCAAATCAATATAAAATACGGCGCACCTGTTGAATACTTCAGCACCCAGGACAGCAGCCTGGGTAAAGCGGCGCTACAGCACGACCTGCATCTTTTAGACGCCCGGGTCCGGCATTTAGGAACTGAAAACAATTTAAAAATTCTTGAAGCAATATATGATTATTTACAAGAAAAAATAACCATGCTATTTGGTGTCATGGTAAACACGATCAAGAAACAAGACAACACCTTTGTTTTAGAAACAGCCAATAACGGCTTGATAGAATGTGATTACCTGATTGCTGCGCCAGGCCGGGCAGGCTCCGAATGGTTTGCCAATCAGTGTCATAAGCTTGGCCTGCCATTAACCAACAATCAAGTCGATGTTGGCGTCCGCGTCGAAATTCCGGCCGAGATATTTCAGCACATTACCGATGAGGTCTATGAAGCCAAACTGGTCTATCGGACAAAGCAATATGGGGATTTAGTCCGTACCTTCTGCATGAATCCCAAAGGCTATGTTGTTGCTGAAAATACTGATGGTATCGTTACTGTCAATGGTCACAGCTACCGGGACGAAAAGCTGCATAGCAAAAATACAAACTTTGCGTTATTAGTCAGCAACAAGTTTACCGAGCCCTTCACTGAACCGCACCAATACGGTAAACGTATCGCTTCCTTCTCCAATATGCTGGGCGGCGGCGTGCTGGTACAGCGCTTTGGCGACCTGTTAAAAGGCCGTCGCACGAATGAACACCGTCTGTCCCAAAGTTTCACCCAGCCAACCCTTAAGGCTACTCCTGGTGATTTAAGCCTTGTTCTGCCTAAGCGCCACCTGGACAACATTATCGAGATGATCTATGCCCTCAATAAAATTGCCCCAGGCATGACCAATGACGACACCTTACTCTACGGGGTTGAGGTCAAATTCTATAGTTCACGCCTTAAGCTGACCGGCGAACTGGAAACTGAGATTGAAAACATGTTTGCCATTGGCGACGGTGCCGGCATTACCCGGGGCTTATCCCAGGCCAGTGCCAGTGGGGTGCATGCCGCCAGGGTAATACTTGAAC
Organism: Sporomusa sp.; assembly: GCF_035561255.1. Taxonomy (GTDB): domain Bacteria; phylum Bacillota; class Negativicutes; order Sporomusales; family Sporomusaceae; genus Sporomusa. The sequence goes on along the minus strand of NZ_DATMXX010000250.1, from coordinate 7,052 downwards.
GGATGAAAAAGCAATAATAAGAAACCGCCAAACCGGTGCATAGGTTTGGCGGTTTCTCATTATTGCCCTTATTCCCTGATCAAATAAGATACCGAAAGTAGACATAGATACTTGCTATAAGCACAGAGAGCATCGTCAGGGGAAAACCAACTTTCATAAATTTAGTAAAGGAGATGGGGTATCCCTCCTGCGCTGCCAGTCCTGCCACAATTACATTGGCACTTGCCCCAATAAGAGTGCCATTGCCGCCCAGGCACGCACCAAGCGCCAGACTCCACCAGAGCGGCTCCAGATTTGCGACTCCCATAATACCCATTTCTTTAATCAGGGGAATCATAGTAGCAACGAAAGGAATGTTGTCAAAAAATGCCGATGCAAGAGCGCTCAGCCATAAGATCAACATAGCCGTTGTTGTCGGATTACCTGCTGTGAGTTCAAATGCTTTCTGAGCCATAAGGGAGATTACTCCGGTCTCAACCAGTCCGCCGACCAACATGAACAGACCTACGAAAAAAAGGAGGGCTACCCATTCAACCTTGTGGAATATATGCTCCAGCTCGTGATCGGAATTTTTCTTGGCTAAGATAATCAGTAAGGTAGCGCCGAAAATAGCTACTGTAGCCGATTCTAAATGGAGCTGCTGGTGTAAAAAGAAAAGAATTATAGTAAGAGCCAACACAGACAGGCTAATCTTAAGCAACTTCACGTTTTTAATTTGATTATACGGATCAAGACTCATAATCTTATCACTTAATTCTTTGGTAGTTTTGAGCTGATTACGGTAAATAAGGGTAAGCAATATGATATTTACCACAAGAATCACCATTGATATGGCGGCAAGATTGTTAACAAAGGCCAGAAAACTCAATTCTTTCACAGCACTACCGATCATAATGTTAGGCGGATCCCCGATCAGGGTAGCTGTTCCTCCAATATTTGACGCTATGATTTGTGATATTAGATAAGGTGCTGGCTTAACCTGAAGCTGTTTAGTAATGCTCAGAGTCACCGGAACTGTCAAAAGCACGGTTGTGACATTGTCCAAAAGAGCTGATGCCAAAGCAGTGATTACAGATAAGGCAATCATTAGTTTTAATGGATTACCATTAACCGCCTTGGCAGCCCAAATGGCTAAAAAACGAAAGAGTCCTGTTTCACCGGTAATTGCCACAATAACCATCATTCCTACTAATAACCCTAATGTATTAAAATCAATATGATGAATCGCCTGCTCCTGACTCAGTACCCCTAGCATAATAACAAGCACTGCCCCAGCCAAGGCAACAACGGTACGGTGAATTTTTTCCGAGATAATTAAGGCATAGGCCACAAGGAAAACGCCAACAGCAATGGCTTCCTGACTAATGTTCATTTTTCCGCTCCTTCTACCATGTATTTATTGAACTTACTTTATCCAAATTTATAGAATTGAAATCAGTGCCAACACTCCTTTATAGTCAAAAATACAGGAGAAGCCCTAAAGCAGCTCCTCCTGTATTTCTAACTATACAAAAAAACAGAAGGAACCCTTGGTGACAGGCTCCTCCTCTAAAAAACCGTATTTTTTTGTAATTATTATGATAACCAAAACAGGGTCTGGTGTCAATGAATTTATAACTGATAAGGGTTGGCAAGGTTGACTTCGCAGGTAAGATAACGTATTATTTTTATAATGAAATGGTTCCGGATAGGGAGAGTCTGCCATTAAGACTCTCCTTTCTCTGTTTTAATGACCGTTACCTTGAGGAGGCATCTTACTTTGCACGATTTAGCTTTTTGGGGTTCTATTGTTGTTTTCCTGGCTACCTATGCATTAATCATCTGGGAAAAATTTCATCGCATGGTTGTTGCCATGGGCGGCGGCATCCTCATGCTGTTACTCGGTTTCTTAACCCAGGAAACAGCGCTTAAAGATGATATTGACTTTAACACAATTGGGCTGTTAACCGGTATGATGATTTTGGTCACCATCACCCGCCGCACTGGCGTCTTTGAGGCGGTTGCCATCTGGTCTGCTCAGATAACTAAGGGCCAACCATTGCGTCTGTTGGCACTCCTATCGTTTATTACAGCTGCAGCTTCGGCACTGCTTGATAATGTCACAACTGTATTATTAATTGTTCCGGTAACACTGACACTGACAGATAAACTGGCAGTTAACCCTACGCCATTTCTAATTTCGGAAATTATTGCTTCAAACATTGGTGGTACGGCTACCCTAATTGGTGACCCGCCTAATATCATGATTGGCAGTGCTGCTAATCTTGATTTTAACTCCTTTTTACTTCATTTAGCTCCAGTCAGCTTTATAATTTTAGCGGTAACAGTCGGCTTGCTTCTTCTGATTTACCGTAAAGACTTGAACGTTGCCGACCAAAATCGCGAAGAAATATTACGACTGAATTTTGCAGATCAAATTAAAGATTCTGTTTTACTAAAAAAATCGCTCTGGGTGCTTGGCATTACAATTATTGCCTTTGTTTTTCACGGATTTCTACATTTGGAGTCTGCTACAATTGCCCTTGCAGGCGCCATCTTATTGATGCTGGTCAGCCGTGAAGAACCGGAGGACATCTTACTTCACGTGGAATGGCCGACAATATTCTTTTTCATCGGGCTTTTTGTTCTCGTAGGCGGCCTGAAGGCAACCGGCGTAATCGGTGAGCTTGCTCACTGGACTATTACTGCAACCCAGGGAGACTTGCTCCAGACATCCCTGATCGTATTATGGGTGTCAGCCATTGCCTCAGCGTTTATTGATAATATCCCCTTTGTCGCCACCATGATCCCGATGCTGCAGGAAATGGGACAGCTGTCAGGGATGAGCATGGAACCACTGTGGTGGTCACTGGCACTGGGGGCCTGCCTGGGCGGCAACGGCACTTTAATTGGCGCCTCAGCCAACGTTATTGTTGCCGGTATTGCCGAAAAAAACGGTATTACCCTCTATTTCATGCAATATTTAAAAATCGCTTTTCCTCTGATGATTATCTCTATAATTATCTCTCATGCTTACATATTACTGCGATATTTCTAGTTCAGTTCACTTAAAATAAGTACCTTAAACCAAGAGGCCCCTGTCACGGACAGGGGCCTCTTCAGTTTGCACTTAAATAATTAATACCCTAGCACAGTTCCCACCTGGAATACGATAAAAGACAGTATCCAGGCCAGCCCGGTTGTATAAACCGGGCTAAATAACGCCCATTTCCATGAGTTGGTTTCACGTTTAATAACGGCAATTGTGGCCAGACATGGCGAGTAAACTAAAACGAATATCATTAAAGAATAAGCGATTAATGGCCTGAAATTAGGATCATTGCCGATTGCCTCCTGCAATGCTACTGCAGTCTCACCAGTCTGATCCACATGATAGATTGTGCCTAATGTACTGATTAGCACCTCTTTAGCGGTAAAGGCGGATACCAGGCCAACCCCAATCTTCCAGTCAAACCCCAGTGGTGCAATCCACGGCTCCACCAATTGCCCCAATTGTCCGGCATAGCTTTGAGCAATCGTGCCTGCTGTTGGATAATTCACCAAAAACCACACTAAAATCGAAACTGACAGGATAATTGTTCCGGCTTTTCGCAAATACAGCAGGCTGCGTTCCCACATGTGGATGACCATGCTTTTAATTGTCGGCCGCCGGTAGGGCGGCATTTCCATCACAAAGGGCTCACTCTCACCCTTAAAGATCAGGCTGCGGAAAGCGCTGGCCACCAGGACAGCAAGCAAGATACCAAGGAAATAAATAGAAAACAAGACTGTTCCTGCAACAGCTTCATCAAAAAAGGCCCCAATCAACACAGTATACACAGGCAGTCTGGCACTGCAGCTCATAAAGGGGGCCACCAGGATAGTAACAAGCCTGTCACGCGGATTTTCCAGTGTTCGCGCACCCATAATGGCAGGTACACTACAACCAAAGCCTAATAAAAGTGGGATAAAGGATTTGCCATGAAGACCGACAGCCCGCATAATCCTGTCCATGATAAATGCAGCCCGCGCCATATAGCCGGTATCTTCCATGAATGCAATGCCTAAAAACAAGATCAGGATATTAGGTAAAAAAACGATGACGCTGCCAACACCGCCTATGATTCCATCAACAATAAATGACCGTAATTCGCCGTCAGCCAGATATTCGCCGGCTAGCTCAGCCAAACCGCTAAAACCATCTTCAATCCAGGCCTGGGGATAGGCGCCAACGGTAAACACCAAGTTAAACAATAGCCACATCAACCCGAGAAAAATCGGCAACCCGGAGAATCGCCCGGTTAATACCAAATCCAGCTTGTCCGAGGTTGTCATGCCCTCATCCTCATGGATGGCTACAACGTGGGTATATACTGCAGCAACAAACCGGTGCCGTTGTTCAGCAATTAAGAGCGCGGGATCCCCCATTTGTTCAAGCAGTTCCTGGCGGTAAAGCAGCGCAGCTGCAGCCACCTGTTCACTGCCCGGAATACCGCTTAAATATCTACTTGCCTCACTGTCGCCCTCTAAGAGTTTTAAGGCTAACCACCGCCGGGGAAACCGCACCCCGGTCCTAATCTGAGCCAGCAAGCCGGTGATCTTTTCAATCGCTTCCTCAATCTTGCTTCCATAAAGGAGGGTAAACTCACTGGGCTGTCCCTGCCCGGCAGTAGCTGCCGCCAGTGCAAGAATATCCTCGGTCCCCTGATTTTGCCTGCCAACACTCCGCACAACCGGTGTGTGCAAAACCCGGGCCAGTTGCCTGTCATTGATTTCTATCCCTTTACTTGCAGCAGCATCAACCATATTTAGGACAATTATAACAGGACGCTGCAATTCTAAGAGCTGCAGGGTCAGATACAGATTGCGCTCCAGATTAGCTGCATCTACAACATTAACAATGATATCAGGTTTGTCGTGAACAATAAAACTGCGGGCCACCAGTTCATCTGTTGAATGCGCCATTAACCCATAAGTGCCCGGCAAATCCACGACAATAAACTCTTTGTCCTGGTATTTTTTGAACCCCTCCCGCTTCTCTACCGTAACACCGGGATAATTGCCCACATGCTGTTTTGAACCTGTGAGATTATTAAATATCGTAGTCTTGCCTGAGTTGGGGTTGCCGGCGAGAGCAAGGGTTAATTGCGTATTCGTCACCCTATTGCCACCTCAATTAAGCTGGCTTCTTTTTTACGTAATGACAAATTAAACCCTTTTACCTTGATCTCCATTGGATCACCCAGTGGCGCAAACTTCTGCACCGCTACCCGGGTCCCGGTGATGATCCCCATATCGACCAGGCGCTGTTTAATCGAACCCCTGCCAGTTACTTTTGTTACCCTGCCTTGCTCGCCTGGCAGCATTTCACTCAGCTTCTTTACTGCCTCTGTATCTCCAGGCAGCTTAGACTCCTGACAAAGCCGTACAAATGCATCGGCAATCTCTGGATCGAACTGTGTACCCCGGCAGCGTAATACCTCCTGCACAGCCTCCTCCTGTGTCATGCAGGGCCGGTACGAACGCTCACTTGTCATCGCATCAAAGGCATCGGCCAGGGCAATGATCCTGGCCCCTAACGGAATAGCTGTTCCGGCGAGACCCTCCGGATATCCCAGACCGTCCCAGCGCTCATGATGATAGCGGACGATCTTGGCAATTGGCCTTAGCATCGTAACTTTATTGAGGATGTCATACCCTACCTGTGAGTGACTTTTTATAACCTCAAATTCATCGGAAGATAACCTGTCCGGTTTAAGGAGAATGTGATCAGGAATACCAATCTTGCCAATATCGTGCAGATGAGCGGCAACATGGATTGTATCCTGGTTTGATTTTGTCATTCCCAGCTGCCTGGCAACAGCAGCAGCTATTTCAGCAACGCGATCAGAATGTCCCCGTGTATATGTATTTTTCGCATCAAGTGCCGCCGTAAAAGCCTCAACAAACTCGTGCACACCGGCGTTTTGGAGTAATGCTTCCATTAATGAGTCACTCCTCTTTGCCCTAGCTGTTCAAGCAATTCAGCGTGTTCTTGTCCTAGTTTGGCACAGTCATAATAAGCGACCTGGTCTCTCCCGGCATTCTTCGCGTCATAGAGAGCCTTATCGGCATATTTGTATAACAACTCTGCCTTGGTATAATCAGGTCTATCCCCGCTGAAGGCCCCAATAGAGCAAGTAATATTTATACTCTTGCCATCGCAAGTTTGAAATAGATATTCTTTTATATTTTGACGTATCAGCTCTGCTAGCTCGAGTGTATGCAACAGATCGGTATCTGAGAGCAGTATTGCAAACTCTTCGCCGCCGATCCGGGCAACCATATCACTGCGTCTTAAACGATTACGCAGGATATAGGCAATGGCTTTCAAAACACCATCACCGGCTTGATGACCATAGGTATCATTCACCTGCTTAAAATAATCAATATCAAGGATAAATAATGAAAGCGGGCGCTCAATGCGATTGGCACGGCAGATCTCCTGCTCCAGATGATCAAAGAAATGCCGCCTGTTTGACAACCCTGTTAAGGGATCAGTCATCGCCATCTCGTTTAAGCGCTTATTTGCCAGTTCCAGCGCCTGCTTCTGCTCAAGCAATTCTTGCTGAGCCCTATCCAGATCATCAATTGCCTCGTTTAATTGTCCTTCCCGCAGCTTAATCTCACGGGCCATCCAATTCATATCACGCATCACCGATACAAACTCATTCTCCTCGTCATTGTCTGACGCTTCGTTAGGCAGTGCTGTATGAACCCGGTATTTCCCTTCCTTGACCAATTTACATAATTGCCTAATATCACCTAAATCTTTGGTTACTAACCAGTGCGCTGCCACAAATGGCCCCAGTAACCCAACCAGTGCTGCTACTCCAGCGCCGGCAGCAACGGTTTGATCCATAAATATAATGACCATAACAGGCACTACTGCCGCCACAGTCATCAGCATTTGCAGCTTTGTTGTTATTTTCACCAGATAACCTCCAAAGTTCAGGATTTTGAGAATGGTTATCATTTTGTTGCTTTAAAAAAAGTACCGGCTCAAGCCAGTACATATAATAATGGTTCTCAAT
>NZ_DATMXX010000249.1:0-2107 GCF_035561255.1 Sporomusa sp. | reverse complement strand
ATATACATACTATCCAATAAAGATTTATAGGCATGACGTTAAGATAGGTGGAAGTCAAGCGCCAGTAATGGTGCTTGACTAATATCATGTCGCGAAGAGGATCTTTATTGAATTTTATAGGTCATACTTTAGGAAAGAGGTTGTCGTTATGCTTACTAAGCGATTAAATGGCAGGCTTGAAATTTTGAGTCTTGTTGTGATTTTTATATTTGTTGCGTTAGTGAGCCGCCTGGGCTATTTGCAAATGGCCCAGGGACAATATTATGAGCGGCTGGCTGACGGCAATCGCATTAGGCTTATTCCTATCATGGCCCCACGGGGCGTTTTTTATGACCGGAACGGTGTCATGATGGTATCCAATCGACCCGGGTTTACGGTATCCTTATTGTCCATAAGTGGCCCTGTGCCTGATGCAGTCTTGGATAAACTGGCCGGTATCCTTAATATGAACGTCCAGGAGATCAAAGCAAAAGTATCCCAGCATACCGGTTCCTTTGAGCCTATTCGAATTAAGACCGACCTTGGCCCGGATATTGTTACTAAGATTGAGGAACGCCGGGCTGAATTACCAGGGGTAGTTATTGAAATTCAGCCGCTCAGAAACTATGTTAATAACGAGCTTGCTGCGCACATCTTTGGTTATGTCAGCGAGATCAGTGAAGCAGAGCTGGAGAAATGGAAAAACGATGGTTATAAAGCCGGCGATATTGTTGGTAAATTTGGTCTGGAAAGGGTATATGACAAAGAGATTCGCGGTACTGACGGCGGCAATCAGGTAGAGGTTGATGTTAGCGGTCGTCCAGTACAGGTGCTTGGGAAAAAAGATCCGTTGCCAGGACACAATTTGGTGCTGACAATTGATTACCGGGTACAAAAAGCGGCAGAAAAAGCGATTGATGAACAGCTAGCTTATCTTCAGACTAAGACTGAGTTTAATAAAGCAAAAGCAGCAGCTGCTGTAGTATTAAACCCTAAGAACGGCGAAATCCTGGCGATGGTAAGCCGTCCCAATTTTAACCCCAACCTATTTAACGGCGGGATTTCAGAGAAGGATTGGAAGCTGCTTAACGACAACCCTTATCACCCGATGGACAATAAAGCCATTTCAGGAGAGTATCCACCAGGCTCAACCTTTAAAATTATTACCGGTGCGGCTGCTCTGGAGCTTGGAAAAGTAACACCACAGGAAAAAATACTTGACACAGGTACACACTGGATCATCCCCAAAGGCAATGCTATGGGTGAGGCCCTGGGGTGGATTAATTTTCGTGAAGCGTTATCCAAATCTGATAATGTATACTTCTACGAAATGGGCAACCGCTTGGGAATTGATAACCTGGAAAAATATGCCCGTATGTTTGGCTTAGGAGCGGTTACAGGTATTAATCTTCCCGGTGAGTCTGAAGGTTTAGTGGCTAACCAACGCTATAAAGAAAAGGTGTATAATGAAGACTGGTATCTGTCTGAAACGTTTGATGCTGCGATCGGTCAGGGTTTTCAGCTGACTACACCGCTGCAAATGGCTATGGTTATTAGCCAGATCGCTAATGGCGGTCATCGTTATAAGCCTAATCTTGTTAGCCGGATCACCGGTACTAACGGAGACGTAATCAAAACATTTTCACCTGAAGAGGTTGGGCAGGTAACAATTTCAGACAGTACCCTTAATCTCATTCGTGAATCACTGCGTGAGGTAGCTCAGGAAGGTGGTACAGCTGCCGCCGATTTTCAGGACTTCCCTGTTGCCATTGCCGGTAAAACAGGTACGGCCGAAAACTCGCATGGCCATGATCACGGCTGGTTTGTAGCATATGGCCCGTATGAGGATCCTCGTGTGGCCGTAGCTGTTATTGTTGAACAGGGGGGCTTTGGCACATCATCGGCTGCTCCTATTGCTAAAAAGATCATGGAAGCGGCCTTCAATATTAACCAGCCTGCAACTGAATCAGCTAAGACTCATCGACCGCAGACAGCATTATAACTCTTTTTTGGATCTGTGTTTTCAATTATTTTCCTCTGTAAAGAAGTTTGCAGGAGCAGGCGGGTGGTGCATTGACAACGCTCCACCGCTGGCGCTTGACTTCCGCTTGTGCCAACACACCACCCG
>NZ_DATMXX010000248.1:0-7735 GCF_035561255.1 Sporomusa sp. | reverse complement strand
TACTGTCTCTACATACAAAAAACCGGTAGCTTTCACTACCGGTTTTCTATTATCTATAATACACCTAAAGATTGCATCACCTTTTTAAGCTGCGCAGTTTCGCCGACAGTTGGTGCTATTAATGGCAGCCTGACCGGACCGGCTTTTATACCGATAAGATTAACCGCATCTTTGATAGGTATTGGGTTTGTTGTAACAAAAATGACACGGAAGAAAGGCAAGAGTTCCAGATGCAACGCTTGAGCTTTAGCCATATCCTTATCATAGAAGGCAGTTACCATTTCCTGCATACGGGTCCCGACAATATGAGCTGCCACACTAATAACACCATTTCCACCTACAGCTAGTATCGGCAATGTCAATACATCATCACCGCTATATACTAAAAAATCACTAGGGGTAATACGGATAATCTCGGAAATCTGATCTAAGCTGCCGCTTGCTTCTTTTACAGCTACAATATTTTTTATTTCGGCCAACCGGGCAATTGTATCAGGTAAGATATTTGAACTCGTACGGCCTGGTACATTATATACAATAAGCGGTAAGGTTGTGGAATCGGCAATAGCCTTAAAGTGTTGGTAGAACCCCTCCTGTGGCGGTTTATTATAATAGGGAGCAACCACCATTGCACCATGCACACCGATTCTCTCAGCTACCTTCGTCAGTTCAATAGAGTCTCTGGTTACATTTGAACCTGTACCAGCAATTATTGTAGCCCTATCTCCCACGGCTTCCAACACTGTCGCGTAAAGTTTAACCTTCTCATCATTAGTCAGTGTTGCCGCTTCACCAGTACTGCCAGCAACAACGATGCCATCTGAGCCATTGTTTACAAGGTATTGAGCTAATTTAACAGCTTCACTATAGTTGACACTACCATCATCGTTAAACGGGGTCACCATTGCAGTTAAAATCCGCCCGAAATTCCTCATCAAACTCTCCCCTTTTAATTTGATAAACCAAACTTCTCATGAAGTGATTTAACGGCTGCTCCAACATCACTTTGCGGCACAAGCACTGAGATGGAAGTATGAGAGTCTACGGTCTGAAGAATAGCAATCTTGTTACGTGACAATGCTTCAATAAAACTTGCCATCACGCCAGGAACCTCACGCATTCCACCACCAACGACTGACACTTTAGCGCAATTCTCTAAAATTTCAATCTCATATCCTTGATGTTTGAGTTTTGCTGATGCTTTCTCAGCGTGGTCTGCATTAATTGTAAACATAATTTGTCCTGGATGAACGTTAATCAGATCAACACTGATACCACTGTCAGCAAGCGTTTTAAATACTTTGAAACTTGCATCACTTGCCATAGTTTCATCAAGGTGAACTTTTATCTGAACAATATTTGTCAGATACGTGACACCTGTAGCGACCCTGTCTATCACGGTTGCACCGCCGTTATCCTCTTTTGCAATATTTGTGATTAATGTACCAGGTGCGTCAGAAAAAGTTGATTTTACTACAAGAGGAATATTTTTTTGCATTGCAATTTCCACAGCCCGGGGATGAATGACTTTAGCACCTTGATGAGCCAATTGACACACCTCTGCGTAGCTTATACACTCAAGAATCTTCGCATTATCAACAATTCTTGGGTCAGCTGTCATGATTCCATCAACATCAGTATATATTTCTACAAGCTCAGCATCTAGCGATGCCCCCAAGGCTGAAGCAGTAGTATCACTGCCCCCCCGCCCCAGAGTGGTAAACTCACCGTCACTTGTCATTCCCTGAAAGCCGCATACAACAGGTACTTTTCCCTGTCTTAGGAGGGTTATGATACGTGTAGGATCGCTTTTCAGAATCCTGGCGTTATTAAAGCTTGCATCAGTAATAATACCCGCGTTTCCCCCGGTAAGCATAACGGCGTCCATACCAGCGGCCTGCAATGTTCCAGCCATGACTACTGCTGAAATCATCTCACCGCAATACATAATCTGATCAAGCTCACGGGCAGCAATATCTCTATAGGCTGTTCTTGCAATACCAATCAAAGTGTCTGTCGCATAAGGGGCGCCCTTGCGTCCCATTGCTGATACTACAACCACCGGGCTAAATCCTTGCTCGCGGGCTTGTTTAACCTTGTGCACTACCAGTTCCCGTACTTCGGGCGACGCTACTGACGTCCCCCCGAACTTCTGGACAATTATTCGCATTTCTTTTACACCTCAAATTAAATTATGCTCAACCATGTACTCAGCAATCTGCACAGCGTTAAGCGCCGCACCTTTTCGAATTTGATCGCCTACTACCCACATATTTAACCCGTGAGGCACAGTTTTGTCTACGCGAATCCGGCCGACAAATACTTCATTGCGGTCAGAAGTATATAGTGGCATCGGATATACCATCTCTGCCGGATCATCTTGGACAATAACACCAGGAAATCCAGCCAGTAATTGCCTGGCTTCTCCAGGCGACAGTGGCCCGTTGAGTTCTATATTGATTGATTCCGAATGACTGCGGTATACCGGTACCCTCACTGTCGTTGCAGTTATCCCAATACTGAAGTCATTCAAGATTTTATGAGTTTCATGTACCATTTTCATTTCCTCTTTAGTGTAATCATCCTCGACAAATACATCAATCTGAGGTAACAGATTAAAGGCTATCTGATAGTGCTTAGGTAAGCTTGCACTTGGCAGTATATTCGCCTCAACCGGCCGTTTCTCCATAATTGCGGTAACCTGATTTGACAGTTCATCAATAGCTTCTTTGCCAGCACCTGAGACAGCCTGGTAAGTGGAAACAACAATCCGCTTTATTTTAACAGCATTATGGATAGGCTTGAGCGCCATAACCATAATAATGGTGGAACAGTTCGGGTTTGCAATAATTCCTTTATGTTGCTTTATAGCCTCAGGATTGACCTCCGGTACTACCAGCGGAACTTCCGGATCCATACGGAATGCACTGGAGTTGTCGATAACAATAGCGCCATGTTTGACTGCTTCAGGCGCTAATGTTTTGCTGGTCGAACCGCCAGCAAACAAGGCAATTTGCACATCCTTGAATGAGTCTGGTTTTGCCGCCTCAACTATGTAGTCCTTCCCCATGAAGGTGATAACTTTTCCGGCTGAACGTTCAGAGGCTAATAGCCTTAATTCATTAAAGGGAAAATTCCGTTCCTCAAGAAGTCTTAAAAATTCTTGTCCAACAGCCCCTGTTGCACCTAAAATTGCTACATTATATCTTCTCATTTAGACAACTCCCCCATACGTTTGACGTTATCATGTACTACTTTATAATACTTTAGCCCAATAGATCCTCAAGACCATAAGTTAATCCATCAACAGTCAGCACTTTTTTACAGGCCAATACTACACCAGGCATAAATGATTCCCTCGAGATTGAGTCGTGACGAATTGTGAGAGTTTGACCTAACCCGCCAAAAATAACCTCCTGATGAGCCACATAACCTGGCAGACGGACACTATGCAATCTGATTCCCGCTAAATCGCCACCGCGAGAGCCTGTTAATTTTTCTATCTCAGCCGGATGACCTTGAGTCATTTCACCCCTCACTTTTGCAATGAGCTCGGCAGTTCTAAGTGCCGTACCAGAAGGAGCATCAAGTTTCTGGTCATGGTGCATCTCAATAATCTCAACATGCGGTAAGTATTTTGCTGCTTCTTGCGATAGTTTCATCATTAAAATAGCACCTATGGAAAAATTAGGTGAAATAATTGCATTAACCTTGGTAGCCGCACAAAGCTGTCGAACCTCATCTAAATCGGTTTCAGACAGGCCGGTAGTTCCTACCACAGGGCATACCCCGCTATTTATTGCAACCCTGACATTATTCATTACCGATTTGGGATTAGTAAAGTCGACCATTACCTGCGGTTTTGTTTCACTAATAACGTTAGCTAAATCATTGCCAACAGTTACGCCCGTCTTTCCTGCACCAATTATATCCCCAACATCGGCAAAATCAGAATTCGTATCTACTGCACCCACTATACTCAAATGCTGATCTTGATAAACTGCCTGTAGGACTTCCCGTCCCATTTTACCATAAGCGCCACAAACCATTACTTTAATCAAGCGCTATCCACCTCCTATTAATAAAAAAAGCAGCCAGTGAGCGCTTTCTCACCAGCTGCCGTATCGGCAACGTTTTCTGATCAATAGGAAAATATAAATATATCTTCCTTAATCAGATGAGATAGCGCTCCACCAAGTAATGGTGACAGTCTTAAACCTATTTGATGTAAGACCAATAAGAAGACCCGGCAGTCTATCTTACTTCGGCGGTCGCCCCTTTCCTTTCAGGTCATTGATGCCACTCTCTCTGAAAGTACTCTTAACTCCCGCACCTCTACTTCATCCTGTACAGGATGTTGCTTATTCATTTTATACACATTTTATAATAAAGGTTCCAGTATTGTCAATAAATATTGAAATCTGTAATACTCGCTGCTAAAATAGCCGGGAAGCCCGGTTATTTTAGCTCGTGAGTTTCAACATCTTTAGCACCATTTTGCCGCAGTATCTGAGCTGCCTGGTTAACCTTAGCAGCATCTGAGCGAATAATCGCAAGAATGCCGCCTTGTGCTACCTGCTGCTCATAACGTTTGCCAGCTTCTGCTGGAATTCCCCAATCAATCAACCCGCCGGCAATACCGCCAGCTACCGCTCCGCTTAAAGCGGCAGCAATTGGACCTGCCGCGAGTATTGGTCCTACACCCGGAATAGCCAAAGCACCCGCACCTAAAAGCAAGCCTCCAATACCGCCTAAAGTGCCGCCTGTCAATGCACCATCAGTAATATCATCCTCAAAGTATTCGCTTCCCTGCTGTTGCTGTTTTTGATTATTTTTATTTTTGGAAACGATATTGATTTCTTCAGTTGTAAAACCTTGCGCTCTAAGTGCATTAACACCTTTTTCTGCGTCAGCGCGGGAATTAAATACGCCAATTACGCTTTTAACGCCTTGTCCACTCGCCTGCATGGTTCCAGACTGAGTTTTTGCGGAAGAGCTCGGGGATTGGGTCTGGGCATTGGAATAGCTATTAGCTAAGGCATTTCCTGCCTGACCTTCATTCTGGACCATTGTTTGATTAACGGTATTTTCCTGATTGTTATTACTAGTTGTCGTCATTGTAAAGCCTCCTAACATTAGTCTGATATTTAGTCTAATGTTAGGTTTAACCAGCACCTGATTTTTTATTCCCGCCCAAATCTTGAATACATACGATCATAGGCATTATTTAAATCAACAATAACAACCTCATCACCAATACGTTTAATAGAATGCCAGGGAATTGTTGTTATCTGATTGTCGCTTAAAAACTGAAATACGGCTTTATGTTTTGGCAGTATTAATCCACTGATAGCACCGGTATGACTATCAAAGGTCAGATCACATTCACCAATCGTACCTAAGCGAGTACCATCGCCTAAATTGATAACTTCTTTACCTGTCATTTCACTTATCCGCATAAATCCACCTACTTATTTCCAAATAGTTTACTAATGGCCGGTTGAATTACCGCAACCCCAATAGCCGTCATTGCCAGAGGATCGAAAGAAAGTATACTTAGTGTTATCCGTTCAGGCAGTTCAAGTTTTAAAAATGACACAATCATTACTAAAGAAAGATAGACGCCTCCAGCAGTAGCTACCAACTCCTGCACAGCAGTGGAAAACGGTGATGGTCTTGGTTCAACTTGTGGTGAGTTATCTAACGTAGTACGACAGCGGCAAACACGAAGCCAGATTGACCACATAATAGCCAGAATAATCACAATTAATGTTGCCCACGTATACAAAGAACCACCCCTCAAGCTACTTCTACCAATGTATATGCAGACAAAAAAAAAATATGAAAAAACTTCAAGGGAATACCCCTGAAGTTTTATTGGCCAGTACTACCTAAACCGCCCAGGCGCTCACCCCCGGGACAGTCATTATCAGCAATTAAATATTTATAGAAAACACCCTGAGCCAATCGAGTTCCTTTTGTTATCATCACCGATTGGTCATTATGATTATAGATAGCAATTAAAATATGTCCCTCATTATCCGGGTTATTATAATAATCCGCATCAATAATTCCCTGACCGTTGATTAAACTCAGATTTTGTTTAACTGCCAAACCGGAACGAATATGTATACCGAGATATTCATCGTTCGCCATATAAGCTTTAAGGCCTGTAGGTACTAAGGTAACCTTTCCCGGGGGCAAAGTAGCATCCTGTCCTGCGGCAAGATCATAACCGGCGCTTAACGCGGTTTTACGAACTGGTAAGATGATTTCACAGCCCAAGTACTGACTAATTATTTGAAAACCTCTAACCATAATATCTCCTTCTATAAATTGAAATTAGTGTTGATAGTGCTAGCATCAACAGGACCAAGTGCAGTAAAACATAAGTTTTCTGTAGTAAACATCCGCTCAACCATTTGATTAATATCCTGCAATGTTACTTTATCAATTTTGGCAACTACTTCATCCAATGTAACAAATTTTCCCAGCGCAACTTCCATCTTACCAATTCGCGACATTCGGCTACTGGAACTCTCCAGGCCGAGCAATAAACTCCCTTTTATTTGTTCTTTAGACTTAACCAGCTCCTGTTGGCTTATGCCATTATTCTTTAATTCCTTTAAGTTATCCATAATAAGATTTATTACCTCATTGACATTGCTGGGACGAGTCCCGGCATATATAGTAAGCAGCCCGGCATCTTTATAATTATTCTGATAGGAATATACCGAGTAAGCCAATCCACGCTCTTCACGAATAGCCTGGAATAACCGGGAGCTTATCCCGCCACCCAATATATTATTCATGATATACACAGGATATATTTCCGGATAATCCTGTGGCACACTCACCGTACCTAAGCATACATGCACCTGCTCAATATCTTTGCTAATAATAGTTCTGGCTGGCGTAAGCGTTGGTGCAGTTATGGCCAGATCGCGTTTTTTTCCCGTCATAGCAGCAAAGTAGTGTGTCGCTAACTTGACTAACTCTTCATGTGTTATATTGCCGGATGCAGCAATAACCACGTTGTCAGCGGTATAAAACTCCCGGCAATAATCTGTTACCAGCTTACGATTAAACCGGCCTATCGAATCAGTTGTCCCTAAAATATTCCTTCCCAGAGGATGCTTAGGCCAGGTAGTATCGAGATGAATATCATGCACCAATTCATCTGGCGAATCCTCATACATGTGAACCTCTTCAAGTACCACCTGCCGTTCCTTGTCAATGTCGTCTTCTGCAAACCTCGATGAGAGCAACATGTCACTTAGAACATCCATCGCTAAATCAGCATGCGAATCTAAAACTTTTAAATAATAACAAGTATATTCTTTAGCAGTAAACGCATTGAGTTGACCGCCAATTGCATCTACCGTTTCGGCAATATCTTTTGCCGAACGTCTGACAGTACCTTTAAACATTAGGTGCTCAATAAAATGGGAAATCCCATGATTATACTCTTCTTCAAACCTTGATCCTGTTCCAATCCAGATACCCAGTGTTACAGACTTAACATACGGGATTGTTTCAGAAACAACTCGAATTCCGTTGGGCAATATTGACTTTTGATACATAAAATCTCCTTTTCATAACGCAAATATTAGCTTCCAATACGACTGACAGTGATGTTAGTACATTCGGACGTGAAGTACCGGTGGTTTAGTAGAATCCTAGTCTATCAGGCCAGATAAAAATAACTGCCTGCTAATTATATTCTTTATTATAC
>NZ_DATMXX010000247.1:0-10816 GCF_035561255.1 Sporomusa sp. | reverse complement strand
AATAGGAATACAAAATAAAATATTATATCCTAATGAAGGCAAAACCTGGTTCATCAACATAGCGGCCGGTTCAACCTTATAGCCTAATATGAAAAGCAGCACTTGCATAATTGCACTGTTAAAGAAAGTCGCTATAATAATCGCCAATACAGGCAATAGAATACTTTCTTTAAATACTTTACGTTCAGCTAAACCAGCAGCATAACCTGTAGCCATTTTGGATAATGTGTTTAACCCAAAAACATTGCCAGAAGCAAAATCTTGCATCAGTCCGGCAAAAAATGCCACGCCGATAGCACGCTCTCGTCCGGCAAGCAAACCAGCTGCAATGATAATAATTAAAATTATGTCAGGTTTAACACCCTTGGTAAATATAAGTGGCAACAATACAGCCTGGACAGCGATCGTGCCAATAACTAATACAACCCAGGCAAGTGTTGTTTTCATCGTGACGTCCCTTTCGCAGGAGCAGACTGAACAGAGGTTTGCCCCGGTGTAGTCTGCGGCGTTACTGATTGCGGCACAGCTATCGGTTCGCGGGAGCGTATGATAACTAACACTTCTTCTAGTCTATCAAAATCTACTGCCGGCTTCAAGACAGCATATTTTAACAATCCGCCTTCGTCATTAACGATATCCAATACTTCACCTACTAATAGACCTTTGGGATAGATACCGCCAAAACCGGAAGTGATTACTTTGTCACTTTTAATGATATCTGCATCCCGGGCAATATTAATCATGTGCGGGGACACCGGATTAGAACTACTCCCCTCCACAATGCCTGCGACCCGCGATTCGGGTCGTTGCACCAGACACCCCACCGCACTCCGCGGGTCTAAGATCAGTTGCACTTTAGCTGCATTATTATACACATTGATGACACTGCCAACAAGCCCCTGAGCAGTTACTACCGACATATCTTTCGCTATTCCGTCAGCGGCTCCACGGTTAATCATAATTATGCTCGTCCATGTCCCCGGATCACGGGCAATGACCTGAGCAGTAACAAAATCAAATTGCGGAGCCCCTTTTTTATAGTCAAGCATAGTCCTCAGTCGCGTATTCTCTGCCAAAATCTCAGTAACATTAACACTATTTTGGCGCAGTGTTTCAATTTCAGCTTTAAGAGTCTGGTTATCCCTGTAAACGGTCATGAGTTGACCGGTAAATGATCCTGTTTCACGTACACCGTAACCGACTTTCGTAAGGACATATTCCACCGGCGTTAATAGTGTAATTACAACCTGTTCCATAAAAGTAAATTGATATTTCCCCTTGGCTATTGTACCGGCCAGCAAAAAGACGGTAAGCACCGCCACTACGAGGATGACCGCCTTTTTGTGAATGAATCGCACTTTCTGGGCCCCTTCCTTACACAAGTATACTGGATGAACATTGAAAATAAATACCTAGCCGAGCTTTTTCGGCGTCATTAAAACGCGTTTGAGTAAATCAATGCTTTCTAATGCACCGCCTGTACCTGCTGCAACACAAGATAAAGCATCTTCAGATATGTGTACCGGCATGCCGGTTTCTTTATTAAGAAGTATATCAAGTCCCCGTAACAGCGAGCCGCCACCAGTCATAACGATGCCACGATCCATAATGTCGGAGGCCAGTTCGGGCGGAGTTTTTTCCAGTGTTACTTTAACAGCCTCAATAATTCCTGCCACCGGCTCGCTGAGGGCTAACTGCACCTCGCCGGCTTTAATCGTCAAAGTCTTGGGCAGACCGGACACCAGGTCACGTCCACGTACGTCCATCTGCTCATCTGCCCGGGGCGGAATAGCCGAACCGATTCTAATTTTCACTTCCTCGGCAGTACGTTCACCAATCATTAGGTTATAAGTGCGTTTTATATATTGAACAATGGCTTCATCCATTTCGTCGCCGCCAACTCTAATAGAGCGGCTGGTAACAATACCGCCAAGGGAGATAACCGCAACCTCAGTTGTGCCACCGCCAATGTCAACTACCATGTTGCCTGTTGGTTCATGCACAGGTAAGCCGGCACCAATAGCAGCCGCCATTGGTTCTTCAATCAAATAAGCTTCCCGGGCTCCGGCCTGGATAGTGGCATCAATAACAGCTCGTTTTTCAACCTCAGTAACGCCTGAAGGCACACCAACAATTACCCTTGGTCGAATAAAAGACTTAGAGTCCATTGCTTTTCTGATAAAATACTTAAGCATAGCCTGGGTTACGTCAAAGTCCGCAATAACGCCATCTTTTAGTGGTCGAATAGCTACAATATTGCCGGGAGTACGGCCAATCATCTGTTTTGCTTCTTCACCAACAGCAAGCACTTCACCAGTATCGCGCTGGATTGCTACTACCGACGGTTCCCGCAAAACAATACCCCGTCCTTTAACATGTACCAATGTATTGGCAGTACCTAGATCTATACCCATGTCACGTGACAGTGAACTGAAGAAATTAAACATTAGAATTTTGCCCCTTTCATTACAACCTGTTTATATTATTCCCTTTTCTTTAAAACTAACATACTTGCCATCGCCGATTATTACGTGGTCAAGCACTGAAATGTTAAGCAAATTGCCTGCCTCAACAAGCTGCTTTGTCAGACTGATGTCTTCCTGACTAGGGGCGGGATCACCACTTGGATGATTATGGACTAAGATGACAGCGGCTGCACTGTAGATGATAGCTTCCCGGAATAATTCCCGCGGGTGAACAACAGAAGCATTCAAGCTGCCTACTGAAATGATTGCCCGGGCAATAACATGATTCTTAGTCGATAAAAGCAGCGCAATAAAGTGCTCTTTAGCCTGATATCTTAGTTCTCCCATCATTAAGTGAGCAGCATCTTTGGGGCTTTTGATCACCGGACGTTCGCCCGGCTCCTTTTGACTTAATCTACGCCCCAATTCAATGCCTGCAACTACGGTAACGGCTTTAACCAGGCCAATACCGGCAGTTTTACTTAATTCCTGAGGGGAAATGCTGCCAAGACCAGTCAGGTCATATTTAATGATCAGCTGTTCAGCCAAACGATTTACAGGCAAATTCTTAGTTCCTGTACGCAGCAGGATGGCTAATAACTCAGCATTACTCAGAGCCTGAGCCCCTTTACCAAGCATTTTCTCGCGTGGACGTTCAGTCTCAGGCAATTCTTTCATCATAAGCGGCTTGTCCATTGTCATAGCAGCTCTACCCCAGCTTGCCGCAAAAGCTCTGTCAGTGTAACAAGCGGCAGTCCTACTACATTATTGTAACAGCCATTAATACTTTCCACCAGCAGCGTCCCCCGGCCCTGAATAGCATAGGCTCCAGCCTTATCCAGCGGTTCACCGCTGCTAACATAGCGTTCGATTTGCCTTGGTGATAACGGCCTTATTCTAACAGTAGTGGCGCAAAATCCGGTAAAAACCTGCTCCCCCTTGACTACCGCCACTCCAGAAATAACAATATGTTCTCTGCCGGCTAAGGCAGTCAGCATCCGGATGGCGTCAGCATAGTCTGCCGGTTTTCCAAATACGTGACCGTCCAGCACGACAATAGTATCAGCACCAATAATTACATCATTGTGATTTGCACATTTGGCAATGGCAAATGCTTTATCACGGGCATGCGCAACAGCCAGTTCGTGTGGCGGCATATCTTTAGTATTATCTTCTTCAACATCGCTGACTATAATATCGAAGTCCAGACCAATTAATTCTAAAAGCTGTTGCCGCCTGGGTGATGATGATGCTAAAACTATTGCCATGCTTTTTACTCCTCCTAAAAACGCCGGAATAGTATAATTGCAGCTATAATCCCTAATATGCTCATCAAATTCGGATATAAAGCAAAACCGATAACTACTTTGATCACATATAGATTAATCGCTACAGGCGGTAAGTCAAACACGGGAAATGGTTTTATAAGATACGGAACAACATCAGCAAGCAAACTAATGTTGGCAGCAAGTTCGCCTAAAATACCACCAACCACTGCCCCTGTAATCAAAAACAAGGTCATCATACCCATACCGTGGCCGGCAGAACTACCCCTCTTAGTACCAGTCTTCAAACTAAACCTCCCCGGGATGCTTAAAACTTAGTAACTCATCCCTTACATTATTAGAAAGTAAATAAATCTTGTTCTTAACAGGACATTATTTATTTTGCAAATCATCATTTCTAATTTTGAGCCCATAACTTACCGGGGCTTTAGCAAAAAGATAATTGACTGCCAAACCGGTGAATAGGCCGGTAGGTATGGCGAAAAGCAACAAATACGGTACATACCATAATAGCCCGGGACTATACACTATAATAGCTGCTAAGGCCACCTGCGCAATATTATGAGCTACTGCTCCGGCTACGCTAACGCCAACCAGGGAAAAAATATGGCCGTAGTGATTATAAATGTGAGTCATGACGATAATACTAATGAGCGCGCCACCCATACTCATGATGAATGAAGGTCCAAACAGCGCCCCGCCAAATAAGGAGCCAATCAAAACACGGGTTACAGCAATGTAGATGGCCTCCTGCCACCCAAAGATAACAAGTGCTACCAGCGATATTGTATTTGCTAGACCTAATTTAGCACCTGGGACAGGCATGGGAACAGGCAACCAGCCTTCTATAACATGCAAAGTTGCGGCCATAGCTACTAACAACGCTACAATGACTAGGCGTTTTGTTTTACTCATGCTACCTCGCAATATCATCTACATCAGCAGGACTGTCTGATACTACTTTGACAACAACCCGGTATGGCAAACAGACGATTTGCTGTGGTGAAATATTAATCCAGCCCGACTTGACACATATCTGGTCAGGGCAATCTGCTTCCCGGATTCGAACGCGACCATCGTTATACTCAATAATGTTATACCCGCTATCGCCACCGAGACGAAATTCCCCGACATACCCCTCACGCAGGGGAAATGTCTTTACAGATTGGCCATTTACAGTGATAACTACACTTTGACCCTGTCCATTTGCTGTTATGTAATACATATTCAAGCCAACGCCAGCAAGTGCAACCATCAACAACACTACGACCAGCCATCTATCACCTTTTGTCAACATTAGTTTGCCACCCTGCCTATATTCTATTATATTTTACATTAAAACAGTGCCTAATGCAAACAATACCAGGTTTACCCATTATGAAAATAACAAGAGAGGAGGGTTTCCCCGCCTCTCTTGCAAAACTGTTAAATTATATTATGCTACACTTTCCTCACTGCCAGGAACGACGCCAAGCACCGCCTGCTTGATAGCTTTTGTTGGGCATTTTGCCAAGCAGGTTGGACTATCGCATTTTTCCATACATACTTTAGCATCAACAACGGCAACATTATTATCCATCTTAATAGCACCATGCGGGCATTCTTTTAAACACAGGGTACATCCAATGCAGGCAGCAGTACACGCTTTTTTGGCAACAGCACCTTTATCATGCGAGTTACAGTTAACACGCACATGAGCACCAATCGGCATCATGCCAATCACTTTTTTCGGGCATACTGTTTCACACTTGGCACAACCAGTACATTTGTCAGGGTCAATGATCGGCAAGCCATCTTCGCTCATCGCCATAGCGCCGAATGGACAAGCCTTGACGCAGGTACCCAGGCCTAAACAGCCATATTTACAGCTCTTGGGACCACCAAATAGCAGATTGGCAGCCACACAATCCTGTACGCCATGATATTCACTGGCTTTAACAGCTCTCGTGTGAGTACCGGCGCATTTTACCTGAGCAATGCGCGGCTCAACAGCGGCTGCCGTTTTACCGGTCAGGTCACCGACTAGTTTAGCGACAGGGTCCTTGCCAGGAGTGCACAGATTTGGCGGTACATCCGGGTTTGTCACCACTGCTTCAGCGTAAGCCATGCAACCGGCATAACCGCAAGCACCACATTGCCCTTTCGGCAATACATCTTCCACAATATGAATTAAGGGATTAACCTCAATAGCCATTTTTTTATTGGCATAAGCCAGGACAAGTCCAAATATAACGCCCAGACTTGTCAGAACCGCCAGTATTATCAGCGAATGTTGAACAACTCCATGCATCTATTTCTCACGCTCCTTTCTATTCACCTATAGCGGAATCATACCTGAAAAACCCAGGAAAGATAAGGCTAGCATCCCTGCCAGCACAAAGGCAATTCCAAGGCCTTGCAAGGTTTTGGGAACATCGGCAAACTGTAGTTTCTCCCGCAGGCTAGCCATAAGAATAAGCGCAAGGGCAAAACCTACGCCTGAACCAAAGGCGTTAACAACACTTTTAATAAAACCATAATTTTCGGTAGCGTTAATGAGCGGAACACCCAAAATAACACAGTTTGTAGCAATTAACACTAAGTAAATCCCCCACATCTCATAGAGTGCAGGCGCGTATTTCTTAATAGCAATTTCTAAAAACTGTACACAGCAGGCCATTAGCACTACAATCACTACAATTTTCATAAACACCAAATCATAGGGAACAAGCACAAAATGGTAAACCAGCCAGGCCAGTGCCGATGATACGGTAAGAATAGAGGCAACTGCCATACCCATACCGACAGAAGCACTTAAACTCTTGGAAACCCCGAAGAAGATACACAAACCGAGAAAGCGCGTAAGTACGAAATTATTAACAATCGCCGCGCCCATAAATAGTGTAAAATACTCCATTATACAGCTTCACTCCTTTGCACGGTAAGCTGCGATGCGGCTTTCTTAGCCGCGGCTTGCTTATCCTGATATTCGCCGATAACATTAAACATGCCGATCATCAGCCCGATTACCAGGAACGCACCAGGCGCAAGAATTATAATCATAGGGCCGTCATAGGACTGGGGAAACACCTGCATTGCCATAGAGGTACCACTTAAGATTATACCAGTCCCAAACAACTCGCGGAAAACACCAATAAACAGCATTGCTAAGGCAAAGCCCGCACCCATACCCAAACCGTCAATGGCAGATGGTATTACGCCATTTTTCATAGCAAACACTTCAGCCCGGGCCAGGATGATGGCAAATACCACCACAAGTTCGAGGTAAAGGCCTAATTCTTTGTAAACGGCCGGGGCATAAGCTTCAAGAACCAGGATTGTTAATGTAACAATCGTAGCGATGATCGTGATAAACATCGGTACCCGAACCTTAGGATTAATAAAGTTTTTAACAAGCGATACAACAATATTGTTGGCAGTAATAACCGCCATAACGCAAAGCCCCATGCCCAGCGCATTAAATACCGTAGAGGTAACCGCCAGTGCCGGACAAAGGCTTAATGCAAGGCGGAATATGGGGTTCATTTCAAAAATACCTTTTTTAAATATTTCCCAGTAATTCATATTCTCACACCTCACTTCTTCTGGCTGGCCGCATAAGCGGCAACGGCTTCCACAGCTTCCCGCATGCCATTAGTAACGGCCCGGGAGGTAATCGTTGCGCCAGTCAGCGCCTGGATGTTCTTATCAGTGGGAACTTTGACTACTTCCATATCTTTGGGATCTTTGTTAGCAAACTGTTTACGGAACTTATCCCCTACCATCTTGTCACCCAGTCCAGGGGTCTCCGCATGCTTTAAGACCTTAAAGTCCATTGCCTTACCGTCGGTTGTCACACCGGCAAGCATTTCAATCTTACCTGCATAGCCTTTACCACTGGCAGGCACTACATAGGCAATAACCTTACCGCCTTTTATCCCGGCATACCAGCCTTCTTTGCCTTCAATAGCTTTAAAAGACTCGGCATCTTTAACAAGCTCTTTCATCGCATCATTTTTGGCTTTGACACGTTGCTCAGCCGCAGCCGGTTCGGTAATCGCGTATGCCCCGGCAATTATGATCCCGGAAATAAAACAAGTTATAGCTAAGCTCATTGTAATCTTAAAGATGCCATTGTTCTTATCGTCATGTGCGTGTGCATCATGTGACATGGTCATTTACCTCCTTGCCCCAAATTTAGCAGGCTTAACCAAAAGGTCAATCAGCGGTGTCACACAGTTCATAAGCAGAATTGCGTAGCAAACCCCTTCAGGATAACCGCCCAGTAAACGGATTAACACGGTAAGACAGCCTGCCCCTACGGCAAAAATAATTTGACCTTTAACAGTAATGGGAATGGTCACCATGTCGGTAGCCATATAAAATGCACCCAGAATAAGTCCGCCTGACATCATATGCATGATAGGATCATGACCAAATGCAGCCGTTAAAACACCAACTGTTCCAATCATAAATACTGGAATCTGCCATTTGATATAGCCACGGTAAATAAGGAATAGGCCACCGAGAATCAGGAGCAACGCTGAGGTCTCGCCCATACTACCGCTGCGGGAGCCGAAAAAGAGAGCCTTATACATCTCCATTTTATCACCAAAAATGGCAACAAGTTTTTCATAACCCTGCAGTTTTAAAATACCAAGGGGAGTCGCCGAAGTAACCCCGTCCAATTTACTTGACATTTCTGGCCAGGTAGTCATAGCCACCGGCCAGGAGGCTAGCAGAATCGCCCGGCCAACCAGTGCCGGATTAAAGATGTTATAACCAAGGCCGCCCATTGTGTGCTTAGCTACGGAAATAGCTGCCACAGTACCAAACACAGGCATATACCAAGGCAAGGTTGCCGGAATATTCATCGCCAGTAAAAGTCCGGTCAGAAAAGCACTGCCATCATTAACGGTCACCGGTTTGTTTTGCCACTTCTGAATAAGATATTCAGTAACCATGGCAAAGGCAATACACAGAACCATGGTAGTCAGCGCCGGTACACCAAAACGATAAACTGAAAAAAGGGCTGCTGGCGCTAATGCCAGGTTAACGGCCCACATGATTTTGGCTATCGATTCATCGCACCTGATGTGCGGTGATGCCGAAACTGTCAGGGTCCCTACGTCAAGTTTTACTTCTGCGCTCATACCGCCCACCTCCTATTTCTTTTGTGCAGCCGCTGCTGCATTTTGTGCTTTGGATAATTTAACATAATGAACAATATTGCGTTTGGCCGGACATACATATACGCATGAACCACACTCGACACAGTCAAGCAGGTCATATTCTTCCTTAGCCTTGGCAAATACACCACGCTCGCCAAGAATACTGAGCATGCTTGGCACAAGTCCCATTGGACAGGCATCAACACAGCGCCCACAGCGAATACAAGGCTGCTCAGGGCCGATGTTGACATCAGCAGCATTCAGCGCCAGAATGCCGGATGTACCTTTAATTACAGGCACATCAAGGGTGCGTTGTGCCATCCCCATCATTGGGCCGCCCATAATGACTTTGACCGGTTGATCCTTAAAGCCGCCACACATTGCTACAGCTTGAGCAAAGGTTGCACCCACTCTTAGCAGAATGTTTTTAGGGTCAGCAATGGCACCACCGGTAACGGTGGCTACCCGTTCAATCAGGGGAATCCCTTTTACTACAGCATCAGTCATAGCAACCAGTGTACCCACGTTCTGGACAACAGCCCCTACATCCATCGGCAATCCACCGGAAGGAACCTCCCGGTCAAGAATAACCTTAATTAGCGTCTTCTCTGCCCCCTGCGGGTATTTGGTCTTAAGCGGCACTACTTCGATGCTGGAGCCGGTACAGGCTTTTCGCATAATTTCAATGGCATCAGGCTTATTCTCTTCAATTCCAATATAGCCTTTATTTACACTGAGGATCTTCATGGCAATTTTCATACCAGTGATAATACGTTCGGTCTGCTCAAGCATAACTCTATGGTCGGCAGTCAGGTATGGTTCGCACTCGGCCCCATTTAAGATAAAGGAATCAATAGGTTTTTCTGCTGGCGGCGACATTTTTACATGTGTTGGGAAAGTTGCGCCCCCCATACCGACAATGCCGGCAAGACGAACAATTTCCTTAAGTTCTTTACTGTCAAGTGACTGCCAGTCGCGGTTTAGCGGCAATCCTTGAAGCCACTCATCCTGCCCGTCACTTTCAATGACAACAGCCTGGCAAGTGCCAAAAACCGGATGAGGATATTCGGCAATCTCCACCACTTTACCTGAGGTTGAGGCATGAATAGGACTGGCAACAAAGGCTTGGGCCTCGGCTACTACCTGTCCTTTCTTGACCAAATCGCCCACCTTGACTACTGGTGCGCAAGGCGCGCCCAGATGCTGTCTGGTAGGAATGATGACTTTCTGCGGTAACGGCGCCACTTCTATCGGTTTGGCAGCCGTATACCTTTTGCGGTCATTGGGATGTACTCCCCCGCGAAAGCTTTTTGCCATAATTTCACTCCTTTTGCTTGGTGCAGTGTAATCGCTATGATAGCCTTACTTATGACAAAATCCGGATAATTACCGGTTTCATCCTGTCATTAGCTCTGGCATTGCGATCATAATACCTAACATACACAATGGACAAACCAAAGACTATAAACCCACCCTCTATCTGATACCACAGTGGGTCTGCCACCTGTTGCGATAAGGCTAAATAAGTGCCCGCAACAGCTCCGGCAGCAGCAGCAATCAGCGGTAGCATATAAACAACAAAAGCAGCTCTGAGCATATTGCTTTCTTTAAATCCCAGGACTACGCGCTGGCCTCTTTGAGCCCCCACCGGATTGAGCGCATCAACCACAATCGCTGTATTGCCTGGACAATTCCCACAGTTCTCACAGTCACTGTGGCGGCTGGCCTTCACTTTAGCCATGCCCTCTGAGACTTCTACTACTATGCCTTCCTGTTCTTTATCCAATGCTGATTCCCCCTTTGAAGGACAAGGTAGATAATTATGGTTTCCTGTGGAAAACGGATTATATATTCGCGCAAAATAGAAAATTACCTGCAATTTGAATTAATTACTTTTTTCACTCTTGTGTTAAAC
>NZ_DATMXX010000246.1:0-3888 GCF_035561255.1 Sporomusa sp. | reverse complement strand
AAGATTATCAAAAGGTTAAATTATTGCAATTTGTTTTTTTGTACAATGTGCCGTTACCGACATAATAGCTGGATTATAGTTATCCTGGCCATTTTGCGCTAGCGATATCTCTAAGCCTTAATTGGTTTAAATAGCGGCATTTGAGCGAAAAAAAGAACGCTGCCTGCAACAAAAGTTGCAACATCGCTCCTTTTTATAGATTAGTATTTTCCTGTTATGGTTAGCAGTTTATTTCGTTCAGGTATTTCTTTATATTAGCAATCGAATGTTCTAAAGCGGCCTCCTCTGCCTGAGACATTGGTATAACAAGGGTTGATCCAGCCCCTTGGCGGCCAATTACAGTTGGCAGACTGACTGCAGTTCCATAATTGCTGTTGAAGGTGGAGACCGGCAAAATCTGGCGGTTATCATGCACAATCGCTTCAAGGATAGCGCAGGCAGCTACGGCAGGGGCAAAGACGGTGCCGCCTTTCAGGGCGATAACCTGGCCGGATGCGGCGCGGACCTCATTGGCAATACGTGTAACCGCGGGAGCATCATAATTTGGCAGGTTGACTAAGGGAACTCCTTTGATGCTTATGTTTGTTACCAGAGGAACCATTGTTTCACCATGCTCTCCTACTACATATGCGTCAAGATCCCGGGCATCAACCTGGAAGTGCTGGGCGAGATAGGAACGGTAACGGGCTGTATCAAGAACAGTTCCCATACCAATTACACGTCCGGCAGGCAGGCCTGATGCCTGATAGGCAAGATGGGTCATTACATCAAGCGGATTGGTAATCATCAAAATGATGCAGTGCGGGCTTAAGGCAACAACTTTTTTTGTAATATCAGCAATCAGACCGGCGTTACGGGAAAGGAGCATTACCCGGGGTTCATCTGCTTTGCGTGGAATACCTGCGGTGATAACGACAATATCAGAATTGGCGGTATCCTCAATTTCACCGTGTTTGATGTTGGCCTGAGGGCAGAATGCTTGTCCTTGCAGGATATCAAGAGCTTCGCCATGGGCTTTGTCGCTAGAGACATCAGTTAAGACGATTTCTTGAGCCAATCCCTTTAAGGCTGTTGTATAAGCTACGGCAACCCCAACTTTGCCGCTGCCGATAAATGAAATTTTCATTTTCAATCTCCTATCTCTTTTATTTTTATCGCTGTAGTTGCCGAAGAATATCATATGACCGGCAAATATCCGCATACTGCTCTTGCCCGATATGATTAACCAAAACATTGACCATGATGTCATGCCTTACATATTCCTTTGTCACCAGCACAAGTGAAGGGGTTTTGGTCCAGACACCTGTAGAGTGACTGCTGTCTTCGGCCAATTTACCGATTACCACTTCAGTATCATCTGCGATAATGGTACATAACTTGGCGCCGACCCGTTGGTACACATTGTGGCTGCATACTTCAAGGTTAATAACCTGACTGGCTGTAACATCGCACTCTCCAAATATTGCGGCGACCACATAGACGCCGCGGTTTACGGCTGCGGTTAGGGCTGAATTGAGCAGAGCAACCTGCTCCGGCCAGAGTGAGGCAAATACCTCTTTCCGGGCCTGACCAAGCAACTCGCACATCTTAGCATCAATACTATCGGTTCCTTGTAGATTCCAGGTGAGATCAAAAGCGTCCATTGGGGGTATGGCGGTTAAATCAGTCAAAACTGACTGAATACTTTTGTCTGTTTCTTCCTGGATGCGGGTAAACAAAATTTTCGGCTGGACAGGATAGTAAAGAACAGGCTCGCTTTGGCTGTCAAGCACGGCTCCGCGGTTTTTTAATTTTGTTAATACCTCATAGATTTTTGATGGTGGGATCTGAGCTAATTTACTGATCTCATAGCCATTGGCCGGAAACCGTCGCAACAGGGCGTAATAGGCTTTGGCCTCGTAAGCGCTAAACCCGAGTGATTCAAGTTTTTTTAAAACCTTCATATTAAGTCCTGCCTTTCTTGTCTATATACTACTATGGTAGTATATAGACTTCAATATACACTGTATATGAGTGTATAGAACAATTTGTTAGGATAGAGTCTCAAAACTAGTAGTTGCTGCAGGTATCAGAGAAGTTTGTTGAATTGGCGCTTGACGAACAGGTTTGATATTTAGTATATTTAAAGACAAACGTATGCGCAGAGCGATTATATAGTGTAAAAAAGATTATGTTATGCGGATAATTGCATAATGGTTTACAGAAGAAGTAAACAGAGCCGCTGCTGAGCGACCTCTGTTTTTATTTAACTTATTTCTATGGAGGGATTCTATTAATGGAAAACATGTACGTTTTTTATGATGGTAAGATTGTTCCCGAGAGTGAGGTACATATCAGCATCCGCTGTAAAGGGTTTAATTATGGACTTGGTTGCTTTGAGGGGATAAGAGCCTATTGGGATGAGGCTGAAGGGCAGCTTCATGTCTTTCGTATGCGGGAGCATTATGAGCGATTATTGCAATCCTGTAAAACCTTATATATAAATATCCCTTATACTGTGGACCAGTTGTGCCAGGCAACGCTTGAGCTGCTTAGAAAAAATAATTTTCGTAGCACAGTCTATATCCGGCCACTTGCTTTTAAAGGGTCTAATCAAATATTCCCGACTCTTTTGGATGAGGATAACCGAATTGTGATTTACTGTCAGCCTCTGGGCAGCTTTGTGGGTAAGGATGAGCTGAGGGCTGCTTTTACCTCCTGGGAGCGGTTAGGTGATAACATGCTGCCCCCGCGTACTAAACCGACGGCTGCCTATCTTAACTCAGGGCTGGCGTCCCTGGAGGTGGTTCGACGGGGGTATGACGAAGCTCTGTTTCTGACCCGAAACGGCCATGTTTGTGAAGGCCCGGGCGAGAATGTGTTTATGGTCCGTAACGGGAAATTGATCACCCCGCCGCCATCTGATAATATTCTCGAAGGTATTACCAGAGATACGGTTATGGTTTTGGCCCGGGAAGAGCTTGGGATCGAGGTAATCGAACGGAGTATTACCAGAACCGAACTATATGCGGCCGATGAGGTTTTCTTTAGCGGTACAGCTATGGAGGTTGTCGCCGTTGTCGAGGTTGATGATCGAACAGTGGGTACGGGTCATCAAGGACCGGTTTGCCGCAAGTTAAAAGAACTCTTCTTCCAGGTGGCGACATCTAAGCTAAAAAAATACGCCGATTTTTGTACTCCTGTCTATT
The DNA here is from genome assembly GCF_035561255.1 of Sporomusa sp. GTDB lineage: Bacteria > Bacillota > Negativicutes > Sporomusales > Sporomusaceae > Sporomusa. Next base: position 700 of record NZ_DATMXX010000246.1, on the reverse strand, counting down.
GATGACAGCCTTAAGCCAATCATATTGCAGAGTGGATCTCTGGAAAATAACTAAGGCTACCGGCAATTGCCGGTAGCCTTAGTTATATGTAGAGTTTGGGTGTGATAACGCGTTGTGTTGACAAGTTTGAGGAGAAGTGCTGCTAAACGAGTGGCGCATCGTTTGCCAATGAGATATTGCTTAAGGGCATATTGATTACTTGATCCAATAAAGTAGACGCCTGCTGCTTAGTAATTCCCTTTACTAATACAACCTCGCTGATTAAGATTTCCAGAGCGTTTTCCATCATGTTTTTTTCGGTTAGTCCGAGCTTCTTTTTGTTGTTGCTGCGCACCAAATCCCTGATAACCTCGGCACCTTCGTAAATATCGCCACTTTTAATTTTACTGATGTTTCTTTGAATTCTCCGATTATCTCTGACGGTTGTATCAGACTCGCCATCATAGAAAGTATTAAGGACGTTGTCCAGCTCTTTGGGGTCTACAATAGGGCGAATTCCCAAACGATCTGAATTGCTGGTCGGAAATCTAACAGTCATCTTCCGATGAAGTATATTCACAGTGCAATATCGTAGAGTTTCTCCATGAACTACTTTTTCTTCAACTGCTTGAATTACACAACCACCTTGCGTGGGGTAAAAAATCTTGTCGCCTACTTGAAACATGAAGTCACCCCTATCTTTTTTTTAGTACTTTTATTA
>NZ_DATMXX010000245.1:0-9173 GCF_035561255.1 Sporomusa sp. | reverse complement strand
ACTAGGTGACTACTTATATTGAAGCCGTTTATCGGCTCATTATCAATCAAATCTTATTTGTTGCTTGTGCTGCAAGCAGCACATCGCACATCTGGCATTTTTATGATGCATTACTTTACATTGTTCAGTTTTCAGGGAACGGTTTGTCGCATTCGCATTATTGCCGAACTTGACAGCTTTTATATGTTATCACGTTTATTGCACCGTGTCAACATAACATATTGGCATCACCGCTAAAGTGACAGCTTTGTTATGTTATCATAGCAGGTACCATAATGTCAACGTGTTTTTTTATTTCCTTTCTTAAAAGTAAAGCAGCCTGATCCTTTTCATTTAAAAGGATCAGGCTGCTTTACTCATATCACCAGAAGGTGCGCGGCATAATTCGCTCCAGTGGCCAAACCGGATTGCCCATACAGTCAAATGGTCCAATTTTCTCAGCAATCTCAGCTACTGCGGCGGTAGCTACAACAGGTACACCGATGCGCTTGGCCGCCTCGGTGATCCCCTGAGCACCACGCTGTACGATATCGACAGTAGTTTCTTCAGCCATATGAGTATTATTGAGCACGGCATCAACCCGTCCTAGGGTTGCGACATATTCTAAAATATTGTCCACTGTTGAGGTAAATGGCCGTGACATATTAAGTACAGCAATAATCTTAAGATAAGGACTCTCAAATGCACCCTCTACCAGATTAAAAATTCTCGCACCATGCACGCCATAACCAACGTCCATAATGATATTACCTTTGCGCCGCAATACCCAACGCATTGAACCTTTAATGACACTGCCAGCTTCGCCTAAACCCATAGTATCCTGAGTCTCCCACGCCACCACATCAAGTCCCAGATCTTCAAGTTCCTTTTTGATCGGCCGAAGCGTATAGCACGGCTCCACAGTATCCAGATCGACAATAGTAACAGGCAGGCCTTGCTTATTCAAATAAAGAGCCCTATTTACGGCATTCTCGCTTTTGCCGCTAGCATATTCGCCAACATATGCTTCAATGATCGGTTCAGTTAACTGCACATTTTTTACAGTATCCAATACTCAATACACTCCTTGTCCATACAAGATCCATTATCTAGATAAGATCGCGAGTTGAAATGCGCCAAATTTCTTAAGAATAACGATAGAGCTCTTTTCAGAATGACAGTATGTCTGGCTAATTAATAAATATTTTAAACAATATCAATAAAACAACTCCAGGCAAGCCTAAAAAACCGGCAACAAGTGCGGTAATGGGATTAATACCGATCGTAAAGCCGATATACCCACCGACAAAATTAACGACCCAAAGCATTATTCCCCCTACTAAACCGTTATATATCAGTTTAAACACCAGTTTTATGGGCATTAAAAACATCCGCCCAATAAGGTAGATTAAAATAATACCGAATGCATACGCAATAATAACATTAAACTCTAAACCTGCCGGTAAAAACGGCATCTCTTAAATCCCCCTTCAGAAATAGCTTTTTTCTTTAATTTTACCACGCTAGAATACCCTGCGTATAGTTCCTGCGTCAGTAATTTCTGTTATACTTACGCTCACAGGATACCGGATCCCCTCCTGGCGCGCTTTTCTTAGCAAATACATATACCTACGTTCATAGGCTTTGCTAAGATAAATAGCATAATCAATTAGATCTGAGTCAGTTACTGAATTATAATAAGTCTGAGCATATAACCAGTCCCGGCGGGCCTGATCCACCACTTCTGCTAGACCCGGTATGCCCTTAGATCCAGATTGTTCGGTATCCCACAGGCCCAATAGTCGCCGCCATGCCACCATAACTATCCCTCCAACATAAAGTAAGACTTAGCTACATGTGATGAGTAATCACATCTGCTTATAGACAATATATGTCGGCCAGTCCAAAATAATGAAAAATACCGGATCAAAATCCGGTATTTTAGACATGCGTCCTAATTGAACGGTGCATAACGAACCCCTTCATACCGGGCACGCTTCAGCAGATATGTATATTTCTTCTCGGCAGCCTGAATAAGATAAGCGGCATGATCAACCAAGTCGACATCGGAGACATTGTTATAATAGTTTTGAGCACTCACCCACTCTTGTCTTGCTTGCTCAATCTGCTGAGTCAACGGCGGCAAACTATGAACGATCGGCATATTTTGCGGTATAAAACCATTGATGATGTTCATTAACACTGTTTTCATTATATCTCCCCCTGTTATAGTATTCCCATAAACAGGCAGGATAAAACAGTGTCCCTACATTTCCCTGCGGTTTTCAAGAGCCTTGGATAATGTAACCTCGTCTGCATATTCGAGGTCGCCCCCCACTGGCAATCCGTGGGCAATGCGGGTAACTTTGACACCAAGCGGCTTGAGTAGTTTGGCGATGTACATCGCCGTCGCCTCACCCTCGACATTAGGGTTAGTAGCCATAATCACTTCTTGAATCCCCCGGCTTATCCGGTCTAAAAGTTCTTTCACCTTGATATCGTCAGGGCCTACTCCCTCAAGCGGCGACAGCGAACCATGCAATACATGGTATAAGCCTTTAAACTCACGAGTACGCTCCATCGCGGTTACATCTTTAGGGTCCTCAACTACACATACAATCGACTGGTCCCGCCCCTCAGACCGACAGATCTGACAAGGATCAGAATCTGTCAAATCAAAACAAACAGTACAGTAACTAACCCGCTCTTTTGCATCGACAATCGCTTGTGCCAAAGCTGTTACCTGGCTTTTATCCATTTTCAGCACATGATAAGCAAGACGCGCCGCCGATTTAGGTCCAATCCCCGGCAAGCGGCGGAAATGCTCAATCAACTTGGCGATTGGCGCAATGTAGCTCATAAATTAAAACATTCCTGGCGGTAGATTGAGACCGCCGGTCAGTTTGCCCATTTCCTGTGCCATCATATCATCCACTTTAGTCATTGCCTCATTAACAGCAGCAGCTACCAAATCTTCCAGCATTTCTACATCTTCAGGATCAACAGCTGAGGGTGCAATTTTAACAGACTGAATCTTCTTTTCGCCAGTAACTACGACCTTAACTGCGCCCCCCCCGGTGGATACCTCAATTGTGCGGGCTTTAAGTTCTTCCTGGAGTTTTGCCATATCTCCTTGAAGTTTTTGAACTTTTTTCATCATTCCTGCCATATTTCCCATATTTCCAAACATGTTATCATCCTCCTAATTTTAGTTTTCTTCCTTTACCTTAGTTACTGTACCGCCAAACATCATTTGGGCCTGCTTGACAGCCGGGTGGTTAATACCTGGATCGGATTGCACTGCAGGTACCGGCGGCGGTGACGCCGTTGGTTTAGCAACCGGTGTATCCTGCCCCAGGGAGCAGATGAGTTTTACTTGTTGTCCGGTAATTTGAGCAAGCGTTTTTTCAACGATTGCCCGGTAATCGTCTTTCTCAGTACGCTCCTTGGGAAAACTTGCAGCAAAGCGTACCATTGCCTGACTATCAGTAAGCGCTGTTAAATGCCCCTGCATGACACAGGCATGCACTGAGCGTTTACCACTAGTTAAGAGTTCCTTAAGCACTGCGGCCCATATCTCATTCAAATTTCCTATACTGCTACTTGGCGCTTCGGGAAGAGGCGGTGCAGCAGTAGCTTTAGCAGGCACTGACGGCCTCTCCTGCCGGGACGATTGTTGCTGTTGCTGGGGTGGTTCAGGCGAGACAGAAGCCTGTTTGGGGGATATTGAGATCGGCTGCACCGGCCGCGCACTTACAATGCTGGCCGCTGCCTCCGGCTGATTGGCAAGCCGAGCCTCTAACACCGTAACCCGCTCAATCAAAGCAGTAATATCTGTCCCCGCGGCTCGCCGGCATAATGTAATAAGCGCCATTTCCACAGCAATACGGGGTTCAGCCGCCCATTTAGTCTCGTTAGCGGTTGAGTGCAAGACTTCTAGCATCTCTACTAGCTCTTGGTGAGTAAATTTAGTGCTTTGTGCAGCCAATACCGACTTATCATCACTATACATTTCGATATTTTCAATCGAAGGAGCAGCTTTAAACAACATCAGGCTACGAGCATGAAGTGCCATTTCAATAAGTAATTGGCGCACATCTTTTCCCATGCTAATCAGTTCGTCAAGTTTGAGCAGGACGTTGTGAGCGTCACGTTCGGCGATAGCATCGGTTAGTTGCCACACCCATTCATGGCCAATCAAACCAAGCAATTGCCTAACATGGGCGGCAGTTATCAAATCACCGCTCTCTAAAGCAGCACATTGATCCAAGATACTAAGTGCATCCCGCATACCGCCGTCAGCCTGAATAGCAATAAGCTTAAGCGCCTCTGGCGCAGCCTGTAAGCCGCTATGCTCTGCTACAGTGGCTAAGCGTTGCTCAATTTCCCTTACGCCAATCCGGCGAAAATCATACCGTTGGCACCGGGAGTGAATTGTCGCCGGAATCTTATGTGGCTCAGTTGTTGCCAGGACAAACACTACATGGCCGGGTGGTTCCTCCAATGTCTTTAGTAGGGCATTAAAAGCCTCTGTTGTTAACATATGGACTTCATCAATTATGTATACTTTATAGCGCCCATCTACCGGTGCAAACTTGACGGTTTCCCGAAGGTCGCGAATCTCGTCAATTCCCCGGTTTGAGGCCGCATCCACCTCAAATACATCCATTGAAGTGCCGGCGGTAATCTTATCACAATTAGGGCAGACATTACAGGGGTTAGCTGTAGGACCATGCTGGCAATTAAGCGACTTGGCTAAAATTTTAGCCGTACTGGTTTTTCCGGTGCCCCGCGGCCCGGCAAATAAATAGGCGTGGGCAATCTTACCGCTAGCAATCGCATTTTTAAGGGTTTTACTAATATGCTCCTGCCCAACTAAATTGTCGAAGTCCTGCGGCCGCCACTTTCGGTATAATGCCACATAGGCCATACCCACACCTCCTACCTTACAAGATTGTTATATTCCACACCAGTAAAATGTTTCCCTTTTTCACAAAAATAATTAATATAGCAAAAAAGCAGCCGTATTTTTGGCTACTTTTAGTAAATGATTATGCGATTTTGTAGTTATGGCCTTTGTTTTCCACGACGGACCACAGCAGAAGCCAGGCACCCTTACGGCACATAGGAATGGTCACTTAGCGCTGCTTCCTTCCGAATCTGACGCGGTTCATGAGTTCCCATTGCGTAAGACCCGGCCCTGCTATAGCCCGGCCTAGAAAACAAAAAGCCGTTGAAGCGGCCCTGCAATAACTTTGGATTTTATGGCGGAGAGAGAGGGATTCGAACCCTCGGTACCGTTTCCAGTACACACGCTTTCCAGGCGTGCTCCTTCAACCACTCGGACATCTCTCCATGTGCTCTCAACAGAAATTCATTATATACTATTCAGACATACAATGCAAGCGGTAATTGCTTACAATAGTTGTACTACCTAATTAATCTACCTAGCTAGCTTGCGCCAGATACTGTTTAATTATAACTAGTACAAAAAGCCTTGTCAAGTTGCTGTTTCCTAAAAATCAATTTCATTAGCTTAAGCATTATATATCACTAATGCTACTTTGTCCAGATGTTTCTTACGCTAGTCGATCTAATCATAATCTTAGTCTCCTGCAATTAGGCATGCACTAGGCTACCAACTAACGGTCTGCATAATTGATTTTTCATTTCATGGTTGACCTAGTGAAGTAAGTCCAACCCCTTCAGATTAAGTGGTTGGACTTACTTCTTTTACGTAAAATTGCTAAGCTACTGTAAGTGCCTAGATTACGCCTGAACCACACCCTGTTGCCGTTCTGCGATTAAATCTTCCAGACGTTCTTTTTGACGCATCAGCTCGTCCACCGGGATTTCCCCCACTCCCTGAGCAGCTGGTATTTGTGCAGCCGGTGCCATAACGCGCATCGATTGTTCTGACATTATTTTGTACCCAAATGCCCCTGCAATAGTTCCAACAACCAAACCTATCCAAAAATCAGTTCTTGTAAACATCTATTTTCACCTCCTTTCCCTAACGTTCTACCACCGTTTTTTATTAACAACTAAGATCCGTGCACTATTTAGTACAACTCCAATAGTCGCAGCATTATGAATAAGAGCTGAAATCATCGGATTGGTTCGCCCGATCGCCCCCAGCAGCATTGCTGCAGTATTGACGGCAATTGTAGCAGTAAAGTTTTGCTGTACAATCTTCATAGTCTGCTTTCCTAATGTAACTACCTCAGAAAGCACCAGTGGGTCTTCAGAATTGATAGTAATCGCAGCTGACTCAACAGCGATATCTGTACGCCGTCCGCCCATAGCCACTCCCACATCAGCAAATGCTAAAGCGGGTGCATCGTTAATGCCGTCACCGACCATCAAGACCTGTGACCGCCGTTTTAGCCGATTCACTAAAGTTGCCTTATCCTCGGGCAAAACCTCGGCATAGTAAGCGTCAAGATCCAGTGCGGCTGCAACATGTTTCGCAACAGGTTCAGTATCACCGGTAATCATAACAACCTCATCAACGCCTTGCCGCCGTAACTGGTTAATAGTTTTTTTCAGATTAGGCCGAATGGGATCGCTCACTACCAGCAAGCCCAATAATGCTTGATCACGCGCCACATAGACCAGGTTATAGCCACATTCAGCCCCTGATTCATCCCCAAAGCCAGGGGATTGAAGCTTGTACTCCTCCATAAATCGCCAACTGCCGACCAGGATACGCCCGCCACGAATATCCTCGAAATCCGGCACCTCAGCTAAAATACCCCGGGCAATGATGGTTTCAGTACTGCTGTGAGGCGGTATTGCCCACCCTTGAGATTCCACATGGTCCAAGATAGCGCAAGCCAAGGGGTGAGCTGAATGCAATTCCGCCGAGGCGGCCAATAACAGCAATTCTCGTTCTTTAATCCCTGGAGCTGTTTTAACAGCAACAATTTGCGGTTTACCAATGGTAATTGTGCCGGTTTTGTCCATCACAACAGTATCTATTCCCGCCAAAGTCTCCACATAGTTGCCACCTTTAATCAAGACGCCCCGGCTGGCAGCCCGCCCTATCGCCGCCGAGATAGCCGTGGCGGTAGACAACTTTAACCCACAGGAAAAATCAATAAATAACATGTTTAACACGCGCTGCCAATCCTTAGTTGCCCCGTAAACCAAACCGGCAGCAATAAAGGATATCGGCACCAGCATATTAGCCATACGGTCAGCAAAGTTTTGCACTGGTGCCCGCCGCGCCTGCGCCTCTTCCACCATATGGACAATACGTGCCAACGCCGTATCATCCCCCATTTTTTCGACCACGATCTCCAGGAAACCATTCTGGAGCACAGTACCTGCGTAAACATAGTCTCCTACAGTTTTTTCGACAGGTATGTATTCACCCGTAATCGACGATTGGTCTACCGCCGCAGCCCCGGACAGTACCCGTCCATCCACGCATATCTTCTCTCCGAGGTGTACGCCTACCCGGTCACCAGGCTTCAGACTTTCTACTGCCACACGGACTTCATGGCCATCATCTTCAATTCTCCAAATATATTGCTGATCAAGGCGCAGGAGGTTAGAAATATGTTTACGAGCCCTTTCAGCAGTAAATGTAGTTAACATCTCAGCAAAATTAGAGAGAGCTAAAAGGGTCAGGCTGGATTCAGGTTTTCCGCCTAGAATTGAGGCCATAACCGCAGTTGTTGTGAGTGAATCGGCATTGGGCTGACGCTCAACCAGCAAACTACGTACACCACTGACAATAAATTTCCGGGCTACAAAAAGGACAAAAGCACTACGACCCAAATAAACGGCAGTAAATGCACCCGGCATTGCCATACGCAGTAGCTGCAATCCCACTAGACCGGCCCCAGCCAATATTGCATCCCGCCGGTATTCAACGAAGGGAGTATTGTCATCACTGCTATGTTTTGCAGGTAAAGCTGCAACCGGCTGATCTGCACGACCTGCACGCTGTATTTTGGCCACTAGATCTGGTAATACCAACTGCCCCTCATAGTATACGGTCAGATTCCCATTACTGCTGATATAAGCGCTGACGACAGACGGGTTTTGTCTGACGTTAGCCTCTAAAAGCGTTTTTTGACGTGCAGATAATGCCTTATTTATAGGTAAGGTTATATACCGGTATCCCATTAGCTACGCCCTTTCAGCAAGGAATAAGCCCACCATATCATCTGCGGGCCTGAAGGTCGCTGCCCCAGGTTCCACATCTTGGCACCACCGCGAAACAGCATCAATAACGCCATTATTGTACGCAAATCCAAGTTACTGGCAGTATTCTTAAATATATTGCGGTTTAATCTCCGGAAAAAACGTTGAATATCCATTCCCATTTTACCGTAATCTGACCGTGGCCCCGGCAATTTGTGCAATTGTTCAAGGTACTCCATCACTAGGTCAATGTGCTCGTCCGGAAGTGTATATTCTACTAAAAGACTGCCTGTTTCGGGACTGACTTTAACCTGGTTAATTCCCTTAACATTAACTAAGTGACGGCGCCACTCTCCTGCTAACTCTTTATTATGGAGCAAATCATCATGCTGGTAACGCCGTCTTCCTGGCAAAGCATGAACTAAAGAAAAGCCGTTGCCTCGCATAAGTTGACTGAGCTGACGTCCAGCGGAAATACCTAAAGCTAATCCGGTAAGATAAGTCATTTCATATCACCTTCCATATTGTTTAGCGACCAGTTGCTCCATGTCCCGCAGCAGAGGATTACGTAAAACATCCTCTGGCGAATAATGGATAAGCAGAGAACCAGTAGCAACATTAACCGCAAACTGTTTAATTTCCGGTATTGTCTCTAAATGTTCACTAACCTGCCGGGCTATCTCCGGATTGTTTAATAGATGCTGGGAGTATAGGCGAATACGGCCAGGTATATAATGCAGCACTTGAGTCTGCTGCAAAAACAGCTTTATCTTTGCCGACGAATTAAAAAAGTTCGTATACAGGGAGGATAGGTCCATCTCTTGTCTCTCCTTGTGCAAGTAATGTGTAAACTGCCTGCGATGTTGCCATGTATGAATAGTCGCCAACAGAGTGAAGCCGATTCCCAGCCATAAGTGAACCCGTTTATTGAGCGGCAAGGAAAGAAGACTCCCTAGTAATGATACCACTAATCCTAAGTTCACCCTGCCATGGCACAACCTCATCACATCAGCTCCTTATCTCATAATTGAATATCATCT
>NZ_DATMXX010000244.1:0-10802 GCF_035561255.1 Sporomusa sp. | reverse complement strand
TATCTACATCCCTCTCCACTAAAACTCCCCCAATCAATTATGTATAAAGCGAGTTGATAATATGAGTGAACAACTATTAAAGCAAATACTTAGCGAAATACAAAATGTCAATCAGCGCCTTGATCGTATCGAAACTGATGTTATCACTTTAAAAACTGACGTTTCCGAAATTAAGCCCGATATTTCTAGCCTTGAGAGTCAGATGATCGAAACAAATCAAATCGTCAAAGCCATCCGACACAACACTGAATTTGTCAGTGCTGAAGTTAATGGTCTCAAGATTACTACTGCAAATTTAGAAGCCGTCAAGAGAACGGAAAAAATGATTACTATGATGAATGCCAAAGTTTCCACAAAAGATGATGTTGCTGAATTACGAACTCACATAATCGACGAAATCGACGCCGTTAGAACAGAACTCAAAGAAAATATAACTCAAGTAGAAACTAACGTCCGCGATGACATGAAGTCGCTTTTTGAAATTGCTGGCGAGCATGAAGTCAAGATCCGTACACTGACTAGAAGGCCAGTATAGGTCAAAACCGAACACCCAGAACATATGTTTGATGCTATTATACTCCTTTTCTCTGTTTTGGACAACTAGCGAACGTTTTCTAAAATACGCTATTTTTCGACAAGAAATAAATAACACCGCCCTTGCGGACGGTGTTTACGAACTATTGCAAAGCAGCTTGATGGCCATGCTCCTCATCTCCTCTTGGGTATAATATTTGTTTTATTCTAACATACAAGGTGCTGAATACTGAAAAAGTGACGCCACCTTGATCAATTGCCCCGCAATTCCAAGAATAGACGGGCTGCCTGTTTATGAGATGGGTAATCCAGCGCATACCAAAATAATTATGAGCAGGCATGTTAAAAGCAATGTTCAGGATTAAATAATGGTTATTACCATTTGCCCGAAAGGGCATTTTTGTTATACTACACCTTAGAGGTGATTCTATTGCGACAAAGACACACCCTCACCGATTTAGAGCCGGCCTGCTTCTACCTCCGTAAATCGCGCGAAGACATAGAAGCCGAAGCCCGGGGCGAAGGCGAAACCTTAATGAAACATAAAAAAGCCCTTTTTAAGCTCGCTAAAGATTACAACATCAACGTAACTAAAGTTTTTGAAGAGATCGTATCCGGAGAGAGCCTGGTCCACCGGCCGGAAATGTTGACCGTTTTAAAAGAGGTCGAGGAAAGCAAATGGCGCTCCGTGTGGTGCATGGATGTTGACCGGCTTGGTCGCGGTAATATGCAGGAGCAAGGCCTTATTATTGATACTTTCAAAAACGCTAAGACTAAGATTGTTACGCCGCGAAAAGTCTATGACCTAAACGATGAATTTGACGAAGAGTACACTGAGTTTGAAGCCTTTATGGCACGTAAAGAACTGAAGATCATCACCAGGCGCTTACAAGGTGGTCGGATACGTTCAATCGAGGACGGCAATTATATCGGCACCAGACCTCCATACGGCTATCAGATTGAGAAAACAAGTCATAGCAGGATATTAGTACCCCATCCCGAACAAGCCCCTGTATTGAGGCTGATTTTCGATTTGTACACACACGATGATCCCGAAGTCAGAATGGGCAGCAACAAAATTGCCGCTGAACTAAATCGTTTAGGGCATGCGACATACACCGGCAAGCCATGGGAACCGTCAACCATCGTTTTCATTCTTAAAAATGAAGTCTATACTGGCCAGCTGCAATGGAAAAAGAAAGAACAAAAAAAATCTAAGGACCCCAATAAAAAACACGATACTAAAACGCGCCCCCGCTCGGAGTGGATTGATATTAAAGGCAAACATGAGCCTCTTATATCAAAGGAGCTTTTTAACAAAGCCCAGGCCATACTGAAAGGTAAATATCATATTCCCTATCAACTGATTAACGGAATTACTAACCCACTGGCCGGAATGATTAAGTGCGATATATGCGGCGGATCTATGGTATACCGACCATACACGCACCGGAAACCCCACCTGATTTGTTACAACAAATATTGTCCGAACAAAAGCAGTCGGTTTGATTATATAGAAAGCGGCGTAATATCCTCACTTTATGCATGGTTAGATGAATACCGCGCTCAATGGGGCAATCTCAAGCCCGTAAAGGAAACAGACAACATCTTGAGCATAAGGAAAAAGTCTATTCAGAGCCTAGCAAATGAGCTTAAAGAACTGGTCTATCAGAAAGAACGACTTCACGATCTCTTGGAACGCGGAATATATGACGAGGCCACTTACCTGGATCGATCTCAAAAACTTTCTGAAAGAATCGGCGAAACTGAAAAATCTATTGCGGATACCGAGGTAGCGATCAAAAATGAAACTAAACGCGAGAAGGCCAGAAAAGATATTATTCCGAAACTAGAGAAGGTGCTTGCCGTATACACTAAAACCAAAGAACCTGCCGTTAAGAATCAACTATTAAAATCTGTTTTGGAGTATGCTACGTACCGCAAAGAAAAGAACCAACGTGACGATGATTTCACGTTGGTTCTACATCCGATACTTCCCCGCTAGTCGTGCCACCTCAGGCACGTGGATTGAAACTATACCCCGTATTGCCCAAGTAATTCGCGGCTTAAAGGCTATAAGTAGATAACCATGCAGTGTGAACTCATTTCCCTCTTTGTCGACCCCAATAGGGTCATACAAACTGACCTCAGTCCGAATCCGGCGGGTGCTCCTTAGGTGCATAAGGATTTCATTCTCAATGCACCGGGCAGCATATGTAGCCAACCTGATTTTCTTTGCCGGATCAAACGTGTTGATGGCCTTAATCAGGCCAATTGTGCCAATGGAGATAAGGTCATCAACATCTTCACCGGTGTTGTCAAATTTTTTGACAATGTGAGCTACCAGTCTCAGGTTACGTTCAATCAGGACATTGCGAGCGTCTTCATCCCCACTCTTTAACCGTTGTAGATAGATCTGTTCATCTTTTTCCGATAACGGCAAGGGAAAGGTATTGTTGGCGATATAAGACACTAACAGGGTGATGCCTTTAATTACCGAAGCTGCCAATACCATAATAAACGAAAGGCCCATTCAGTCATTCACCCCCAAAAGTCTGTCGGTTAAATTTTATGGGGGAGACAAGTCGAATGTGCCTGGCAGCAAAAAATATTTATTTGCCGGAAACTTGCATCACCCCCGCAAGTAGCATATAATCCTAATAAGAAATAAATGCTGACTTGCGGGAGTGTGGTTTTTTATGGAACGTTACATTGCCGATATTGGCCTGTTCTTTGCCGGGACATTGATCATACTGTATATGCTGTGGAACAGATTGTTCCCTGAGGACTGAAATAATGAAAAAAGCGGACTTGCACTCTTAAGAGTGGGCAAGCCCGCTTTTTTATATTTTGTTTATTTGGCAGCAGACTGAGTGCAAGCCGGCATAGCCTCAACAATTACAGTGTTGACACAATCAACAAGCGCCTCACTGATCGCTTTGCTCAATTTCATAACTTTGGACAGGGGTGTACTTTGCAGGTCAAGATAGCCAATCTGGCTTTGCGCATTCACGACCCCAATCACCGAGATATCACCAACAGTTGGCAGCCTGTTGCCAACTGCAATACCTGCGGCCAATCCCCCCTGCCAGATCTCAATATTGCCAATCTCATGTGATTTTCCCAAACAGGCATCAATTGCAATAATCAGCGGGTGGTGGTAGCGATGATTGATAATGTTTAAAGTCTCAACAAAGTTGCCGGCATGAACCGGGTGATCAAGTGTGCCATAAACACTGCATTCAGTATGTTCTTCAAGATGAGTGCCTATAAGCGGCCCCAGCGCATCGCCTGTATAGCGATCAGACCCGATGCACAACACCACAAGTGGCCTTAAATTAAGCCCTTCCTGGCATTTTAAGAGCATCATCAGATGATCATACAGTTTTCCGCGGGTATCGGTGTCATAAAGATTAACGGTAAGCTTATTCAGAACATTTTTTGCCATTATCTCTCTCCTCTTAGCTGTCCTCATTAATCTTTATGCACCTCCAATCCGATTTATGTTTAATTCCAGGGTTTAACCTACTAGCGGCAGTTCCTGATATTCAGGCATTTTTACGGCCTGAGCCAGTGCTTTAGTAAGGAAATCAACGTGTTCTTTTATTTCAACATTCATAGCCTCAGCACTGGTGATTATGGTTTCGCGATTAACAGCGCGGGCAAACGCCTTATCTTTCATTTTCTTCATTACCGATTTGACTTCCAGGTTGTCCAGGTTTTTATCAGGACGCACCAAAGCACAGGCGATAATAAAACCGGTCAACTCATCAACAGCCAGCAATGTTTTTTGCAGCAGGGTACGTTCCTGTTCCCACTCCCGGGCATGGCTTTCGACATCTGTGGCAAACTGACTGTCATACCCGGCAGCACTCAGGATCTCTCTTGCATGATGGGGATGATCATTCGGATATTTTTCAAAGTCAACATCATGGAGCAACCCCACGGCACCCCAGTATTCAACATTTTCGCCAAATTTAGCGGCATAGGCCCGCATGGCAATTTCAACCGCCAGGCAGTGCTTTAGCAACACCTCGCTTTGCACATGCTGACGTAAAAGTCCCCAGGCTTGTTGTCTGCTATAATTCACAATAGATCCTCCTTGTTATGTATAGTAAATCTACCCTAATTATACCAAATTTATCCTGTTTAAGACAAGTTAAGGGTAAGTTTGTGTACGCCTGGCAGAACGCCAGGTATAACAAAGCTGGCGGGTAACGGCAATAATTATATAAAAAATGATTGTGGTCATAATGATTGAGCCACCTGGGGCGATGTCTAAATAAAAAGCCGCTGTCAAGCCGCTGATTACGGCTACGATTGCCAATCCTACCGCCCAGGCCATTGTAGCTTTAAAACCTTTTCCCATTTGCTCAGCAGCTGCCACCGGGACAATCATCAGGGCACTTACCATGAGAATACCAACCACCATCATACCGGTGACAACGGTTATGGCCGTAACTATACTTAATGACATATTGACAGCAGCGGTACGGATACCTGCAACCTTAGCCACATCTTCGTCAAAGGACACCAGCATAAGTCTGGTGAAATTACTGAAAACAAACGCGATAACAGTCAGGCCGCAGCCGGCAATCACCACTACATCCTGCCAGGAAACTGTTAAAATACTGCCAAAGAGAAACCCAAGTAAACCGGCACTGGGCATCCGGGTAATGGTGCTGAAGATAATAGCTAAGGCGATTCCCGCATAGAAAAAAACAGCCAAAGCCGTGTCGGCCATCTGGGTTCGCCGGCGCCGTACCAATTCAATGCCTGCCGCACCGGCAATCGTCAAAACGAAGGCTCCGGCCGCCGGATAAATCCCGGCAAGATAGCCGCCGGTCACCCCGGCAAAAGCAATGTGTCCCAGCCCGTCTCCGATCATCGACTGTCGGCGAACCACAACAAACATACCTAATATCGGGCAGATAACGGCAGTAATAATCCCCGCCAAAAAAGCCCGCTGCATAAAATCATATTGAAACATTTCCACTAATGGCATAGTATGCCCTCCTAGCCGGTAAATCCGGAATAATACCATAAATGCTGCATGCTGGCATGGCTGGAGCGAAACTCTTCGCTGTCACCAAAGAAACACAGATGCCGGTTGATGCAAGCCACTTTCGCGGCAAAACGGGTGCCATTTTCAATATCATGCGACACCATGATAATAGTAATTCCCAGTGTACTGTTAAGCTGGCCCAGCAGCTCATAAATCCTGGCACTTGCGGCGTAATCAATACCACTGGTGGGTTCATCCAGCAATAATAGCTGCGGATTACCGGCCAATGCGCGGGCCACCATCACCCGCTGCTGCTGTCCTCCTGACAGTTCACCAATCCGGCGGCCCTTTAGCTGCTCTGCACCGACCATTTCCAGCATATGGTCAACAATATGTTTAGCCCCTTTGGCTGTTAGCTTTCCCCTGGTCCCGGCAAGCCCCAGCGCGACAATTTCCTCGACAGTCGCCGGGAATGCTGCTGTATTCTGGGCATAATGCTGTGGTACATAGGCGATAATACCCTGCTGAGCCGCAGCACGTATGCTGTTATTATCGATCAGGACCTGACCGGCAACCGGCTCAATCAAGCCGGCAATAATCTTCAGCAAAGTGCTTTTACCGGCTCCGTTTGGTCCTACCGCAACAACAAACTCGCCTTGCTGTACAGTAAAAGATATATTGTTTAGGACCATTTCGGTGTTGTTATACCCATAGGTAATGTTATTTAACTTAACTCCAGTCATAATAGCCTCCTTAGGATGCGCCGCACTGGTGGCACACTCCAAATAATTCCAGGTTGTGACGTACTAATTCATAGCCGTGATTTTTCAACATAATAATAAGCTGCGGCTCGATCGGACAATAGTCAATACACTGGGACTTGCCGCACTTGACACATACAATATGGTGATGATGGCTTGTATACACCAACTCATAGCGCACACTGTCTTTACCCATCGCGTTTATCGGGATAAGGGCCCCTAAATCAACTAATATATGTAGATTACGATAGACAGTATCCAAGCTTATCCCTCGATACTGAACTTTCAGCTCTTCCCAAATATCAGAGGCTGATAAAGGTTTATCTGCTTCGATCAGCTTTTCAACCATGGCCTGACGCTGCGCCGTTATCCGGTAACCTTTGTCTTTCAGTTGGCTGACTACAGCCACAGCGTTTATTGCACTAGTAAGAGTCATATTTGCTCTCCTTTAATTGTATTGTTCCGAGAGCCGGTTATAGGCAAGTACACCAAGTGGGTCCAGGCAATTCCTGTTTTAATAAGAATATTCCTATGTAAATGTTATCAGGCTGGCCTACACCTGTCAACTCGAGCCTAAAGCTTACTAGGATTATTCTTATTAGCATAAAAGAATACGGCGGCAAATCTAGCTGCCGCCATAGATTATTTCCATTATTTTACTCGTTTATACGCATCTTAAGATCACTAAGTTCGAATGCCCTGGCATATGAACCGCCTTGGGCGATAAGCTCCTGATGGGTACCTGTTTCAACCACCTTGCCACCGGTTAAATAGACCACGCGGTCAGATGCCATAATGGTAGACATACGATGGGTGATAATAAAGGTGGTCCGCCCCCGTCCGGCCTGCCTGATCGCTGCCATAACCAGTTTTTCCGTGTGCGAATCAAGCGCAGCAGTCGGTTCATCGAGGAGCAATATCGCCGGCTCGGTAATGATTGCCCGGGCGATTGCGATACGCTGCCTTTGACCGCCGGATAAGTTGCCGCCCAGTTCTCCGGCAATAGTATCATAGCCCTGCGGTAACTCCTTAATGAAGTCATAGGCATTAGCCAGCCTGGCTGCCTGATCGACCTGACTCATCGTAGCCGTCGGGCGGCCATAGCGAATGTTCTCGAGAATTGACATATTGAACAATATTGGTTCTTGTTGGATAAAGCCGATATGATGCCGCAGGGCGCTAATCTTAAGCTCTCTGATATTGATACCATCTAAAAAGATCCCCCCCGTGTCCGGGTCATAAAATCGCAATAGCAGATTGGCAAATGAAGATTTCCCGGCACCGCTCGGCCCCACAATGGCAAGTACTTCGCCTGGCTGCGCAGTTACATTAATATTATTAAGTACCTGCCGATCCTGCTGGTAAGCAAAGGAAACGTCCCTAAACTCCACCTGTCCCTGAGCCTGGGATAACTCCAGATTGCCATCAGCCACTACCGGCATTTGTCCGTTAAGCAGCCTGCTGATTCGCTCCCAGGCGACTAAACCCATTTTAAGCTGAGTCAGGGCCTGGCTGATTTTACGCACAGGCATTGGCACATTGATAATATAAACCAGAAAAGCAAACATCCCACCGATGCTAAGGTCCCCGTTAATAACCTCCCGTCCGCCATACCAAACGATAATCGTCAAGCCAATAGCAGCGAGAAACTCAACTAGCGGCACTAGTATGGCGCTTAAGCGTTGAGCTTTGAGCAAATCACCGGCAGCCTGCTGGATCTTGTCGCTGAATTTCTGATATTCATAATCTTCACGGGCATAACTTTGAACAATCATAACCGATACGACCGATTGTTGGATAATCGATGTCACTTTTGCCAGGGTATGTTCAACAAGTGCCCCCAAACGGCCAATTTTATGATTGAAACAGCTGATCGCCACAATGATAAATGGTAAGGTAGCAAAAGTAACCATCGCCAGTTCCCAGTCAAAGTAAATCATGATTGCCATGATTGCCAGAAGATTAAGTGACTCAACAATAACATCAGGAATCCCTACAGTAACGGCCTGTTGAATAAATAAAAGATCATTGGTAAATAATGAGATAAGTTCTCCGGATGGCATCTTCATAAAATAGGCATAATCCATTGACTGCAGTTTAGTAAACATATCCTGCCGCAGTCTGGCCAGCATTTTGTTGCCAGCCTTAGCCATACCGTAACCGTAAAAATAGGAAAACAAACCACGAATAAGATATAATAGCACAATCCCGGCAGTAATAAAGTGCAAAAATGCGATATTGCCACCTGACAGAGCATCATCAATCAGCAGTTTAACTACCAATGGCGCCGCTAAGCCGGCGGCACTGGCGATAACAAAACAAACTACCGCCGTTAGAGCCAGTAGCCAGTAGGGAATTATAAACTTACGCCAGTAAAAAGTAAACATATCTATATCTCCACTAAAGTAATGCGTAATTGGCCACTTCTATTGTGTCAAATACATTAGTAAAATACAAGCATTTATAAAAAAATCCTGCATCCTCAGTAAAGAATTTTGCAGCGCAGGTGGTACATTGCGTTGTATAAACATCTCAGATCAAATAAAAATGGGAAGGCCGACAATGCCTTCCCTGCTGTCAGTTTACATCACCCTGCGGGCGCCGACATAGCGCGGACCCCAATAGCTACTGTTCATGCGGTCAATAGCAACCCCGCGGCTGGACGTAGCACTTATAAACTTGCCATCACCAAGGTAGATTCCACTGTGGGATGCTCCGGAAGCGTAGGTGGTAAAGAACACTAAATCACCCGGCTGGAGCCGGCTGTACGATACAGCTCGTCCGATCTCAAACTGTTCGTCAGCCATTCGCGGTAAATTAACACCGCTCTGGGCAAAAACGTAGCGGGTAAAACCTGAACAATCGAAACCATTAGGGCTTGTCCCACCGAACACATAAGGTACTCCCGTATAACGCATCGATGTCTGAATGACCCGTCGTACTGAAGTGGTGGAAGAATCGCGGCTAACGGGGATATCCCGTCCCATCAGGGCACGATAGGTTTGTGGTCCGATTACGCCGTCAGCTTCAAGACCACGGGCCTTTTGGAAAGCCTTCACAGCGTTGACCGTTACGTCGCCGAAATCACCATCAGCTGCACCGGCATTAAAGCCAAGGCTATTAAGCTGTGATTGAATTGCGGCTACATCTGCTCCCTGATCGCCGGCTTCATATGTATCCGAAGCATAGGCGAAAGCAGCAGTTCCGAAAAAGAAACAAAAAGCGACAATGAACCCGAAAAACTTACGCAAACTGGTTTCTCCTCTCGCTGGCCTCCGAGGTTAGCTGACGGGTTAGGGTTGCAGGCACCCTACTTGAGAAGTTGAACACCTCTCAGGTTTCACCCCATAAATTGGTTCCCCCGTACTTGAGCTGGATTCGGCTTTCTACTTCGCTCACTATGTTATATTCTGTTTAAATTTTAAAATTCCTGCCCAAAATCGTGTTTTTTTTACAATTATTAGGGCAACAAAGCAAGTTTATCTGCAGAAGTTTATTTATCGCTTTTTTCCTTTTGTTGGCTGAGTTCAGCCCTGAGCCAATAGAGCGGGCGCTGCTTTACCTCTTCAAAAATTCTACCGATATATTCGCCAATAATCCCGATCCCGGATAATTGCAGGCCGCCTAAGAGTAATATGCTGGCAGTAATTGTTGTCCAGCCTGGGACAGCTTCGCTAGTAAATAGTCTGATATAGAGAACATGCAGTGTCAGAATAATACTCGCAAATCCCATTGCTATTCCGACATAAAATGCAAAGCGGAGTGGGGTTTTAGAATAAGAGGTGATCCCATCAAGCCCAAAATGCAGCATTCTTCTTAAAGAGAACTTAGATTGGCCGGCAAATCGCTTGGGGGCTACAAATTCTATTTGAGTCTGCCGGTAGCCAATCGCGCTAATCATACCGCGAATAAACCTGGCACGTTCCCGGAAACGGCAGAAGCTGTCTACTACTTTTCTGTCAAGTAACCGAAAATCGGAGCCACCTTCAGCTACGCGCACATTAGACATAGCATTCATCAACTTATAGAACATTCCCGAAGTAAAGCTTTTAAACCAGGAAACGCCCTCAGTGGTAATCCTTACAGTTTGTACAACCTGAAAACCCTCTTCCCATTTTTCCAGGAGCAGCGGGAGCATCTCCGGCGGATGCTGCATGTCACCATCCATGGTAATTACAGCATCGCCTTTTGCATAATCCAAACCACAGGTCAACGCCACCTGATGGCCAAAATTTCGGGCCATAATCAGGGCCCGCACCCGTTTATCCATATTGGCTAACCGCTCTAATATCAGTGGTGTAGCATCATTTGAGCCATCATCAATAAAAATCAGTTCAAAAGAATACGCCAGTTGTTCCATATGTTTAACAACTTCCTGATAAAAGTTGTCGATATTATCTTGTTCATTAAATACCGGTACAACAATCGAGATCAATTGCTTAATTAGACCCATACCCTTCCAGCCCCCCTTGCCACCCATATATTATTACACCATCAGCTGC
>NZ_DATMXX010000243.1:0-40079 GCF_035561255.1 Sporomusa sp. | reverse complement strand
CTTAAAATCAGGGAGGAAAAAACATGAGTACCAGTTCAGTTTCAAGTACGACAAGTTATTGGAAAACGCCCACCACTACTGCTGCAGACACTGACAGCACCACAGGGACTAGTTCACTGGATTTTGAAGATTTTGTGGAATTGCTGGCAACAGAACTCAAATACCAGGACCCGCAGGATCCTGTAAGCAGTACCGAATATGTGGCTCAGTTGGCTCAATTTGGTGCGCTGGATAAGCTTAACACAATCGGCAATAGTGTCGATGCTTACCAGGCCTACGACCTGATCGGCAAGTCTGTTACTTATGCGACTACCGATGCCTCCGGAGCGTCAACAAGTGCCACTGGCACAGTGGATTCGGTAACTGTCAAAAGTGGTACCGCCTATTTAAATATTGGCAGCACACAAATCGCACTTAGCTCGGTTTCACAGGTAGCTGAGGCAAGCAGTTAAGCCCTTTAGCAAGTATTAAGAAATAATCAGCTGGGCTTCGTGCGCGGGGAGGCTGACATCTATTTCTGAACGACTGATGAAATAGAATTTTGGGAGGCAAATTTATTATGATGAGTTCAATTTATTCGGGAGTTTCCGGTCTCAAGGCGCAACAGACTAAACTTGATGTGATCGGTAACAATATCTCGAATGTGAGTACAATCGGCTACAAATCACAAACAGTGAGTTTTGCCGACCTGTTAAGCCAGACGATTAGCGGCTCCACTACAGCCAATGCTGCTACCGGTACTGGCGGCACAAACGCCAAGCAAATTGGTACTGGTGTAAGTGTGGCGTCGACGTCGACCAATATAGCCACAGGCAGCACCCAGTCAACAGGCAACTCCAGCGATGTCTCCATCAGTGGCAGCGGGTATTTTATTGTGCAAGGCGGTAGCAGTGGTGAGTATCAGTTTACCCGGGCCGGCAATTTTGGGGTAGATTCCAGCGGCAATCTTACGGTTAACGGATATACGGTCTGCGGGTGGATGGATTGTACCGAGAATGCTGATGGAACCTATACCTACAATACCCAGACAGACGTTGAACCCATTAACATATTCTCAGATAGTTACACCGGAAATAAAAAGATCAGCGCGCCTGCAGCTACTAGCACAGCAACCGTTAGCGGCAGCGTAGACTCGGGGGCTGATGCCCAGGCAGCGGCAGCAACAACAGGCAGTGCTGCCAATGCTACCCTAAACGCCACCGGACTGACAGCGGTAACAGATGATGCAGGTACTACTTTTGCCGGCACTATTACGGTGAACGGCACCAGTGTTACTATTACAGCCGGCGATACTGTGCAAACAATCATTGACAATATTAATGCCGCAGGTGCAGGCGTCACTGCGGCCTGGAATGCCGGTGACGGCTCCAACGGCTATATCAAGCTAACCTCCACTGCTACCGGCATTACGGCTGCTATTGAATTAGGCGGTACTAATGATACCTTAGCCAAGCTTTTCGGGGCCATAGACGGCACTACCGACACAACCAGCACCAGTGTGTCGGCTGCCGGTACTAATTATGACAGCAGCAATCCTGACGCAACGACCACCTTGCAGGTGTATGATGCTTTGGGGAATAGCTATGACGTACAGGTAAATTTATATAAATCGCAGGTTACCACTTCTGATGGTCAGTCAGTAACAAGCTGGTACTGGGAAGCGGCATCCTCCGATTCAGGATTGGTTTTAAGCAATAACAGCGGCACTGTTGCTTTTGATGGCAATGGCAAGATTGTGGATAATGATACCTATGATACCTCGTTTACGCTTAGCTTGACGCCGACAAACGGAGCAGCGGCCTCGACCGTTACGCTGGATTTATCCAAAGTAAGTTCTTATGCAAGCAGCAGCAGCGATAGTCTGACTAATGTTACCGATGGTTACGCTTCCGGTACTCTGGAAGATTATACTATCGGCACAGACGGAATCATCTACGGGACTTATAGTAACGGACAGACCGAGCCGCTGGGCATGATTGCCCTGGCTACTTTTACGAATCCGGCAGGTCTGGAGAAGATTGGCAGTAGTTTATATGTGACCAGCAATAATTCGGGCAACTTTACCGGTGGTGTGGTGGCAGGGACCAACGGCACCGGCTCATTGAGCGCCGGTACGCTGGAAATGTCCAACGTTGATTTATCAGAGCAATTCAGTGAGATGATGATTACCCAGCGGGCCTATCAGGCCAGCAGCAAAATAATCAGTGCAGCCGACGAGTGTTTGAAAGCTGCTATTAACATGGCCGGTTAGCCATGGGATCAACATTCGGCGGTTATAGCATAGCACTTACGGGCATGAGAGTGAACCAGGCGGCATTAACAGTTACCAGCCATAATATAGCTAATGTGGATACTGCCGGCTATTCCCGTCAGGTAATAGCCATAGAAGAGACCGTCAATGATCCGACCAGTAGCAATTCAGTCGGTACCGGGGCGACTGTGGCCGAGATAAAACGGGCTCGCAACCAGTTGCTTGACAACACCTATCGCCAGCAGAACACCGAAGTCGAGTATTGGGCAAGTAAAAGCGGCACTTTGGATTATCTCCAGGAAATATTAGATGAGTTTGCTGCCGATGACGGTTCGGCTGATGACGGTTTGCAGCAGACGATCCAGAATTTTTTCGACAGCTGGGATAATCTGGCTTCAGATCCCAGCAGTGTTAGCAGCCGTCAGTCAGTAGTGGAAAATGCCGCTTCCCTGCTGGATACACTCAGCCAGATTGACGAACAACTGCAGTCATTGCAGGCAGATGCGTGTACGGCAGCGGGGGATATAGTTGATGAAATTAATGATATTGCCAGTCAGGTATCAGCCTTAAATTTACTGATTACCAAAGCTGAAGCCAACAGCGGCGAAGCCAGCGATCTAAGAGATCAACGCGATGACCTTTTAGATCAGTTATCAGCCTATACAAATTTTAGCTCTCAGGAAGCAAGCAGCGGCATGGTATCAGTCTTTATTGGCGGGGTGGCGCTGGTAAACGGAACGAAGGCCAACAGTTTAAGCATCAGTGGTGACGGTTCGACAGCGAATCCACTGCAGGTGACCTGGACAAGTACGCAAACTACTGCAAAAATTACCGGCGGTTCTTTGAAGGCTTGTCTTGAAGATGCCGATCAAAGCGGATTTTCAGCGATCAGTGATACTGATAATTATAACTTTACAGCAACTGCAACTAGTTCAATCAGTACGCTGCGGCAAGGGTTAAATGACCTGATTACCACGATAGCCAACAACATTAACTCACTCCACAGTGCCGGCACTGATCTTGACGGCAATACCGGTCTTGATTTCTTTGTCGTCGTGGATGCCAGTCAACCTTTGAGTATCAGTAACATCCAGGTTAATCCGGAAATCACGGCAGATGTGAATAAACTGGTTGCCGGTTCAGAGGGTGATGCCGGCGATAATACTGTCGCTAATGCGATCAGCAGTTTGCTTGATGAAAAGCTTTTTCAATATAATGGCTTATCTCAGGATCTTACCGGTTTTTATCAATCGGTCATTGCCTGGGTGGCAACCGCGGGGAGTAATGCGGAAAGTGCCTATGATGTACATTCCACGCTGGCGACCCAGGCCGATAACCAAAGACAGTCAATCTCATCGACTTCACTTGATGAGGAAATGTCTAACATGATTAAGTATCAATCTGCTTATAGCGCCGCCTCACGGGTATTGAGTACGATTGATAACCTGGTAGGCGGTATGATTGAGGAATTAGGGTGATAGGGGGTGGGTAAATGGCTTCAACATTTGCCGGACTAAGTATTTCTACACGGGGTTTGTTTACCAGTGCGGCGGCACTGGCGGTTACCAACAATAATATTAGTAATGCCAATACTGTGGGTTATTCCCGCCAGGTAGTCAATCAGCAGGCCGTAGGGCCTGCTGCCGTCTATAACGGTAACTATGTTGGCTCTGGTTCTGAGGTAACCTCGGTCACAAATATCCATAACTTCAGGCTTGACCAGAAATACTGGCGGGAAACCGGACAGCTTGGCGAGCTGCAGACCAAGTCGGACATGTTAAGTCAGGTTGAAGCGGTTATTGGCGATACTGATGATGATTCGCTAAGTGCGGTCATGGAAGATTTCTATGCGTCAATGGAGGATTTCGCCTCAGACCCGACCAGTTCGGCAACCCGGGCGGCCATGAAAGAGGCCGGTGTGGCTGTCTGCGAATATCTTAATACAGTATCAGCTCAGTTATCTCAACTTAAGGAAGATAGCAATTCTGAGGTGCAGACAGCAGTTGATCAAATAAATGCTTATGCTACTCAGATAGCCGAGTTAAATACGAAAATCCGCATAGCAACTGCAGCCGGTTCCTCGACCAATGAACTGGAAGATCAACGCACACTGCTTATTGACCAGTTGTCCAGTTTAGCAGATGTTGAGGTTACTCAAACCGTTGTTGGCAAATTGCCTAATGGTGCGGACGATGTCCAAATCTCTGTTTCAATAAGCGGTGAGACGTTGGTCAGCAATGATCAGGCCAAACAATTGGAATGCTATGAGAATGAAGAAGGTATGTATAGTATCCGGTGGCAGGATACTGGCACAGACTTTGAACCTGAAGGCGGCCAGCTAAAAGCTTATTTTGATTTGAGGGATGGCGATGGTACCGGCTCCCAGTATAAAGGGATTACCTATTACAGTAATCTCCTGGATCAATTTGCCAGCACCTTTGCCGAGGCTTTCAACACTGTCCATAGCAGCGGCTATGGCCTGGATGGTTCGACCGGTGTTGATTTCTTTGCCGCCAGCGATTCTGCGGCCAGTATTACGGCCGCGAACATCTCACTGTCGGCGGAGGTACTTGCAGATACTGATAAAATTGCGGCTTCTTCCTCGGCGGATGGTGGCACAGATAATAATGAAAATATGAATGCCTTGATCGAATTATGTGAAGAATCTAAGCTGTTTGGCAACAGTACTGCCGGAGATTTTATTAATTCCATTGTTTCGACACTGGGAACAGCCAGCGAGCACGCCCAGACAATGACCAGTAAACAGAGCTCTTTTGTTACTAATATTGATACCCGCCGCCAGTCGGTGTCAGGTGTTTCCATCAACGAGGAGACGGCCAATCTGACTAAATATGAGGCGGCGTATAACGCCTCGGCCCAGATGATCAGTGTTTGGCAGGAGATATATCAAACGACTATCAATATGGTCAATACCGACTAAAAGGGAGGCATATTGTGCGTATTACTAATAGTATGATGACAGCTGCCTCAGTACGGAACATTAATATGAATATGGAACGGCTGAGTAAGGCCCAAACGCAGGTTTCGACAGAATGCAAGATCCAGCAGCCGTCTGATGACCCGGTTGTGGCGTCACGGGCTATCCGCTATCGCAGTTATGTTGCCAGGGTCGAGCAGTACCAGAAAAATGTGGATAATGTTACCTCCTGGCAGAAAGTGACTGACAGTGCTATGAGTGACCTGAGTGATATTATGCAGCAATTAAAGGAATTAGCAGTTAAAGGATCAACGGACGCGCTCAGTGACAGTGATTTGGCAGCAATAAAAGAAGAGGTCACCCAATTGCAGCAGTCAGCCATTGACGCATTAAATACATCGTATGGCGGTCGGTATGTTTTTGGCGGCTATGCCACCGATGTGGCGCCATATTCATTAGACAGTGACAATAATGTGCTGTTTAAGGGCCAGCTAGTCAGTGATTTCACTGACAATGGCGAGGATCAGGCGATCAAATCCAATATCGGTTATGGCAGTGCTGTTAGCATCAATGTGGAAGGCCAGGATGTAACCGGCATGGGCGACGGCAATCTCTTCGCTACCTTTGCCAAAGTTATGGATGGACTTGATAATGGTGACACCACGGCCATAAGCAGCTGCCTGGATGATATTGAAACTAATTTTGACACAATCCTGGCAGCACAAGCGGACCTGGGGGCCCGTATGAACTATGTGAGCATGGTTGGGGACCGCCTTGACAAGGATTATACAACATATAAAGAACTGATGAGCAACAATGAGGATGTTGATATAGCCGAAGCCAGTGCTGAATCGACTACAGCCCAGGTTGTATATGAAGCATCTTTGTCTGTCGGTGTCAAGGTAATGAGTAAATCGCTGCTGGATTATCTGGCATAGATCCGGAAGATAAATGAGGGGGGAGGGAATTACATGGCAAGTTCTAGCGGGACAGTCACGACAACTACAGTCAATGGTACAACACGGCTTACCGGGCTGTCATCTGGTATTGACGTAGATTCTATTGTTGAGCAGCTTATGACTGCCGAGAAAACTAAGCTAAACCGGCTTAATCAGCAGGCCCAGTTAATTGAATGGAAACAAGAAGCCTACCGCGATGTAATCAGCGATATACAGACCTTTACCGACAAATATTTCAATGTAACTTCTTCTAGCAGTATTATGCGGGCAAGTACTTTTAAGGCATATTCTGTTACGAGCAGCAGCAGTGCTGTTACTGCTTCTTATACAAGTGCTGCAACAACAGGTTCACATACCGTTGCGGTTAGCCATCTGGCCACAGCCGCCACAATGAAAACCAGTACCCGGTTATCAGGGGATATAGTGGGAACGGCGGCTGCCGGCTATACAGCAGCCGCTGGCAAAAGTTTCGTCATCACGGTGGACGGCACAGACTATACTGTTGATTTGGGCGATGATGTAGCTGCTGCCGCCGATATCCAGACTGCCATAGATAATACAGTAGGTGAAGGCAAGATTTTGGTCAGTGAGGATGAAAGCGGGGTATTAACCATTGCGGCCGCCGATAATAGCGGTGTCCAGGCCGTTTCAATCAGCGATGCTAACAGTAACAGCGCTTTAAGCTCTCTGGGGCTTGAAGACGGTATGTCTAACCGGATTGATACATCAAGTACGCTGGAAGAATTAGCAGGAACCATGGCCAGCAGCTTTGACTTTGATAGTGATGGCCAAGTAATTATGTCAATTAACGGTGTCGGCTTTTCGTTTGATAAAGATACTACGCTTGATGAAATGATAACAGAAATCAACGACAGTGACGCCGGAGTAACCATGAAGTATGATGAACTGTCAGATCAACTGATACTGACAGCGGACCAGACTGGTGCTGGTAATACTCTTAAAGTGACTGAGACTGGCAGTTCATTTTTAACTGCTGCACTGGGGACAACAACAGCCGGAACGGATGCCAAGCTGACGGTTGATGGTGTCAGTCTTACCCGCAGTTCCAATACGGTTACTGTTGACGGCATCACCTATACGCTTAATAAAGAAACAGCAACCGGTGATGAGGCCACAGTCAATATAGCGCAGGACACTGATGCTGTTTACAGCAATATTACCAGTTTTGTCGATGCTTATAATGAGTTAATCAGCAACCTTAACTCTTTGTTGTCAGAGGAGTATGACTCTGATTACCCACCGCTGACAGATGATGAAAAAAGTGAAATGTCTGAGGACGAGATTACAAGCTGGGAGACCAAGGCTAAAACTGGATTGCTGGCAGGTGACACAACCTTACGCAAGTTTCTGCGAAATATGCGCAACGCTTTGATTGATTCTGTTGCCGGCTTATCTACCAGCATTACCGAGATCGGAATTACCACAGGCACTTATGATGAACAAGGAAAATTGTATGTTGATGAGGATAAACTTAAAGAAGCTCTTCAGAGTGATTCGGCCGGGGTCATGAATTTATTTACCCAGGCATCTGCCAGCTATCCGGGAACTACGACGGTTCGCAGCATGAATGCCAGCCAACGGGCGACAAGGTATAGTGAAGAAGGTCTTGGTTACCGTATCTATGATATTTTACAGGATAATATCTCAACCCTGCGCGATACAAGTGGCAATAAAGGGTTGTTGATTCAAAAGGCCGGCGTGGAAAATGATGCGTCAGATAGCAGTAACGTGCTGAGTGAGCAGCTTGAGAAGCTTCAGGAACGGATTACGAAGGAAGAGGATCGGTTGGATGCTAAAGAAGACAGTCTGTATGACAAGTACACTACATTAGAGACCTATATTAGTACTATGAACGCTCAATTATCAGCCTTATCGTCTTATCTCACGTCGTCATCATCATAGGAGGAACAGCATGAAACAGGAGGGTTTTTTGGCTTATTTGACGCAAAAATTGGAGATAATAGAAAAGATTAATATCAACACCCAGACGCAATGCCGTTTTGTCCATAGACGGGAGATGCGGGGGCTAAACCGGTTGCTCAGAGAGCGGGCCCTGTTGATTGATCAACTTGTTACGGTAAATAGTAAATTAGTAAATGAACGTAACTGGGAACAGGTGGATGAGATTCAAACTATGGTCAAGGTAATTGAAATAAAGCAAAAGGAAGTTCTCGACGGCTGCGATCAAGTTCTCCAGGAAGCTCTGGCTGAGCACAAGAAAATCGCGGCTGAACTTAGTAATTTTAAATTGATGCGCCAACTGAAAGGCCGGTATGTGCAGCAGTGGACGGTTATGGCTGCAGGACAGCGGTTCAGTGCTAAAGGCTGATACAAAATGACAGCCCTGCTCGTTAAAAATAATGAGCAGGGCTGTCATTTTGTACAAACGTACACCAATAAATAAAACAGATTGGCTAATTCAGCCAATCTGTTTTATTATATTAGACTAATTCAATTATTGTAAGAGGGTCAATACTTGTTGTGGTAACTGGTTAGCTTGGGCCAGCATGGCAGTAGCCGCCTGATTGAGAGTGCTCAACTTGGTGTAGTTTGCCATCTCTGAGGCCATATCAACATCGCGGATGCGGGATTCGGCCGCAGTCAGGTTTTCACTGGAAGTAGTTAAGTTGTTGATTGTATGTTCCAAACGATTTTGAACAGCGCCAAGTTTAGAGCGTTGAGACGATACCATCTGGGTGGCGGTATCAATTGTCGATATGGCTATTTCGGCAGACTCCTGACTATTGACGTCAATGTTTTGTACACCGAGGCCTTTGGCAGACATATCGCCAATGTCGATCGTAATATCCTGGCCGGTGTTGGCACCGATAAGAACAGTGGCAGTGCCATCGCTACGTTGGTCTTCGGCCTTCTGGGTCTGTGTAAATGCTGAAAGCGCGTTAGTTGCAGTAGTATTTACACTGGTAGTTGTAGTATCGTTGCCGCTGGAATCGGTGCTGGTTGAAGTGTGACTTACGCTAATTGTCAATCCGTAAATAGCGTTTTCTGTACCCCCGGTTGCGGCAGTGGCAGTTAATTGGTCGCCTGAATTAGTGCCAAATGTAAAGTTGCTATCAGAAAGATCGGAAAGCGCCGTAGTGTCATCTACTGTTATTGTTGTGCTGGTTAATGCTCCGTCCATCATGTAGCTGACGGTTACGGTATCACCTGATGCAATGCCAAGCGAGGCCCCGGAGGAGTCGGTCAGGGATGTTAAGAGTGTAGTACTTGCTGTTGTGGCAGTAGAAAGCGAGGTATTGGTCTGTATGTTGACCGAATCTGCAGTAACTGCTTTACCCATTGAGCCGTTCAGTAATTTTTTTGTGTTGAACTCAGTAGTGTCGGAAATTCGGTTGATTTCTTCCACTAGAGTATCAACTTCATCCTGGATGGCTTGACGGTCAGCATCGGTATTGGTGTCACTTGACGACTGGACTGCCAATTCACGCATCCGTTGGAGAATATCTTCGGTTTCAGCCAGTGCGCCTTCAGCTGTCTGAGTCAGCGAGATAGCATCCTGAGCATTGGCACTGGCCTGATCGAGACCACGGATCTGGCCGCGCATTTTCTCGGAGATGGCCAAGCCGGCGGCATCGTCGGCTGCACTGTTGATGCGGTAGCCTGAAGATAATTTTTCCAGTGATGAATTCATGAGACCATTGTTTTTGTTTAACTGATTATAGGTATTCAGAGCCGACATGTTTGTGTTGATAACCATTCCCATAATAAATTCCTCCTTGAATTTTAAATGTTAGCTTCCGTGCATTTTAGCAACGGGCAGAGTTTTGATTCACTCCTTTCGTTCTTGTCTATTAATAAAATCGCGGGCATTTGTTTATCAAATGTTAAATAAAGTATTAGACAAATATTAAATAATGAAATATGCCGCTCCTTAGCAAAATAAGAGACCACCGGCTTTTACCGGTGGCCCTGGATGTTAACCATTTAATTAGTGCATTATTAGAAACTATTGCCGGCTAGTTTGCAGCACTAGCCGCTCTGGGTTTGCCGTACAAAGAATAGCCTACGCCCCATACTGTTTTTAGATTAGTAATATTGAGTTTTTTGCGCAGGTAATGGATATACAAATTTACGGTTGTAAACTCTGCTTCCGAGTAATAGCCCCATACTTTTTGGATAATCTGTTCTTTAGTTACTACCCGGTCGTAGTTGCGGATTAAGAGTTCTAGCAACTGAGATTCTTTTAAAGTTAGCTGAATGATCTCGCCTGATTTTACTACCTGGCAACGCATCGGGTTGAGCACCAGGTCATCGGCAACCAAGACGTTTTCCGTTAATTCTTTGCCGCGGCGGCGGGAGAGGGCCTGTAGTCTGGCTAATAATTCAACTGAAAAGAATGGTTTGATTAGGTAATCGTCGGCACCGGCATTTAAACCTTCCGCGCGGTCATCGGGAGAATCTTTTGCAGTTAGAAAGAGAACCGGGGTATCGTGACCCAGACTGCGGAACTCTTTTAGCACCGAAAGACCATCCTGATAGGGTAACATTCGATCCAGGATAATAATGTCATATACCCCTGTGCAGGCCATATCAATCCCTGTCTGGCCATCCAGAGCCGCATCGACCACATAGCCATTTCTTTTTAACAAATGAGATAAGGAGTCCACTAATCTACTTTCATCCTCTACTAGTAGCAGTTTCATCTAAAACATCCTTTTAATGCCACAACCTTGTGAATGTTTTTCCGTCCATGGATGTTTTTATATTTTTATTATATTAGCCCAGGGCGTGTTACCCGCACGTAGGTTTGGAAACATTGACGTCTTGTAAGGAATAACCTATGCCGCGTAAGGTCTTAATCCCCAGGATATTTAATTTTTTGCGTAGATAATGAATATATAGATCAACATTGGCACGTGCTGCCCGGGAGGAGAGGCCCCAAATCTTTTTCAATATAAATTCTTTGGTAACTACTTGACGGTAGTTACGCATCAGCAACTCTAACAATAAGGATTCCTTTACTGTTAGCTGAAAGGTCTCTGCTCCTTTAACGACCTCACCGCGCAGTGGGTCTAATATTAGACCTGCTGCACTAAGTGATGTACCGACTAGCTTTCTGTCTTTGCGGCGTGCCAGGGCACGCAATCTTGCCAGTAGTTCTTCGATTGTAAAGGGTTTGGCCAGATAATCATCTGCTCCGGCATCTAAGCCTTCAATGCGATCGGAGGCAGTATCCTTTGCTGTTAAGAACAGGACTGGGGTTTCATACCCTTTATTACGAAACTCTTTTAATAAAGCTATGCCATCATTATTTGCGAGGATTCGTTCCAATATTATAATGTCATAAACTCCAGTACAGGCCATTTCAATTCCAATATCACCGTTTGGCGCAGAATCAACCCGGAACCCTTCCTTACATAATAAACAAGACAATGCTGCAACTAATTTGCTTTCGTCGTCCACTAGCAGCAACTTCATGTAAGTCATCCTTTACGGCCACAGCCTTGTGAAAAATTTTCCTTCCCTGGACACTTTTCTATTAATATTCTCGCAGATAATTATTGGAAATTTGTTTGGTTTACCTATTATCCTTTAATAAAATTAATAAATGGTTAATATTTGGGAAAACTCAAAGGGAATTCTGCGATAGCAATAAGAAAATAAGCGTTCATCCCTGGTGGGATAAACGCTTATTTGTATGTAATTAGCTGTGACAGGAACCGCTGGTTACTTTGTTGAGGCAACCTTGGATACTGTACCGGTACTCGCATCGGTAGCGTTGCTGCTCTGCAGGGGTGGCGGCGGGGGTGGATTTAATAATTTGCTTTGCATATTTTGGAGGTCTGAATCAGTGGTCGAACTATTGGTATCTGTGCTGCCGGTATTACTGGCGTCGCTGCTCTGAGCGCTGGGCGGTGGCGGGGGAAGATACTGTTCGGGAATCAGGGATTGGCTATCATTTGAAAGCTGAAAGATGTCACCATCAGTGTTGCTGCTAGTCGCTTGTATAGTTGTGGTGTCTGTTGAGTCCTCTGATAAGGCCGTAGTGGAAGTAACACTTGAGCTGGTCTGGGTATTGTACAGGGCCCAGTTTCTCAGAGATGAAATGTTCATGGTTTAACCCCCTATTAGTTGATCTTTGATAACACATCAAGCATATCGGGGGTAAATCTTTAGAATATATTTGCAAATACATTAGATAAAATTAATCTATCATAACCAGATCAGAAAAGGGTAAGCTGACTACAGTTATCAATAATATTATTGAACATCTGGCTATTTTACCATATAGGGTTGAATTTTCTCTTGTAGATGACTCCAGGAGCGTTTAGAGAATACAACCGGCAGCGAAGCCTCTTTAGCTTTACGTTTAATTAATTCGGCGATATTATGGGATATGTAATCTGTTATGACTAAGACTAAATCTGTATTTGCCGGTATTTGAATGTCCTCAGAAATCCGTTTGCGACCTTTAAAATGCTGCAGGGTTTTCACACCTGCCTTTGAAAGATTGGATGGTATATTGCCTAACACGTCGGCACCTACGATAAATACTGACATAATATCACTCCTATCAATTGAAAATTATTATCATTCTCAATTACATTATAAAGGATGCAATGCATCACGTCAATAGGACAATGTTAAAATATGACCATCGCTTCTCCGCAAAGAGAAGCGATGGTCATAGAAAACAACCACTATTCTGCCAGCGAGTCGTAGACGCTTTGATTTTTTTTCACACAAGGTTCGTCTTGTAAATGTTTACTTCTGTGATTTCCAGATATAACATTATCCATAGCCTGCCCGGCAGCTGGCAGTATGGTAGTTGATTGGACTCGGGTTTTAAATCTTAAATAGGATCCATTTGCCCGATAGGCCATTAAAATCACCTCATTTAATCGAAGGGTTGTCATTGGTTTGTTCAACGGCTATTAATTTAACATCTGTTTGATAGGTTAGCGGCATTGTGCTGGCTACATCAAAATAGGCGTCGGCATAGCTAGCGGCAATGACCGGCTCGCCGGTTTCCTGACCGTCAATAATAACACGGTATATTGTCATACCATTTCTCCTTTACGCTTATTTACTGGACAGTTAAGTTATTTAGGGCGTAAAGGTTTGGTTTGTATGTTTGAAATCGCCATTTTTTCACCTCCGGTATTAGTTTGTCCCGCTAACGACCAAACTGGCATTGACAAAAATGTCCAAGAAAAGTACAATAAATACGTAAATTCTTCTACCAGCATGCTGATAGCGTGCTTTTTTTCTTACCAACTAATATGGGGAATAGGATAGGCGAATATGATTACAGTACGGGAAAAAGTAAGGTTTGTTGAAACAGACATGATGGGCGTGGTACACCATTCCAATTACTTTCGCTGGTTTGAGATGGCCCGAGTGGAATATTTGCGGCAGGCCGGGGTACTGCTCAATAATTTAATGGCTGAGGATATTGTTTTTCCGATTACTGATGTGGACTGTAAATATCGTATGTCAGCTAAATTTGACGACTATATACTTATTGAAGCCGTGCTGTCCGAAGTGTCGAAAGTAAAGATGGTTTTTACCTACCGGGTATTGCGTGAACACGATGGTGCGCTTTTGGCTACCGGATGTACGCAAAACGCATTTACCAATAAACAGGGGAAGATTACTCGCCTGCCGGAACATTATTTTAAAAAAATAAGTAGCCCGTTGCCAGATAAGGATTGTTGATAGACACGGATACAACAATCCTGTCTTTTGCATATTATATATGGCGCCAAGGGAGACTAACTTGATAGGAGGTGGCGTCATGGGAGATAATGCGCCAATCGGGATTTATGATTCCGGACTCGGCGGGCTTACGGTGGTCAAAGAGGTACTTAGCCTGCTGCCTGGGGAAGATATAATATATTTTGGCGATACTGGCCGTACCCCTTATGGTTCGCGGCCGACAGCTGAAATTTTGGGGTTTATGCATGAAATCTTGACTTTCTTTTCTGCTCAAAAGGTTAAAATGGCGATAACGGCCTGTAATACCATGACCGCTCTTGGTCTGGAGCAGGCCAAAACAGAATTTCCGTTTTTATTAATCGGCGTCAACAATGGCGTTAGTGCTGCTCTGGCAGCCAGCCGGAGCAAGCGGATAGGGGTTATTGCCACTGAGGCTACCATCAACAGCGGCAAGCATGTCAAGGCCATTAAGGCTGAAGACCCGGCTGCATATGTTTGTCCCCAGGCCTGCCCCAGTTTTGTTCCGCTTATTGAGCAGGAAAAATTGTTCGGGCCTGAAATTGAAACATCAGCCAGAGAGTATCTTCAGCCGCTTATCGACAGTGGGGTTGATGCATTGATACTCGGCTGTACCCACTACCCGTTTATCAGCCCGCTCATTCGGGATATTATGGGGCCAGAGGTTGTACTTATCGACCCGGCCCGGGAAACAGCAGCTGAGGCGCGTACTAAACTTGCCCATAATGACAAGCTTGCTACCCGGGCGCAAGGCCGGGTGCGGTTGTGTTTCTCAGCTGATTTGCCACGGGCAGAGCGGGTGACGGCTTGTGCCATCGACTTTCCCCGTTCACAGGGTTTAGCCCCAAGGTTTGAATTAGTTAACCTGCAAGATTTTTATTTAGAAGTTTAAAATACAGGGTTTCTTGCCGATACCCGATGCGGAGGCACTAGTATGGAATTCTTAGCTATTGTACTGATTCTCGTGTTAGGCGCAGCTGTTGGCATATGGCTGTACATTGCAAAACAGGGGGATGCCCATTTTCAGTTTATTGTTGACCAACGTACTGATTTTACTCTTACAGAGATCACTCAAGCTACTGCAACCTTCAGTGCCACGGTGCCATTTGTCAATAAAGGCACTCAGGACGGTACGCTGATGGATGTCTTTCCCCGGCACTTTTTGCCTTACGAACAATTTGACGCTGTAGATACCCGGGCACGCCTGACGCTTGACAGTGCTAACCGCAGCGATGGTTATTGGGAGGCCTATATTGTTCCCTTTAATACCGGCGGGGCAATTATTTTGACAGTAGAATTTACAGCCAAAGCTGGCGATATTATGGATGCTCTCAAAGACATGGTTGATATGCCTATTGACATTGTCTTTCAGGTGGTCGCCCGCAGTCCTTGGTATATCGATAAAAACCGGCTGATTATGACAGCAGGCGAAATCCAGAAGGCTCTTGCCGCTGGCTCGCAAGCTGCGGTCAGATAGGGGGAATACAGATGACAGAGCAGGCGCTAGAATTAAAACCGGTACCTACCCGGATTCTTACAGATAAAGATAATATTGTTGATATTATTGAGAAATACGCTAAAGACGATATTGGTCCCCATGACGTAGTGTCGGTTGCTGAAAGTGTTGTGGCGATTACTCAGGGGCGGGTCGTGCGGCCTGAAGAGCTCACTCCATCGTTTTTGGCCCGGATACTGTGCCGTTTTGTGCCGCAGAAAGGCAGTTTGTCCAGTGTGTATGGTATGCAGTCGGCAATGAATGCCGAAGGCAGCGGACGGGTTGCCTGGGCCATGTTTCTTGGTATGATGGGAAAATTGGTAGGCCGGCACGGACTCTTTTATGAACTGGCCGGTGAACAGGCTGCGTTGATTGATGATGTTACCGGAACGATGCCACCCTTTGATAAACATCTTGTGTACGGACCGGCTGATCCTAACGGTGTGGCCGAAGCCATAAAAAAACGGCTGGGTTGTTACGGAGCGGCTGTAGCTGATGTCAATGATCTCAAGCGGGCGGCAGTACTGGGTGTTACTCAAGGCCTCAATCCGAAAGAAGTAGCACAGATACTTATCGATAATCCTTTCGGCAACGCCAGCCAGAAAACACCGATTGTTATTATAAAAAACTACGGTTTAGCTGCTCAAAAAGTGACAGCACAATAATTTGACTTTTTCAGCAAACAGAGGGTAGGCAAACTATCCTCTGTTTTAAATATCTAACGAAATAACGGGAACCTATATAGGAGGCGTGATTGATATGGCCCGCATCGGCATTACAACTACTGTGCCGGTCGAGATTATTTTAGCAGCAGGGCACATCCCTGTTGATTTAAACAATATCTTTATTACCAGCCCGGAGGCCGGTCGCATGGTGGATACGGCTGAAGATGCCGGTTATCCACGGAATATTTGTGGCTGGATAAAGGGATTATACACAGTTGTGGTTAATAAGAAACTTAATGCTAGTTTTGGCGGTATTGACAAGGTCATTGCCGTTACCCAGGGTGATTGCAGCAATACACATGCGCTTATGGAAACCTATGAGTTGGCAGGTGTTGAGACAATTCCCTTTGCTTATCCCTTTGACCGCGACTACGACTTATTGAAACTCCAAATGGAAAAATTGATGACTGTTTTAGGGACAGACTGGGAAGCCGTTAATACTGTTAAACAACAATTGGATAAGCTGCGCCTCAAAGTAGCAGAGATTGACCGGCTTACCTGGCAGGAAAACACAGTAAGCGGTTTTTATAATCATTTATTTCAGGTAAGCTGCAGCGACTTTAATAGTGATGTGGGTATCTTCACCAAAGATGTAGACAACTTTCTGGACCTGACTGGTAATGCGAGCGAGTATGCTGATGAATTAAGACTAGGCTATATCGGTGTGCCGCCAATTTTTACCGATTTGTATCCTTATTTAGAAACTATGGGAGCCAGAGTAGTATATAATGAGGTGCAGCGGCAATTTGCCATGCCATTTGTCACCGCTGATATCGTAGAGCAATACCGGCTATATACATATCCTTATGGCGTATTTGGCCGGATTAAAGATATGCAGGCCGAGATCGAGCGACGCAATCTTGATGGTATCGTTCACTATGTGCAAAGTTTTTGTTTTCGTCAGATTGAGGACATTATACTGCGTGAAAAACTGGATGTGCCTATTCTGACAATTGAAGGCGATAAACCAGGTAAAATTGACGCCAGAACCAGATTACGGATTGACAGCTTTTTGGAAATGCTGCGTTAATACCAGGCTGGGTAAAGGAGGCAACGCTATGCGGTGTGGCATAGATTTAGGCAGTCGCAGCGTAAAATTGGTGGTTATGGATGCTGGTTCAAACGAACTTACGGCAGCTACTGTTTATGAAACCGCCAGGTTCTACCGGGAGTACGGTCTAAGGACTGACAGCGGTCTGGCTGTAGACTTTGCCGCGCTCGGATTTCCGGAGGTTTCACAGCTGACAGCCACTGGTTATGGGCGCAATACCATTAATATTGTTGGTGCAACAATAATCCCTGAGCTAAAAGCTCATATGCTGGGGGCGATTGCCCAGACCGGGCTGACCGATTTTACGCTGCTTGACTTAGGCGGTCAGGACAGTAAAGTGATCAAAGTGCGTAAGCGCAGGATGGTGGATTTCCAGACCAATGACAAATGTGCGGCAAGTACCGGACGGTATCTTGAAAACATGGCAACTGTTCTTGGGATTGGATTGGAAGAATTGGCAGACTATAGTGATAACCCGGTGGAACTTAGCGCTACCTGCGCTATTTTCGGCGAGTCTGAGCTGATTGGGCGGATTGTGGAAGGGTTTAGTGTGGCTGAGTTGTCAGCCGGTGTAAATTACACTATTTATAAACGGATAAAACCTATGCTGAGTGCATTAAAAAGTGACAAGATTGTTTTTACTGGCGGTGTAGCATTAGGTGGTGCTATTAAACAGTTTATTACCCGGGAAATGGGTGTGGAGGTTATTGTGCCGGAACACCCCCAGCTCAACGGGGCGATTGGCTGCGCGGTACACAACTAGCCGGCCAAAATGGTTTGGAGGCGATCAATTTGCTGCTGGGAATTGATGTGGGTGGAACCTTTACTGATGCGGTAATCATTGCAAATGGCCGCATTCTGGCGTCAGCGAAAACTCCAACTACGCACAAGGCGTTGTTAAGTGGTATTGTAACAGCCATTGACAAGGTACTTGGGGACCTTGATGCAAGCCGGATAGAGCGGGTGGCATTGTCAACAACTATTGTGACGAATGCCCTGGTGGAGGGACAGACTGATAAAGCAGCCCTGTTATTAATGACTGGGCCAGGGCTTAACCTTACCGGACTGGTGCCGGCCCAACCCTGCTTTTTGTCAGGGTATACCGATCATCGTGGCCGGGGGAGGGCTGCGCCGGACAGAACAGAGGTCGCTGCTATTTGCCGTGAGCTAAGCGGTACTACCGTAGCGGCTGTGGCCGGCAAGTTTGCCGTGCGCAATCCGGCGCAGGAACAACTGGTGGCCGGGTGGGTGGAGGAGTATCTGAAACCTGCTTATATATCACTGGGAACACAGGTCTCCGGGTCCTTAAATTATCTTCGCCGGATTAATTCGGCCTATTATAACTCAGCCGTGTGGCGAATATTTAATAAGTTTACTGTCGCCACTGAAGCGGCGCTGGCCGAGCGGGGAATCAGTGCACCTGTCTATATTTTGAAGGCTGATGGCGGTACAATGCCGCTGGCAGCAGCTAAGGTTAGGCCTGTAGAGGCTATCTTTACCGGACCGGCGGCCAGTGTGCTAGGTATTATGGCATTGGCTAACCCGGCAGAACCGGCAATATCGTTAGACATCGGCGGCACTACAACCGATATCGCCTTATGGCAAAAGGGTGTGCCACTATTTGCGCCAGGTGGGGCTAGTGTGAACGGCTATCCGACGGCGGTACGCTCGTTCTGGCTGCGCTCAGTGGGCATTGGTGGTGACAGCTACGTCCGCCGGGAAAATGGCAGCCTTGCGGTCGGGCCTATGCGGCGCGGCCCGGCGATGTCCGACGGCGGGCCGGAACCTGCTGTGTCTGATGCGCTCCGGGTAGCCCGGTTGATTGACTATGGTGATTTGGAGCTTGCCAGGCATGCTATGACCAAGGTCGCTGCAGACGGCCAGACGCCGGAAGATGCAGCGTGGGCAACCCTGCGGGTGGCGACAGGCACTGTGTGCCGGACAATACGTGAGATGCTGACTGAGCAGGCGACAAAACCTGTGTACAAAGTTGAAGATATTATGTATGGAGAAAAGTATCAGCCAGAACTTATTATCGGTGTAGGTGGTGCCGCTCTGGGGCTTGCACCACTGGTAGCTGAGCAATTGGAATTGCCGTGGCAGGTTCCTCAGGGGTATATGGTTGCTAATGCCGTAGGTGCGGCCTCAGCCCGGTCGACGACAGAAATTACTCTTAGGGCCGATACTGCGCAGGGTTTTTATACTGTACCTGAGTTGGGC
This sequence comes from Sporomusa sp., assembly GCF_035561255.1. Classification (GTDB taxonomy): domain Bacteria; phylum Bacillota; class Negativicutes; order Sporomusales; family Sporomusaceae; genus Sporomusa. The sequence continues at coordinate 20,721 of NZ_DATMXX010000243.1, read as the reverse complement.
ATTAAGCAGCAAGTTGATAAGAAGCGGTTTACGCTAAAAGAGGCCTGGGCTGCAGCAGAGGTTCATCTTGGTGACCGGGCGACGGCGGGCGGAATGGCAGAGGCTGCTGTTCATAGCGAGCGGCTGTATGAGGAAGAATTTAATGTCATTCGCGGGTTTAACACCATTGGTAAGATTATGACCTGCAGACTGCAGGTAAAACCAGGGGTATTGATGCCGGTATGTGCGCAGGAGGCGGGACTATGAGGGATAAGTCGCTGGGGTTAGTGTTCTTTCCCGCTTTTGACTGGGCGATAACACCGTCTCATCCGGAGCGTGAAGAACGCCTGCTATATACACGTGACCAGATTGTTGAAGAGGGTCTGCTGGATCTGCCGAATATTAGAGAATACCGTCCGCAGCTTGCTAAACTGCAGGATGCGGAACGCGTCCATATCGGGGTGCCGGGGATCGCTCCGCTGATTACCGACGCTCACCTGGTGTCAGCCGGCGGTGCGATAACCGCTGCGGAGGCCGTTATGCGCGGGGAAGTGAGTAATGCCTTTGCGCTGGTACGCCCGCCCGGGCATCATGCCATGCGGGTGGTGCATGGTATCCGGGGGTTTTGTACGATCAACATTGAAGCGATCATGGTAGAATATCTCCGGCGCCATTACGGAATTAAGCGGGTGGCGATTGTCGATACCGATGTTCACCACGGTGATGGTACGCAGGATATTTTTTATCATGACCCGGATACACTATTTATCTCCCTGCATCAGGATGGCCGTACGTTGTATCCGGGGACCGGTGCGATGTCTGAACTGGGCAGCCCGGCGGCATTCTGCTCCACAGTCAACATCCCGCTGCCACCCGGAACCACGGACAAGGGTCTTCATTATGTGCTTGATCAGCTTGTTTTACCAATGCTGGAAGATTTTAAGCCAGACATGATTATTAACTCTGCAGGGCAGGATAATCATTACAGCGACCCGCTGGCCAATATGGCGATTACAGCCCAGGGCTATGCGCGTCTGACAGAGAAGCTGCGCGCCGACATTGCTGTCCTTGAAGGCGGCTATTCAATCGAAGATGCACTGCCCTACGTTAATACCGGTATAATCCTCGCTATGGCCGGCCTGGATTACAGCCGGGTGGTAGAACCGGATATTGAGCGCTGCCCGCGTCAAACTGAGGCCAATACCCAGTATATTGCCAGGCTGGTAGCTCAGTGGCAGGAAGTCTGGAGTGGGCGGGATGAACTCCGGCGCCAGGCTGTTGCCAAAACCGGAGACTATTGGCAGCGGCACCGGAATATCTATTATGATGATAGCGGCATTCAGGAACAGCAGAGTGAAACAGTACGGCTTTGCCCACACTGCCATGGCTATCAGACCGTATCAACGCAAGCCGAAGGCGCTCCCTTCGGGACAAAATCAGCCTTTGCTGCTGTTATCCCCCGCCAGAGCTGCAGAATCTGCCGGAGTCAGGCGCAAGATGCCGTACATAAAGCAAAAAAAGACGGCAGGCATGACCACTATTTTCTTCAGGACAAAGAGCAGGATACATTAGAAAAAGTTTAAGAAAAATATCTATCTTTTGAGGAGGTCACTATGACCAGAGCAGACGGACGTGCAGTTAATGAATTACGAAAAGTTAAGATTACCCGCAATTATTTAAAATATGCTGAAGGCTCAGTGCTTGTTGAATTTGGTGATACCAAGGTTATCTGCGCTGCAACTATTGAAGATAAAGTACCGCCGTTCTTAAAGGGATCAGGCGAAGGCTGGGTCAGTGCGGAATACTCGCTCATGCCGCGCTCGACTCAGAGTCGTAATGTGCGTGAGGCTGCCAGAGGCAAGTTGACTGGACGGACCCATGAGATTCAGCGGTTAATCGGCAGAGCTTTGCGGAGTGTCATTGACCTTAAGGCGCTGGGGGAAAAGACAGTATGGCTTGATTGTGATGTTGTGCAGGCTGACGGCGGTACCCGGACTGCCGCCATTACCGGTTCGTTTGTGGCGCTTGTTGATGCCATAAACAGCATTTGGGGGGAGAGCCCCAAGCCGTTTCCAGTGAAAGACTTTTTAGCGGCTGTCAGTGTTGGTGTTTTACCTGCCGGAGTTTATCTTGACTTGTGCTACAGTGAGGACTCAACCGCTGTTGTTGATATGAACCTGGTCATGACTGGCAGTGGTCAGTTTGTTGAAGTCCAGGGAACAGGTGAAAAAGGAACATTTACGCAGACCCAGTTAAATGAGATGCTGACTGTCGGTGGCCAGGGTATTGAACAACTACTGGATATCCAAAAAGAAACGCTTGGCAAGCTGGCATGGAAAGTGGGCCGGGAGGGATAAGAGTGCAGCAGGTAATCAAAGAGATTATTGTCGCCACCAAAAATACCGGGAAAGTGGCCGAGTTTAAAGTAGCGTTAGGCACACTGCCTTATAAAGTGACCTCATTAGCTGATTTAGGTAATTTTCCTGAAGCACCGGAGAACGGTGAAACTTTTGCTGAGAACGCCTGCGCCAAAGCAGAGTTCTACGCCCGTTTAACAGGCAAGTTGTGTCTGGCTGACGATTCGGGACTTGAGGTTGATTATCTAAAGGGTGAACCGGGGGTGTATTCGGCAAGATACGCGGGTGAACATGCCGGTGATCAGGATAACAATAAAAAACTGATCGATAATTTGATTGGCGTGCCTCCTGAGAAGCGCAGCGGTAGATTCCGCTGTGTGCTGGCATTGGCTGATGCAGAGAAAATTCTCCTTACTGCCGAGGGTTTCGTAGAAGGGGTCATTCTCGATGCGCCGCGCGGCGAGCAAGGATTCGGTTATGATCCGCTGTTTTTGATGCCGGCAATAGACCGTACGCTGGCTGAAATGTCGCATGAAGAGAAAAATGCAATTAGCCACCGCGGCCAGGCAATAAGAGCATTGGTCAAACAACTGGCGGCGTTAGAAAAATGAGAATTGGCGTTGTCAGTGACAGTCATGGCGACGTAGGTATTTTAAAACAAGTGATTGCTGCCACCGGTCCGGTTGAACATTGGCTGCATGCCGGTGACTATTACCGGGATGGGTGGCGGCTCGCTGAGATGACAGGCCTGACGGTGACGGTTGTTGCGGGTAATTGCGACCGGACCAATGCCGTACTGGCCGATGAGTATATCGAACTGGCCGGTAAAAAAATCTGGCTGACCCACGGACACCGGTATAATGTAAAATATGGCGTAAATGAACTGGCTTGGTGGGGCAGACAATATGGTGTTGATGTGGTGGTGTTTGGTCATACCCATATTCCATACAACCACCATCATGACGGAATACTGCTATTTAATCCTGGCAGCCCGAGAGCGCCGCGCGGTGGATCAAAACCAGGTTGTGGCCTTTTAGAGATAAATGCAAATGGTACTATTGAGGGACTTATCAGGGAACTATAACCTTGCCATACGGCAAGGTTTTCTTTTTGCACTTACATAAGGATCAGGGCATATATTAATACACGGCGATAGTAAAGTATTGGGGGTGAAGCAGAGATGGAAGGAGCTGGCGTTGGCATTCGTGCTTTATCTACAATTGTTGACGGTATTATTCTTGCGGTAATCGGTGGAGCAATCACGGCTGGGCTTGGCGGAGCCCATTATCTATGGTCGATGCTAATCGGCTTTTGTTACTACACCTATTTCGAAAGCTATAATGGTGCTACTCCGGGTAAAATGCTGTGCGGGCTTAAGGTAGTGAAAACTGACGGGACTCCTTGTGATCTGAATGCAGCAGCTGTTCGTACTGCCTGTAGGCTTATTGATGGCTTATTTGTTTATCTTGTGGGTGCGGTGCTGATATGGACATCTGTAAATAATCAGCGTTTGGGAGACCGGTTGGCAGATACTTTGGTTGTTAAGGTACAGTGAGTGCAACAGTTTAATTAAATACGCTTATGTAAGCAAAAAGCTGATAAAGGAGCAGGTCTCTGACCTGACTCCTTTATCAGCTTATATTGTACAGACGTTTAGCTGGTCTTCTATCTGGGTAATTTTAAACCATACAGTTCCGTTTGATCACTTAGGATTAATTAATAAAGAACCACATGATTTTACTTGTTGCAGTTATCTAATTTAGACTGTAGCTCATCGATCCGGGATTGTAAAATTTTTATTAGTTGCTTATCCTTGATAAGCGACAAATTTAATCTTGCAGCAGTAAGAGAACCTTCAATACCCGCTTTGCTCACCAATAAACCCACCTGCAAATCACCAAGCACACTTGGTTTGACCTTTGTTAGCAGCATTATACCGAATTCCAGGGCTTCAATACTATCACACGCTACCTTTAAGGGTATTTCTGTAGCCTCTAAAGCCGCTGTTTGCATGGCCGCTCTACGCCTTTTTTCTTCTTCGAGGGTAGTTTTTTTCAATTTATAGGCAGCAATTACCTTATTATAGGCTTCCGCATCTTTATCAATATAGCTTAACAAGTTGCTATGTATGATGGCCAAACGTACTTGTGTCTTTTTAAAAAGCACGAGAAATTCTTCTGCCCCTGGATATCCATAGGAAGAGCTTATCGCCATTTCAATCAAAGAAACCCCCATAAGACCTGATAACGCAGTAACACAACCTCCTGCCGGCATGACAGATTTTGATGAAGCCACTTTCTGGGCAAAATTTATAATACTTAAATGTGTAAGCATGCTACTCAGCCTCCCTTCCGTCAAATTATCCCTTCGTGGGTAGCTAGGGGCGCTGGCTGTTAAACCAGCCTGACATATAGTGCGCATAGTACTATCTTACACAAAAAAGGCTCGAATTACCGTGATTCTAATCACTAATTCGAGCTTCTTGGGAATAATTCCCCTTTTATTAACGCTTATTATTTTATCTTCGCAACCGGTCTGAAAGATATTTAATTCTTATTAATAAAAGCTCTGCTTCCTTCTCCTTTTGTACTAAACAATGCAATAGCTTTTGTGTATTGTTTAAATCGTCACCGGTTAGTTTGGCTATTTTCCCATTCTTATGAAATAGAACCCTGAGTTTTGACCATATGCTTTTTACAACAATGAAGGTAAGCAGTATACTGCCGCCCGAATATATAAGGCCACCAAACATCCTAATAAAAAGATATGGTCTTATCAACTGATTTGTATCCCCGATGCTTAGCCCGATGACTCGCCAGCAGTAGGCCTGCAGCCCACCGGCAAGTAATAGGCCAAGCCCCATAGTTAACAATCCTGAGTTTAGAGCAAGCAAGGCTATCCAGCACCACCGGTACATTTTGGGGGTAAGTAACACTTCGGTAAAAAGCATATAAAAGCATATGGCCAGGACCAGAAAGCCAAATACGCCGAATAATGCAAAGTGCGAATGAGCGGAAGTAATATATGTGCCATGTACAAACCGGTTTAGGGGAGGATAAGCCATAAATAACCCTAAAAATCCGGCCCCGGAAATATGGTAAAACATACTGCAGCCAACCAGGGCGGTCGTTATTTTGTCACGATATGACAGACTGGAAAATTTGCTAAACTTAGCAGACTTTACGGCAGTATATAATAATAACAACACTGGCAAGACTTGCATGGCGCTAAAAATGCCACCAATCCAAAGCCATATGGCTGGTACCCCTATCCAATAATAATGATGCCCGGTGGCCAATATCCCGGCTAAGGCTGCAAATGTTATCTCTAAATATATCGCGGTTTCTACCACCCGTCGCTCTGCTCCGGTAACCTTGATCAATAAAGCTGACAATACCCCTGTTCCGATCAATTCTAAGGACATTTCCTCCCATAAGTGAACAACCAGAAACTTCGTTATTTCATCAACTGTTGGGTGACTATATGACAGGATATTGGGTACATAAAAAATTATTAGTGTAAAACTACCTGCCAAAATACTAATAAGAGTAGCCCGCCCTCTGGGAACACCTGAAAGCAGGTAAGTACGTACCAGATTATAGCCTAGCAATAGCACAGAGGCAGCAATAGCCAATTTCAAAGGCCAAATGGCCTCAAGGTACTCTCTGCCTTCATTAAAGCCTAACAGCAGCGATCCTAATATTAAACCTACAGTACCTGTCAATAACCAAAAGTTAAGATCAATTAACCGAAAGCTGTAAATTTCCCGACCTGCCTCCTGGCAGAAAAAGAAATAAATGGCCCCAATCATTCCTATCAAGGGCCAAAACATACTAATATTCAAATGAAATGCCCTTCCGTTTGAATACGAAATAGGTAAAGCTATGTCAGGAAAGACAAGCTCTATTGCTCCGCCGCTTGCCACCACCCCTTGCAGGCCAAAAAACAGATAGGCGACTAGGGCATATTTATAGCTTAGATGTTGTGATCGAAACAAATGATTAACTCCCTAACGGTTTTTGGATAGCGAAGGTACCTTGCTTTCAAATATGGGGCGAGGCGGCCAATCTAAAATTTCCATCGAATTGATAAAATTAAAATAGGCAAGAATATTGTCTGCTTCCTCTTCGGTTAATTGAATATGTTTCTTGTTCATTGATCCGCTTATCACCGGAGGGTAAATTAAGTAGCTTTTTAGCGCCTCTGTGCCAAGATTTTCATATGTTTTAGTAAGATCACCGCCTGAATATCCACCGTTTCCAAAGAGGGTATGACATTCAATGCAAGCTTTTCGCTGAAATACTATTTTTCCTCTTTCTGCCTCGGGCGGTATTGGTTGCAAGTTATCCCCGGTTATCGAATAGTATATTAACCAGGTAAATGTAGCCATAGAAGTAAGGAGAATAGCTAAAAATCCTTTATGGCCAATCTTCATGATTCCTGCTCCTTGCTGGTGGTAATAGTATGATATAATTTGAGGTTTTTATTGCAACCCCGCCCTCGTATCAGTTAACTTGCACATTTGCCTTTATTTTATTCTCAAAATAGCAGGGACAAAAGCCCCGGGGCAGGTTTCGATTGGTAATACTGAGTAGATCTGTTGCAACTTGCAAAGAATGTGTATGAACATTACCGCAATTGCAGCGGATTTTCTTTTCTAGGTGGAATTTCTAGCAGAATGTTCTTGATTTTTGGCACATGCTATGGGATAATAATAATGTAGAACTAAATTGGATTAATCCATTAATCCAATTGATTGGGATGATGGCTGTGATTGTACAAAAACTTGGTGTACCCATTTACCTGCAAGTGAAAGCACACATTTTGGACAAAATAAAGACAGGTTATTACAAACACGGGGACAAGCTGCCAACTGAGCGCCAATTTTCAGAGCAACTTGGCATTAGCCGCAATACTGTTAGTGCAGCTTACAAAGAACTGCTTTTAGAAGGGGTACTTGAGGCGCAGCAAGGGCGTGGCACATTTGTTCGCGAACAAACTGCTGACCCCATGGTTGCCGGGGCCGATATTGCCGGAAGCAGGCTGGAACGGGCGCTTAAGGTCATTGATGCGGCTATGCTGCAAGTGGTTGAATTCGGCTTTACCGTTGATCAGTTTGCAACTATTGTCGCCATCCGGGCCAAGGAAAAGGAGTTTGCTGTCAGGGAGCTCAGGGTGGCTGTTGTTGATTGCACCTTAGAGTATGTCGAGCGGTTTGTAGCACAGCTTGGACAAGTTACCCAAGTACGCTTTGAATCAATTACTCTGGGCGAATTAATGACAGGTACTGTTAAACCGGAGTTTCTTGCCGCTTGTGACTTGGTAGTGACCACAACAGAACATCAGGCGGCTGTTGCTGAAATTATCGGCAATAGTACTAAGCTGATGGCTGTGGCTACTACACCAAACCTGGAGGCGGTAATCAAGCTAGCCCGCTTGCCTGCAGGCACTGCGGTGACTGTTGTCGCTAAAACCGACGAATTTGTAACAGCGCTCAACCGGCTCCTGACCAAGATTGGTTGCAACGGCATCAAGTTAATACCGTGTGTTGGTAATGATCGGGACCAGGTAAAACAGTGTATCGCGAATGATCATGTAATTGTCACTGCTGACGCGATGCAATCCATTGTACGCCAGGTTGCGGGAGAAGCACAGGAGATCATCACCTTTTATTATGAAATCGACCAGGGATCGCTCCAGCAGGTTGTTAGCCGGTTGGTTGCTGAGACTGATAAAGCAAAGGAGTAGTGGAAATGACAAACAAGGTAAAGGTTATATTAGGCGTAATTGGCGCTGACTGTCACGCTGTAGGCAACAAAATCCTCAATCATGCGCTTACCGCTGCCGGATATGAGGTAATTAACTTGGGCGTACTGGTTCCGCAAGAGGAATTTGTTAACGCCGCCATTGAAACTGACGCTAAAGCAATTCTGGTGGCTTCACTTTATGGGCATGGCGAGATTGATTGCCGCGGTTTACGCGACCGTTGCCGTGAAGCCGGTATTGAAGATATCCTGCTCTATGTTGGCGGCAACCTCGTTGTCGGCAAAACAGATTTTAAAGAGGTTGAAGAAAAGTTTCTCGCCATGGGGTATGACAAGGTGTATGAGCCAGGCACACTGCCTGACATAGTACTTGCCGACCTGCAAGCAGACTTAATATAAAGGGGTCTTGTATTTTGAATAATGTATTGCTCATAGACTTCGGCAGTACTTATACCAAAATTACAGCTGTAGATATTGAACAAGAACAGGTACTAGGCACTGCCCGGGGTATTACTACTGTTGGAACCGATATCATGGATGGTCTTAATCAGGCGCTGGAGGCGCTGTTTACGCGAACTGGCAAACTTGAATTCAGTCAGGTGCTGGGCTGCTCAAGCGCCGCTGGTGGCTTAAAAATGATCGCTGTCGGTTTGGTGCCGGAAATGACTGCTGAAGCGGCTAAACGCGCGGCGTTAGGTGCCGGTGCTAAGGTACTAAAGGTATTTAGTCATGAATTGAGTGAGTATGAGATTGAAGAAATAGCCCAGCTAAAACCGGATATTATACTTTTGGCAGGCGGTACCGATGGTGGCAATCAGAAAGTCATTGTGCATAATGCCAAAATGCTGGCTGAGCTTGGTATGGACGTCCCGGTTGTGGTCGCTGGCAACAAGTCGGTTACGCCGGCAGTAGTTAAAATTTTGTCAGCAAAACTGACTGAAGTGCGGCCTACTGAGAACGTTATGCCCAAACTGGATGAACTCAATATTGAACCGGCCCGTGTTGTCATTCGCGATATTTTTCTAAAACGCATCATCGAGGCTAAAGGGTTAAACCGGGCCAACAAAATGGTTGACAGGCTGGTTATGCCGACACCGGCTGCTGTTCTGAAAGCCGCCGAGCTGTTAAGCCAGGGCGGGAATGGGGAAAAAGGTCTGGGCGATTTAATGGTTATGGATATTGGTGGGGCAACTACTGATGTATATTCCATTGCCAAGGGTGATCCCACAGTGGGCGGGGTGTCCTTAAAAGGGCTGGCTGAACCATTTGGTAAACGTACGGTTGAGGGCGATTTAGGGATGCGCTACAGCGCTGGTGCCCTGTTAAAAGCAGCCGGGGCTGATATGATTGCCGGTTATGCCGGCGTTACTCCCGAGGAAGCAGCTGCGTATGTTGCCAAAGTCGAGGCTGATATCGATTATCTGCCAGACTCTGAGGCTGAAGCGGCAATTGAGATTGCCATGGGTAAAGCCTGTGTGAAGCTGAGCGCTGACAGACATGTGGGGCATCTGGTTATTTACTATACGCCTTTTGGCATCAGTCATATCCAAAATGGTAAGGATCTGACCAAAGTTGGCACTGTTATCGGTACAGGCGGGGTTATTGTCAACAACCCTGAGCCTGAGGAGATATTAAAGGGCATATTGTTTGACTCAGATAGCCCTGAGGTACTCAAGCCGCAGCAACCCGAGTTCTTTATTGACCAGGATTACATCATGGCATCTATGGGTCTTTTAGGAGAAGAATATCCTGCCGTGGCGATACGAATGATGAAAAAATACATTATCAGGAACTAGATAATTAGAGGAGGCTTTTGCCACATGGAACTTAAAAATAAAAAGTGGACTCATGATGAGTTTTATGCTATCCGCCAGGAAGTCCTTACACACTGGCCGACAGGTCAAGAGGTGAATTTTGAAGAAGCCGTAAAATACCACGAAGCCATTCCGGCCAAACGCCATTTTGCCAAACGCCTGGTTAAAGCTAAGAAAAACGGTGAAACTCTCACTCAGCCGCGCGCTGGTGTTGCGCTGATCGATGAACATATTAACCTGTTGAACTTCCTGAAAAATGAAGGGGAAGCTGACCTTCTGCCAAGCACGATTGACAGCTATACCCGTCAGAACCAATACAAAGAAGCGCAAAACGGCATTGAGGAAAGCCTAAAAGCCGGGCGTTCCCTGTTAAACGGGTTCCCGGCTGTTAACCACGGTGTGACTGGCGTACGCCGGGTTGTTGAAAGTGTTGATGCACCGCTGCAGGTTCGTCATGGCACCCCTGATGCCCGTCTCTTAGGAGAAATAACCATTGCTGCCGGCTACACCTCCTATGAAGGTGGCGGTATCTCCTATAACATCCCCTATGCTAAAAGCGTTTCTTTAGAAAAAACTATCTATGACTGGCAGTACTGCGACCGTATGATTGGAATTTATGCCGAACATGGCATTGAAATCAACCGCGAACCATTTGGACCTTTAACAGGCACCCTGGTACCACCTAGTGTTTCTCACTCGGTAGCTATCATCGAAGGTATTCTTGCTGCCGAACAAGGCGTAAAGAATATTACCCTGGGTTATGGCCAGTGCGGCAATCTGATTCAGGACATTGCCGCTATCCGCGCCCTGGAACAGCTTGCTGAAGAATATATGAACAAACATGGCTTCAATGACTGCGTACTTACTACCGTATTCCATCAGTGGATGGGCGGCTTCCCGCAAGATGAAGCAAAAGCGTTCGGCGTTATTTCCTGGGGTGCAGCGACGGCCGCTTTGGCCAAGGCCACTAAAGTTATTGTTAAGACCCCGCATGAAGCCTTAGGTATTCCGACTAAGGAGGCCAACGCTCAGGGGCTTCGTACTACTAAGCAAATGATTAACATGCTGAAAGACCAGGCTTTCCCAATTACAACTGAGTTAGAGATTGAAATCAATATCATTAAAGCTGAGACCCGTTGCATACTGGATAAGGTATTTGAACTGGGTGGTGGCGATTATGCGGTCGGTGCGGTTCGTGCTTTTGAAGCCGGTGTGCTTGACGTGCCGTTTGCCCCTAGCAAGTTCAGCCTGAATAAGATTCTGCCTGCCCGTGATAATAACGGCGCTGTACGCTTGTTTGATGTCGGCAATCTGCCGTTTACACCAGACCTTGTTACCTTCCACCAGGACAAGATGGCTGAGCGGGCCAAGGCCGAAGGCCGTACACCCAGCTTCCAAATGGTTATTGATGATATCTACGCTATTTCCAAAGGTAATCTGGTAGGACGCCCGCGCTAAGTGCGCCAGTTAAGTTAACTGAAGCAGCGGAAAGTCAGTTAGTGAGCCAGCAAGTTGCAAATATGAAGGGCTAAACAAAATATAGAGGTGAGATTGCCATGTTGCGTTAGCAATGACTAGGAGAAAGTGTTCTCACCTGCCGTCATTGTAAACGAAAGTGAGCAATCTCGCCTTTTTAGCGTTATCTTTATACGAATAATAAGGAGCGATATACAATGAAAATACATGATGTAGTTTGCGCAAAAGGCCGTACCGGTTTTTACTTTGATGATCAACGGGCGATTAAAACCGGTGCTGCCCATGATGGCTTTACCTATATTGGACAACCGGTTACTGATGGTTTTAAGGCTGTACGTCAGGCCGGTGAGGCTGTATCTGTTCTGATTATTTTAGAAGACGGCCAGATCGCTCATGGTGATTGTGCTGCCGTTCAATATAGCGGTGCAGGCGGACGTGATCCGTTGTTCCTGGCGGAAGATTTTATCCCGGTTATTGAAAAGATGATCAAACCCCGTCTTGTTGGCCGCGAGCTGGCTTCTTTCAAACAACTGGCTGAAGAGATTGACAACCTGAATTACGAAAACGGCAAACGAATTCATACCGCTCTGCGTTATGGCGTTACCCAGGCTATTTTGGATGCTGTGGCTAAAGCCAAAAAACAGCTGATGTGTGAAGTTATTGCTGATGAATATAATACCCATGTAAGTGATAAAGAGATTGCTATCTTTACCCAGTCAGGTGATGACCGTTATAATAATGTTGACAAAATGATTATTAAACATGCCGAGGTATTGCCCCATGGCCTTATCAATAATGTTAAGGAAAAACTGGGAGAAAACGGCGAGCTGCTGTTAGAATATGTTGGCTGGCTGCGTGACCGCGTGGCTAAGCTCAAGACTACTGCCGACTATGCTCCGGTATTGCATATTGATGTATATGGCACAATTGGTCTGGCGTTCAACAATGATGTTGACCGTATGGTGAAATATTTCCGTCAGCTCGAACAAGCCGCTGCGCCACTAAAACTCCGCATTGAAGGACCTGTCGATGTTGAAGAACGTGAAAAGCAGATTGAAGTACTTGCTGAGATTACTTCCCGCCTCCATACCGAGAAGATCAATGTTGAAATTGTAGCTGACGAGTGGTGCAACACGTTTGAAGATATTAAGGACTTTGCCGACAAAGGCGCCGGTGATATGCTGCAAATTAAAACCCCTGACCTTGGCGGCATTAACAATATCATTGAGGCTGTACTGTACTGCAAACAAAAAGGCGTTGGCGCTTACCAGGGCGGCACCTGCAATGAGACTAACCGTTCGGCAGAGGTGTGCGTCCATGTCGCGATGGCTACCCAACCGGTGCAAATGCTGGCTAAACCTGGCATGGGCGTAGACGAAGGCTACATGATTGTTTATAATGAAATGCAGCGCATTCTTGCAGTGCGCCATGCCCGTAAACATTAAAAATTAATAACTGCTAGAAAGTTCCGGGTGCCAGACAAATCGAAGACGCTGACAGGGGTTTAGCAGTTCAGAGGAGGGGGACCTGTCATGAAATCGACTATTACGCTAGGTCTTGGCGACCAACTCATGTATTCCAGCTACTTTGCGCCCCGTGGCCGCAACCGGATGTACATCCTGGGGCAGCAGTTGAGTGAACGCTATTTATCGCCGCTTGATCGCCTTATCGGTATCATTGGTGATGCGGGTGCTGGTAAATCATCGATGGTGAAGGGGATGTTCCCTGGTTTGGAACTTACCAACGATGATGATGGCGTTAACATCAGGCCGTTGCCGCTGCTCAAGAATATAGACAGGGGATTTTTCTCGAGCCATACCTATCATATTGATATGCGGTTTGAACTGGCATTTACGCAGATACACGTTTTGGCGGAGGCTGTCCGGCAGGCGCTGGCGCATGACAAACGGGTTATTGTCGAGCACTTTGATCTTTTATACCCCTTGCTCAAAACTAACGCCGATGTGCTCATCGGCGTTGGTGGCGAGGTTATTGTTGTCAGGCCGACAGTATTCGGGCCTGTGCCGCAAGAAATCCGTGACGTTGTTGTCAAAACGCTGCAATACCGTAAAATGGCGCATACGGCTGAAGATCTTACCACCCGCATCCTGGTAAACGACTATGGTGCCATATTGGAGTTCCGGCATCGCGATGTGCATCATGGCTTTGTGCTGGAATACCCGCTGGAATTGTCGGTGGCGTTAGCAGACGTAGAGCGTAAAGTAAAAAAGCTGATCGATGAAGAAATAAACATCAGCTATTGTGATGAGGGCCATATTAAGATTGGTGACATGACCTGGTCCTGCTCCGGCCCGCGTACCCATGTGCGCAATACTGAGGAAATTGAAAACTTCCGTCTCATGCCTGAATATAAATTTGATCCTAAAACCCGCACATACCTTATTATCGGCCTTGTTGGTCCAATGTCCGATACGCTTGACGGGTTTAATCTTTTAAACACCGTCAATTGCTAAGGCTGATTAATGATAGGCTAATCAGCCTGTTTTCTTAAGGAGGTTACTATGAACGAACTAAAACCGGCGCAAGCCGGTACTCTTGAATCCAACGACATCATGATAACAGTGGCGCCCGGTGTTCAGGGCAGTGGTGTAAACATTGAGCTGGAAAGCATTGTTCTCACTCAATACGGTCAGGCTATTCACAAGACAATTGCTGCCATAGTAGCTGAACAAAACGTTACTGACATATACATTAAAGCTGTTGACCGGGGGGCCCTTGACTGCACCATCCGGGCTCGCACTCTGGCCGCCCTCTCCAGGGCTGGCGTTATCCTTGAAAAGGAGCTGATATAATGGATTTGCGCCGAACCATGCTCTTTATGCCGGGAAACAACCCTGGCATGCTGCAAAACGGTGGCGTATTCGGGGCTGATGCCATTATTCTTGATCTTGAAGACGCTGTTGCTCCGCAAGAAAAAGACGCCGCCCGGCTGCTGGTTGCACAATCACTAACAACAATTGACTACGGTGCCAGTGAAAAAGTAGTGCGGATTAACCCGCTTGACACGTTTGCCCGGCAGGATATTAAGTCGATTGTGCCTTGTCGCCCGGATGCCATTTTAGTGCCAAAGGTTGAAAGCCCGGAAGATATCCAGGAGGTATCCCGTCTGGTGGCGGCTGCTGAAACGCCGGGGCAAACGCCGGTTAACCTTATCGCGCTCTTAGAAACCCCGTGCGGCATTGCTGAGGCTTATCGGATCGCCAGGGCCGATAAACGGGTGGTGGCGCTGGCTTTTGGCGCTGAGGACTATACGGCATCGTTGGGAGCTAAACGTACTAAAGAAGGTACTGAGATTTTCAGCGCCCGGACAATTGTGGTTAACAGCGCCGCTGCTGCCGGGATTCAGTCAATCGATACGCCCTTTACTGATGTTAATGACCGGGATGGCCTGCTAGCCGATACTGTGCTGGCCAAACAGCTGGGTTTCAAAGGCAAGCTGGCGATTAACCCCCGGCAAATTGATGATATCCATAATGTATTTAACCCAACTGCGCATGAGATTGACTGGGCCAAGCGGGTGATAAAAGCCATCCGCAAGGCTGAAGCTGAAGGTTCAGGAGTGGCTTCGCTTGACGGTAAAATGGTTGACGCCCCCATTGTTGCCAGGGCTGAGCGTATCTTGTATCTGGCCCATTTGCTGGGCCTGGCAGAGGAGGCATAATATGAATCAATTAACAAACGCTATTGGCCGTAACCTGCCTGAATATGTTGAAGGATACGGCAAAGTAAGGCCTTTTGCCGGTGCATTTGCCACTGTGCCTGATATGCTGCGCCAGGCGCCAAAAGTAAAACGGATTTTGCCCGGCGAGCCCAAGCTGGTCGACGACTTAGCCGCCGTATTTAAGCGTATCCCGGTTACTGACGGTATGACGCTGTCTTTTCATCATCATTTAAGAAATGGTGACGGTGTTGTCAACATGGTGTTGGCTGTTGCTGCCAAAATGGGGCTTAAGAACCTGACTGTTGCCCTAAGCTCGGTATTCCCTGTTCATGCGCCTATCGTTGAGCATGTTAAGAATGGTGTAGTGACAGGGCTTGATACAAACTATATGTCCGGTCCGGTGGCCCAGGCGGTATCCAGTGGGGTATTTCCCCGTCCGGTTGTGCTCAGAACACACGGGGGCCGGGCCAGAGCCATCGAATGCGGCCAGCTAAAAATTGACGTAGCCTTTATTGCTGCACCAGCAGCTGACGACTATGGCAATATCAATGGTGTTGAAGGCCCCGCAGCCTGCGGTTCACTTGGCTACGCCATTCCTGATGCGCAGTATGCCGACCATGTTGTCGCCATTACTGACCATTTGCTGCCGTTTCCGCTGTCACCCATATCAATCCCGCAAACCCGGGTGGACTATGTTGTCAAGGTTGATTGTATTGGCGATCCCAAAGGTATCGTGTCCGGTACCACAAAAATAACCCGCGACCCGGTTGGTCTTAAAATCGCTGAAACGACCGCGAAAGTGATTAAAGCCACCGGTCTGATCAAAGACGGCTTCTCCTTCCAAACAGGAGCAGGTGGTGCGTCATTAGCTGCGGCCTATTATGTCCGGCAGATGATGGAAGAGGCCGGCGTTACCGGCAGTTTTGCCCTGGGCGGCATAACCGGCTATATGGTTGAGATGCTGGAAAGCGGATTGTTTAGAAAGCTAATCGATGTGCAGGGGTTTGATCTTGACGCGGTTCGTTCTTTAGCAGCCAATCCCAATCACTTGGAGGTAGGCGCCGATTTTTATGCCAGTCCGTTTAACCTGGGCGCTGCTGTAAATAAATTGGATGTGGTTGTGCTAGGGGCGACTGAGATTGATACCGGCTTTAATATTAATGTGGTAACAGGCTCAGACGGTGTTGTTATGGGCGGTTCCGGTGGTCATAGTGATGCGGCCGCCGGGGCCAAGGTGACGATTGTAGTTGCCAATTTGCTGCGCGGCCGTTTACCTATCATTATGGACAAAGTCCTGACAGCCACTACACCCGGGGAGACGGTAGACGTGCTGGTTACCGAACGCGGTGTAGCTGTTAACCCGCACCGTACTGATTTATACGAAAAATTGCAGGCGGCAGGATTACCACTGAAAACTGTAGAAGAACTAAAGGCATTGGCAGAAAAAATTGCCGGTGTACCTGAAACCGTAACAACTCAGGATAAAATTGTTGCCGTTGTCGAGTACCGTGACGGCACCGTAATTGATGTGGTAAGGCAAGTAAGATAGACAGAGATAAATAAGGTGCTTTACACAAGCTAGCGATGATCAAAGGGGAGAATACTCCAGCCAGCGGTCATCGCTGGTTTGGCAATCAAGGTCTTTTGGCTGCGGCTATACCGGTATAGGAGGGTAAATGGTATGTGGGGTAACTATGATTTGCGGGAAATCAATCTGGATAGTAACCGGGAAGTCGAGGCTGTCCGTGCTTTTTTGGTCGGTTTTGATCTGACCTTTGACGGTGCTGTCGACTATACCATTGCTTTCTATCAGAATGATGAGATGATTGCTACCGGTTCCTTAGCCGGGGAAGTATTGCGCAATATTGCTGTTTCACCTAAGCTGCAGGGGGAGGGACTGACTGCCAATGTTGTCAGTCAGCTCATGCAGCAGGCTGGGCAGCGTGGTATTTACCACTATTTCATCTATACTAAACCCAGTGCCGCCCCCATGTTTACGGCATTAGGATTTAAAGAGGTGGCTCGCAGCGACCCCTTTGCCGTTCTCCTGGAGTCCGGTTTAGGCTCTATTGATGACTATTGCCGGCAAATCGCTACAGCGGCCGCGCTTTTACCTGCAGGCCCAAGGGCAGCGCTAGTTGTTAACTGTAATCCGTTTACCTTAGGTCACAAGGCAGTAATCTCCCGGGCAGTAAGCGAAAACAAGGGCGTTATTGTCCTGGTAGTCAGTGAAGAGAAATCGCTTTTTCCCTTTGCCGTACGCCTGCAGTTAGTCCGGGAGGGACTGGCTGAGTATAACAATGTTTTAGTGCTGCCGGCTGGTAAATATATTGTTTCAGCAGCGACATTTCCCAGCTATTTTACGAAAGGCGAGGCTACCAATAAAGCCCAAACACGTCTTGATGCCACAATCTTCGCCCGCTATATTGCCCCGGCCCTTGGTATTACCAGACGTTATGTAGGTGACGAGCCATATTGCACAACAACCTCTGGATATAATGAGGCGTTAGCTGATATATTGCCTCAACACGGAATTGGTCTGGAGATTATGCCCCGCATTACCACTGGTGGCGAGGCGATTAGTGCTTCGCGGGTACGGGAACTTATCCGCCAGGATGACTGGTCTGCCGTTAAAGAATTAGTTCCTGTGACAACATACCGGTATCTGATGTCACCTGATGCCCAGCCGGTCATTGCCCGGATTAAGGATAGCCATTCACGGCATTAACATCGCTTAAGATCTGTAATTCGCATACAATCCCTTTAATCCGCTTACCATATTCAGTAATATAGGAGATAGCGGATTTTATCTGAGGGTAAAAAATCAATTCAGGAAGTTAGGTTAGTTTAGTCAAACTGCTCAAAATTCGAGGGGGTTATACTATGGACATACGCGAAGCAGCATTAAAACTTCACCGGGACAATCAGGGAAAACTGGCAGTGGCCTCAAAAGTACCGCTGTCTTCCCGGCATGACCTCAGTTTGGCCTATACACCTGGAGTCGCTGAACCATGCAAAGACATTAAAGAGAATAAAGACCTATCATTTGAACTTACCTGTCGTGGCAATATGATTGCCGTTGTTTCAGATGGTACCCGGGTGTTAGGGCTTGGTGATATTGGCCCTGAAGCAGCTATGCCGGTCATGGAAGGCAAAGCTGTACTTTTTAAAGTATTTGGCGATGTTGATGCGATACCTATTTGTCTCGATACCAAAGACCCGGACAAAATAGTTGAGACTGTAAGATTATTGCAACCTACCTTTGCGGGCATCAACCTGGAAGACTTCTCTTCACCCAAGTGTTATGACATTGAAGATATATTAAAAGAGAAAATGGATATTCCGGTGTTTCACGACGATCAGCACGGAACCGCGATTGCCGGTGTATCGGCACTTATCAGTGCTCTGCGTTTTGTGAAAAAAGAATTGGCTACAGCCAAGATTATCGTTAATGGTGCCGGTGCTGCCGGTACTGCGATTGGCCGCCTGCTTGTTAACGCCGGGGCGAAGAATGTAATCATGGTTGATATCCATGGTGCCCTGTATAAAGGAATGCCTGGTTTGAACCGGGTTCAGACTGAGCTTGCTAAAGTTACCAATCTGACTAAACTGGAAGGTAAGCTGGAGTTTGTTTCTAAAAATGCGGATGCCCTAATCGGTGTTTCGGCCCCTGGTGCATTTACTAAAGAGATTATTAAGAATATGAATCCTGATGCTATTGTTATTGCCATGGCTAACCCTGAGCCGGAAATAAGCTATGACGAAGCCAAAGCTGCTGGTGCAAGGATTGCCGGAACCGGCCGCTCAGATGCCCCTAACCAGGTAAACAACGTTACTGTGTTCCCGGGTGTGTTCCGGGGGGCCATTGACGTAAGAGCCCGCCAAATCAATGAAGCTATGAAAATTGCCGCTGTTTACGCGATTGCTGATCTGATCCCTGAAGCAGAACTACGGGAAGACTATATTGTACCTGATGTTTTTGACCCTCGTGTCGCCCCGGCAGTTGCTGCTGCAGTAGCTAAGTCTGCCATGGAGACCGGGGTAGCCAGGCTTAAGGTTGACCCTGAAATCATTCGGGAAAAAACAGCAGAGCGTATCAAGCGGAACCGCTAAGCAAGGAGGAAAGAATGCGTACAATCGACGTCTCACAAATTACAGCAGCTGTCGCTAAGCTGGCTGTTGATGCTAACTATTACCTGTCTGACGATATTCGCGCTGCATTAGAAGCAGGACGGGAACGGGAAGAATCCCCGCTGGGAAAAGCGATTCTCGGACAATTAGTAGAGAATGCCTGCATTGCCAGGGATGAACAAATGCCTATCTGTCAGGATACCGGTATGGCCGTTATATTTATGGAGGTTGGTCAGGACGTACACCTCACCGGTGGCAGTTTAGTTGATGCTGTCAATGCCGGTGTAGCCCAGGGGTATACCGAAGGCTATTTGAGGAAATCAGTTGTTGCCGAGCCGCTGTTTAACCGTAAAAATACCGGTGATAATACCCCGGCAGTGTTGCATACAAGTATTGTTCCTGGTGACAAAATAAAGATCACATTAGCACCTAAGGGTTTTGGCAGTGAGAACATGAGCACCCTTAAGATGTTCAAGCCATCAGACGGTTTGCCTGCAATCCGCAAGTTCCTTGTGGATACCATTTTTAACGCTGGCTCTAACCCCTGTCCGCCGATTGTTGTCGGTATCGGTATTGGTGGTACTATGGAAAAAGCAGCAACTATCGCTAAGAAGGCATTGCTGCGCCCGATTGATCAGCGTAATTCCCATCCGGATTATGCTAAGCTTGAACAGGAATTTTTAGAACTGGTTAATAAAACCGGTGTAGGACCCCAAGGTCTTGGCGGCCGGGTGACAGCGCTTGCTGTCAATATAGAATACTATCCAACACATATCGCTGGTCTGCCTGTGGCTATCAACATTAACTGTCATGCCACCCGCCATGCCGAAGTGGAACTATAAGGGGGACTGGAAAATGGAAGAAGCAATTAAGATTGTCACCCCGCTGTCAAGTGACAAGGCCCGCCAACTCAAAGCCGGCGATTTAGTTCTCATTACCGGTACTATTTATACTGCCCGGGATGCCGCTCATAAACGTATGGTGGAAGCATTGGACGCTGGTGAAAAATTACCGGTTGATTTCACTGACCAAATTGTATACTATGTCGGCCCTGCACCGGCTAAACCAGGTCAGGCCATCGGTTCCGCCGGCCCGACTACCAGCGGCCGGATGGATGCTTACACACCGCGGATACTTGAGCAAGGGCTGCGGGGCATGATTGGTAAAGGCTATCGCTCACCTGAAGTGGTTAATGCGATGCAGCAGCATGGCGCAGTCTATTTCGCAGCAACCGGCGGGGCTGCTGCACTTATTGCTAAGACAATTAAGAAATACGAGATCGTGGCCTACGAGGATCTTGGCCCGGAGGCACTGTCCCGGTTAACGGTTGAAGATTTCCCCGCAATTGTTGTTATCGACAGCGAGGGACGCAACTTTTACACTGAAGGCCAGTCAAAATACCGCGACCTATAAACTAGCGTTGCTGCCCGCACTGTGCGGGCAGCAACTTATAAAATACGTAAAATCCATGCTTGACAAACAATCAAAAAATAAGTATAATATGTTTTGTGACTACG
>NZ_DATMXX010000242.1:0-3518 GCF_035561255.1 Sporomusa sp. | reverse complement strand
TATTAAAAGTGTATACTGGTGTTAATCAAGGTAAACTTGGGCAATTACTAAACCATATTTTACGTTACAGTATATGGCCACAAGGAGATAGAGCGAATGAGGAGGTATAAAATGGTACAAAATTCAGTGTTACTTGTGGATGATGATGCCAAACTGGTAAAGTTGTTAAAGATATATTTTGAGAAGGACGGGTTTATCGCCTATACTGCGGCAGATGGCATTGATGCATTAATGGCTGTGCGCGAACACAAGCCGGACATTATGGTGCTTGACCTGATGATGCCTGGTATTGACGGTTGGGAAGTATGCCGGCGGTTGCGCAAAGATAATGATATTCCGATTATTATGCTTACCGCCCGCGATGAAGAAAGCGACCGGCTGGTCGGCCTGGAAATTGGCGCCGATGACTATGTCATTAAACCCTTTAGTTCCAAAGAGGTGGTGGCTCGTGCCAAAGCAATTTTGCGGCGTACCAATAGGGCTGTCTTGCGCAAAGTGACGATAAAAACTGGCGGTTTGACGATTGATATGAATTCGTATCAGGTAAGCCGGGACGGTGAAGCGGTAGTGCTAACACCCACCGAATTTAAGATAGTAGAACTGCTGGCTACGAACCCGGGAAAGGTATATAGCCGCCTCCAAATCGCCGAACAAGTCCATGGTTACACGTTCGAAGGGTACGAACGGACTATTGATGCCCATATTAAGAACTTGCGGCGCAAGTTGGAGATCAACCCAAAAGAACCGGTATATATTCAGACTGTCTATGGGATGGGTTATAAATTAGCCGGGGTGGCCAAGAATGAATAGTATTGTCTATCGGATAACCGGCCTCATGTTTTTGTTTGTGGCCTTTACCGTGGTACTGCTTATTTATCTTGCCGATTATCAAATGAACCAGCTGTTTCGGGAATATTTAGTACTTATGGGGCGTGGCGGCATGATACACCATGGACAAGCTGAATTGACATTTTTAGCCTCTGTCCATAGGTCACTAAACTGGGTCGGGGCTATACTCATTGTGCTAGGGCTAATGGCAAGCTATTCCTTAGCACGCAGTATCACCGTACCATTACGGAGACTTAGTATCGCTGCCGAGGCTATTGAGCAGGGGGATTTGGAGCAACGGGTACCCGTTTCCTCGAAAGATGAGGTGGGACATTTAGCCAGAATCTTTAACCGGATGGCCACAACCCTCGAAAGCAACATGAAGTTAAGGCAGCAGTTATTGGCCAATATTGCTCACGAATTACGCACTCCTATTGCTATTATAAAAGGGCATCTGGAAGGCATGTTAGATGATGTGATTGATTTAAATAAAGTAGAGGTGGCGTCACTGCATGAGGAAACGGTGCGTCTAAATCGCCTCATCACCGACCTCAAAGACTTGTCCTTGGCTGAAGTGGGGCAGCTTTCCCTGGATAAGCAGCCAACTAACATCAACCATCTGATACGCCGGACAATTCAACTCATGAAAACAACGATAGACGAAAAGAAAATGGCTGTCGAGTGCAATTTAATTGAAAAAATGCCAGAGATTAACGTCGATCCTGACCGAATTAGTCAAGTCTTCAGCAATATCTTTGTCAACGCGCTCCGGTATACCCCGGATAGCGGCAAAGTGTTGGTAACAACAGAGTTAGAGAAAAATCAAGGACAGCAATGGGTAAAGATTGCTGTCAGTGATAACGGCCCAGGCATTGCGCCTGACGTTATTCCCCACATTTTTGACCATTTTTACCGGGGAGAAAAATCTCGGGACCGGAAAAGCGGTGGCACCGGTCTGGGACTGGCGATTGTGAAACAATTGGTGGAATTCCACGGTGGTAAAGTTATCGTTGATAGTGGCCAGGGAACGGGAACTACTTTTTTTGTATATCTACCTTATAGTACTGATCGGTAACGACTCAGCGCGGAAACAATATTATGGAAATTGTTATTTCAGCTTTGTGCATTTTGCGAGGGTGAAGTGCAACAGTTTCTGAGAATTCATAGGATATTCATAAATATTTGCTATACTCTATATATAAGGCTTCCGTTACTTTTGGAAGAGTGGAGGGGTAAGACGGGGGCATACAATTGTTAAGGAGGTGTAATGTATGGGTAATGGTATGATGGGTTACGCTGGGCAGGGCTACGGTTATGGCAGTTCACTGTTTGGCGGATTCTCCCATAGCGTGTTTAGCCTGCTTTATTGGGTATTGCTTTTGGCTGGGCTATACTTTCTAGTGCGGTGGCTAATCGAAGCTGTTTCAGGCAAATCTGCCTGCCTGGTTTCGGCAACGCCTGTTGCATCTATCTCCGCGCTCGAAATACTGAAACAGCGTTATGCTCGCGGCGAAATCAGTCGTGAAGAATTTGAACGTATAAAACAAGAGTTGGCTTAACTGCAGAAATATAGCCATAAAGACAGCGTCCTTACAGGCGCTGTTTTTTTATAGCTATAATAGATAAAGTAAATAGGGGAATGGTATAATAAAATAAAGGGAGGTTTTACCATTCTTAGTATGTTTAATTCGTTTACTAATACTTGGCTTCAAAAGGCGGCTTACTTTTTGGTGGGGGCTTTACTTGTAGCTGCTATACTTGACGCCATTACTCCCAGCTATGGTATGTACGAAACCGGATATGGTGTTATACCATCAGGCCCTATATCTGTTATGGATACTACCGGCTCAGGTTGGAGTTGTTCTGGCATATGAGAATGCATAGCCAGTATATGCGGGGATATTCTGTGCCAATGTACAACACATATATCAGGCAATACTGATTGAAATCCTGGTCACTGTGGAGTTGCAGCTCTGCGGTGACCCTTTCTTTTTGTTTTGCTGCTTTTACTGTATTCAAGACCAGGTTGACAGTTTGCTCTGTCCCAGTCCGATACGACACTATCCAGTTATCCCATAGATCGGTAAAAGTGGAACGTTGCCTGCCTTTATCGGGCTATAACTTCGAATAAAAGGATGCAAAACCACAAAATATTCATAGCTAATTCATAACTTATTCACATTTTTATGGTAATATTTATATAAGTAAATGGTGGGTGCTTACGATAAGCCCTATATATCATTTTCAAAAAGGGGATGGGATTGTATGAATAAGAGGGTATCTAAGTTGGTAGTGGCTTTAATGCTGGGAGCATTTGTAGCGACCTCCGGAATGGTTTCAACGATTGTGCTCGCTGAGCAAACTAATACTCAGCAAAATGAGCGGCAAGTACCGCCGTCTGCCGATAGCAATAATCAGTCAAATGAGCATAGCGGTCACCACTAAATCCCAGTAATGGGAACACAGTGGACAAGACGAAACCTTTTGTCACAAAATAAAGGGTTTCGTTTTGTATATTCTTTCTAAGAGAATATTCATTAGTTATTCATTTTTGTTTGATATACTAAATACATCCTCAGTAACTGATAATTGATTTGCTTTTCTAAACTAGAGCAGCTTGCCGGGAATTTCTCCCGGCTATTTTTTGCGTAAAAATGGTAATACTTTTTTTATTACGTAGGGTTATCTTC
>NZ_DATMXX010000241.1:0-9555 GCF_035561255.1 Sporomusa sp. | reverse complement strand
GATACTATATACCCAATAATCATTTATATTGATAGTTATTAAAAATGCATGAAATTAGTATAAATGTTTCTATTAGGACAATTTCATATACAAAACGTTATAAGTGTCGTCAACATTTTATGTTGATGATGAGAGGAAAACGGGTGAGAATCCCGTGCTGTCCCGCAGCTGTAAATAGGGAGCCTGCTTCGAACAAGCGTCACTGAAGGAAACTTTGGGAAGACGGAAGTGAAGGTGATGATCTATGAGCCAGAAAGCCTGCTTATAATAAGATTCATTGTTGACTTACGCGTGATAAGGAGATGGATATGTGGGTGCAGTCTGGGCTGTTATTTGATTTTAACTTTTGGCCGCAGTGTGCTTCAATAGGCAGCTTGCCTAAATCCGCATAGAATCCGTCTTTTTGTTAAGAAGACGATTCTATGCGGATTTTTATTTTATCCGATGACTAACCCGCTCTAATACTCCCGCCTCCATACGCGGTGAGTACAGAGCGACTAAGTCCCTGGATAACGTCGACTAAGATTCAGCTGGAGCTTAAAACTCCGTCTGAATCAAGTCTAGTTTATAGAAAGGAGAGGGTGATTTGAAGGGAAAAGAGCTCTTACATCGCTTACTGCAGATGGTTATTACTCTTTTCGGTGTGAGTCTGCTGACATTTTCGCTGATGTATCTGTCACCGGGAGATCCGGTAGAGATGCTGCTGGAGGTAGCTGACACCATTGTTTCAGAGGAAACGATTGCCGAGACGCGGGCGCAGTTGGGGTTGGACCAGCCGTTTCATGTACAGTATCTCCGCTGGCTTGCAGGTGTCTTACAGGGAGACATGGGCATGTCTTATTCGGCAAAAATGCCGGTAGCTGACCGTCTCTGGCAAAGTTTGCCGGGAACAATGGTGCTCGCTGCCTCGGCGACGGTGATGATGCTTCTGATCTCGGTGCCGTGCGGGATACTGTCGGCGATATACAGAAATCGTGCTGTTGATTATCTTATTCGCGGCATTTCGTTTTTGGGCGTATCCATGCCGAGCTTTTGGGTAGGACTCATCTTGTTGTATGTTTTGGGGCTGAAACTGAGATTGTTCCCGATAGCGGGCGGTGAGGTATCGTTCGACCGGATGGTGCTGCCCTCGCTGACGCTGGCCATCGCGATGGCCGCTAAATACACTCGGCAGGTGCGTACAGCGGTTTTAGAGGAACTGGGACAGGATTATATCATTGGCGCACGGATACGGGGCTTTCCCATGCGGAAGATTCTCTGGCAGCATGTGCTGCCGAACGCGTGCCTGCCGTTGATTACGCTCTTGGGTCTGTCAATTGGCTGGCTGCTGGGTGGCGTGGCTGTCATCGAGATGGTCTTTTCCTGGCCGGGGCTTGGCAAAATGGCCGTACATGCCATTGAGATGCGCGATTATCCTCTGGTACAGGGCTTTGTCCTCTGGATTGCTGTTTTGTATATGGTGATCAATCTGCTGGTCGATATCTCCTATACGTATCTTGACCCGCGGCTGAAGAAAGGGGGCTGCTGAGTGGTGCTTTGGACAAAGGACAAATTCTTATTCTGGCTGTACACATTTTTTGTCCTTTTGATTATCGGTTTTGCCCTTTTTGCACCCTGGCTGGCTCCTTACGATCCGTATGATGCGGTGATGCGTCAGTCCCTGCAGGCCCCGTCCGAAGAGCACCTGTTCGGGACGGACAAGCTAGGGCGGGACTGTTTGTCACGCATAATTTATGGGGCGCGAACCTCGCTGATGATGACGCTGTCGCTGGTTGCCGTTATTACAGTGGTGGGAACTTTTATCGGCGTGCTGGCAGGTTACATGGGCGGCAAGGTGGATACCGTACTTATGCGTATTGTCGATATGATGCTGGCCTTTCCGGGTATCGTGCTGGCTATTGCCATTGCCGGCATGCTGGGCGGCAATATCATCAATGCAATCTTGGCACTGGCGGCGGTGAGTTGGACCAAATACGCGCGTTTGGGGCGTAGTCTGACACTTAAACTGCGCGAGCGTGATTTTATCGCCGCGGCCGTAATAAGTGGGACAAAACCGCTGCAGATTTTATGGCGCCATATTTTGCCTAATATCCTGCCGACGATTGTTGTAACGGCCGCGATGGACATCGGTACGATGATCATGGAATTGGCGGGGTTGTCCTTTTTGGGCTTTGGCGCGCAGCCGCCGACGCCGGAATGGGGGCTTATGCTCAATGAGGGAAGACAGCATATCCAGACAGCTCCCTGGCTGATGCTTTATCCGGGGGCGGCAATCCTGATTGTAGTAGCGATTTTTAACCTATGGGGAGACAGCCTGCGCGATATCCTGGACCCGCAGCGGGCCAATTGACTAAAACACAGATGGGGAAGGATGAGATTTCTTGAAAAGATTAGGAAAGTTAACCTGGGTACTTATGATACTCTGCCTGGCGGCGGTCTTTATAGCAGGCTGCGGCAGCAGTGGTAAAAAGGAAGCCGACACAAAGACACTGAAAATTGGTGTAACCAATTTTGCCGATTCACTGGAACCAACGGAAAATTATTTTGGCTGGGTTGTCATGCGTTATGGCATCGGGGAAAGCCTGGTGAAATTTGATGAAAAGATGAATGTACAGCCGTGGCTGGCTGAAAGCTGGCAGATCAGCGCCGACCACATGACCTGGACCTTTAAAATCAGAGACGGGGTGAAATTCTCGAACGGCAAACCGCTGGATGCGGCTGCTGTTAAGGCATCTCTGGAAAGGGCCTTTGCCAAGAATAAACGGGCGGTAACGTTTTTTAAGTATAAGGAAATGAAGGCTGACGGCCAACTACTTACGATCCACACAGAAAAAACGGAGCCCAATATGCCGGGATTTTTAGCCGATCCGCTCTTTTTAATTGTGGATGTATCGGCTGAGCCGGCCCGTAATTTTGCCAAGGAAGGACCGATTGGCACCGGGCCGTATATGTGCAAGACTTTCGTCAAGGATAAAGCAGTTTTGGTGAAAAACCCCTATTATTGGGACGGCGTAGTGCCTTATGAAACTGTTGAAATCCCCTCCATAGATGATCCGAATACACGGGCAATGGCTCTGCAGTCCGGTGAGGTAGATATGGCGGTCAATATTGCGGCAGGTGACATTGGTCTTTTTAACGATAAGGCAAAATTCCATGTCGACAGAATTGCCTCGCTGCGCACCGTATTGGCCCGGATTAATCAAAAAGGCGTTTTGGGTGATCCGAAGGTTCGTGCGGCATTTATCAGTGCCTGCGACCGAAAGGTATACAATGAGGTTATTCTGAAGGGCACCTTTATTGAAGGCAAGGCGCCGGTACCACCGTCGATGGATTACGGTTTCGATCAGCTCAAAGATCCGAACAGCTTTAATATCGAACGCGCCAAACAACTTTTGGCCGAAGCCGGCTGGAAGGATGCTGACGGCGACGGCATCCTGGAGAAAGATGGGAAGAAGCTTACAGTTGATTTTGTCGTATACAACAGCCGCGCCGAACTGCCGATTTACGCAGAGGCTGTGCAGTCTGATGCGAAAAAGGTCGGTTTTGATGTAAAAATCAAGACGGTGGACTATAACCTGATCGATAAGATGGGGATTAACGGTGAATATGGGCTTTTGATTTCCAACATTACGACTGCCAATACCGGTGATCCGGAGATCTTCCTGAATTGGTACTGGAAAACGAATACAAACGGTGATAACCCGCAGAACGGCTCCGGTTATAGCAATCCGGCACTGGATGCGAAGTTTGCCGAACTGTCCACAGCGTTCGACCGCCAACAACGCCGCCAGCTAATCATTGATTGTCAGCAGATCATTATGAACGACGGGGCCGCTCTGTTCCTGGGATATCCGGAAACAAACATCATCAGTTCGACCTCAATTGAAGGCGCCCGGATGTATCCGTCCGATTATTATTGGCTGACCAATAAGATTAAACCGGCTAAAAAATAATAGTACACGAAGGAGAACTGAAATGTTGCTAGAGGTATCGGAGCTTTCAGTATCCTATGGGGAACGTGAAATCGTCCGGAATGTGAATGTATCGCTTGATGAAGGCGAGGTCCTTGCCATTGTAGGCGAAAGCGGCAGTGGCAAGACAACGGTTATCCGCGCGATTCTTGGCTGCCTGCCGCATGAGGGGCGTGTAAGCGGCGGAAAAATTCTCTTTGAAGGCAAAAATCTCTTGGACAATACCCCTGCCGAGTGGTGCCGCCTCTGTGGCCCAAAGGCTGCCATGGTGTTTCAGGACAGCGGCAGCATGCTGGATCCCATTCGCCGTATCGGCAGCCAGTTTGTGGAGTATATCCGCGAACACTCGCCGCTGACAAAAAAGGAAGCAGCCAAGGCGACACAAGCTATGCTCCGGAAAATGCACTTGCCCAATCAGGAAAACATCATGAAAAGCTATCCGTTTGAACTGAGCGGCGGGATGCGGCAGCGTGTCGGCGTGGCCATGGCGATGTTTTTTAAACCGCGTCTGCTGCTGGCGGATGAGCCGACATCGGCGCTGGATGTGACAACGCAGGCGCAGGTGGTAAAAGAAATGATGGAGATTTGCCAACAGGATAAAACGGCAATCATTATTGTTACCCATAATATCGGTGTGGCCGCTTATATGTCAGATAAGCTGATCGTCATGCAGGCAGGCGAAATCGTAGAAGCCGGTAGCACGGATGATATTATCGCCCGGCCGCAGTCGGCGTATACAAAAGAACTGTTAGCAGCGGTACCGCAGGTTGGAGGAGAAAGCTATGTCAGCTGACAAGGAACCGATTCTGGCAATCGAGCATGTCGTAAAGCGTTTTCCGGCAGCTGACGGGTGCATGCTGACAGCCTGTGATGACGTGTCGCTGTCGCTGTATCAGGGAGAAACGCTCGGCGTTGTTGGTGAAAGCGGCTGCGGTAAAAGCACGCTTGTAAAACTGATCATGCAGCTCCATGCGCCGACAAGCGGGGCGATATGCTTCCGGGGCGAGGATCTGACCCGGCTTAAGGGAGAGCGAATGCGGCAAAGCCGGCGGCATATTCAGATGGTGTTTCAGGATCCGTCGCAGGCCTTTAATCCGAAGATGAAGATAAAAGACATCCTGTGCGAGCCGCTGCGCAACTTTAAGCTGATCAAAGGCCGCGAGGCGGGAGACAAGGCTGAAGAGCTTTTGCGTATGGTTGAGCTGCCGGAAGAGTTTGCCGACCGCTACCCCGGCAACATGAGTGGCGGGCAGCGGCAGCGCATCGGGATTGCCCGGGCACTGGCGCTTGAACCGGAAATCCTCGTTTGCGATGAGGCGACCAGTGCGCTGGATGTATCGGTGCAGAAAAAGATCGTAGAACTTCTGGTCAGAATACAGCAGGAAAAGAATCTGTCCATGATTTTTATCTGCCATGACTTGGCATTGGTATCGCAGATAAGCCATCGGATTGCCGTCATGTATCTCGGCAATATCGTAGAGGTGCTTGCAGGCGACGTGCTGAATGAAGCCAGGCATCCTTATACGAAGGCGTTGCTGCAGGCGGTTTTTCCGGTGAAGAAAAAAGGGGGCACAGTCATCCGGCCGCTGGCAGGCGAGATACCAAGCCCGCTTGACTTGCCGCCAGGGTGCCCGTTTCAGAGCAGGTGTCCGGAAATCATGGGGATATGCCGCAAAGAAAAGCCGGTGCTTGAGGAGCTTTGGCCAGGGCACAGTGCTGCCTGCCATTTATTAAAGCCGCAATCAGGGACGCTGCAGGCCGACACCAACAGAACGGCAGTTAGCAGGACAGGAGAGGAAGGTTACGATGGACGCCCGGAATATAGTGATTCGCAAGATTGACAATAATGATATTGACTGCGTGCAAAATTTCTTGTTAGGACAGCTGCAGGACCTCTTTTCCCAGGATGGACAAGGTGCGATTACCGCTGATGTCTGGGGACTGGCGAAGCTGTATATTGAGCCTGCCCGCAATCAAATGTGGGCGGCGTTCTCCCCTGAGGGTGCTGTTATCGGGACGATTGCGATTTGTGAGTATAATGACCGGATTGCCGTTCTGAAAGGGCGCTATCCCGGGAAGACGACGGCGGAAATCGGTCGTTGTTATATTGACAAAACGCTCAGGCGTCAGGGGATTGGCGCTAAGCTGTTAAAAGAAGCGGAAGACTTTTGCCGTCAACAGGCGTACAACATGATTTACCTTCATACGCATCACTTCTTGCCGGGCGGGTTTCATTTCTGGCAAAGCCAGGGCTTTGAGATTACTCTCGATGAAGGTGGTTCCTATCAACTGGTTCATATGGAGAAGCCGGTACGGCCTGTGCAATAATATACGAGTGAAATGAGAGGAAAGATTATATGCAAAAGAAAATAGCGTTAGCCCTCGGAGCCGCTTTCAGCATAAGTGTAGCGGGGACGGTACTGGCTGCATCGGCCAATTTATTTGCTGTGGTTCCAGAGCATCACTGGTCTTACAGTGCAGTTGGGCAACTGGCCAAAGCCGGTATTGTCGAGGGCTTCGGCGGCAGTGTTTACCGGGAGGACGTTATGCTGACCCGGGTCGAAATGGCGGCTATTGTTGCTAAAGCCATCGCTAAAGCGGATAAGGCCGGCAGCGAGGATCAGGCGGTGATAAAAAAGCTGCAGGCCGAATTTGCGCCGGAACTCAATATGGGCAGCACGGACAATACCGAACGCCGTCTGGAAAAGTTGGAAAAAGGCAAGTCTTCAGTGAAAATCAGCGGCGATGCACGGCTGCGTTATCAAAGCAACTGGAATCAAAATGCTACAAATAAGGATGCAAAAAACACTACCCGTATGGAGCAGCGGGTACGGCTGAACATCTCTTCGGAAGTAGCGGAGAATGTAACTTTGCTGGGCAGGGTTGCCGCAACTAATCGATCAAATGTTAGAGGGGTAAATGAGCTAAGTAAAACCTCCAAAAATAACACGGTAAGCTTTGATCGGGCGGAATTCCAATGGAAAAATAAAGAAACAGCCCTTTCTGTTGGGCGTATTCTACCTGCATTAGGACAAGGCCTGCTTTGGGACTACAATTCGGTAGACGGGGCAATGGCTACTTATAATTTTGGCAATGCCCAGTTATCGGCCGGTTATGGTGATCTCGCCGCTTATACGGCAAGCGGTAATACTACTAATGCTTTTCTTGCCAATTTGAAAGTAAATGTCGGATCAGCTACCAATATTACAGTAGGACATCTGAATACCATGTCAAATAATTTCCTGGATAAAGATAAGAATAAAATACAATATGATTTGGAACAAACCGCAGTGGGCTTTACAACGAAGACCGGCGAATTTACGGTCACCGGTGAGTATGTTAAGAACAGCGATAGCAAGCTGCCTGCAAATGCTCAGGATCATGGCTACTGGGGGCGGCTGCTCTGGAAAGGCATTGATAACAGTAAGCCTGGCACCGTTGGTATCAGTTTTGACTATTTGAGTCTCGGTAATTGTGCAATTGACTCTTATAATAATCCCGGGACATTAGTTGTAAGCGGCGGTAATAGTACTACCGGTATTGGCGGCGACGGTGCCAAAGGCTATGGCTTTGGCGTTCAGTATGTAGTTGCGAAAAATGCCAATGTAGAAGCCCGCTATTATAACCTGAAACCCTATGACCAAGGGAAATCTACCTTCAGCAGCTATAAGGACTCTTACCATTTAATCGGAAACTTCAAATTCTAATCAATTGGGCTACTTAAGTTCCAGGAGGCTTTATGCAGGAAAAACAAAGTACAGCCATCACACTGGCCGATCATAAGCACTTCCTGGCTCTGGCCATACCGCTGACGATTACAACCCTTTCCACTCCTTTATTAGGCGTGGTGGACACGGCAATCATGGGCCGTCTGCCGCAGGCCGCCTATATTGGCGGTGTATCCATCGGTGTGCTGATCTTTAATACTCTTTACTGGCTGCTGGGCTTTCTGCGGGTCAGTACTTCCGGCTTCAGCGCCCAGGCAAGCGGGCTGAGGGAGCAGCAGGGCACCACCCTGGCGCTGCTCAGACCCATGGGAATTGCTTTGGGCTTAGGATTGCTGCTGGTGGTCTTGCAGCAGCCCATCAAGATCGCTGCGTTTGCCCTGCTGTCGCCGAATGAAACGGTACAGGCCATTGCCGACACCTATTATGACATCCGGATTTGGGGCGCTCCCTTTGCTCTGGCCAACTATGTCATTACCGGCTGGCTGCTGGGAATGGCCAAGGTGAAGCTGTCTCTGTGGCTGCAGGTAACCATGAATGTATTGAATATGATCCTTGCCGTATATTTTGTTGCCGGTCTTGGTATGTTGGCAGACGGGGTGGCGATAGCCACCCTCATTGCCGAGATTGGAACAGCGGTCATCGGCACAGCAGCGATTTTCAGGACAGGACTCATCAGTTTGCGGGGGCTTTCACCTGCTGTTCTGGCTGATTCTGCCGCATTACTCAATATGATGCGAGTAAATGGCGATTTGTTTATCAGGACCGCCTGCCTGTTAGCAGTCTTTAATTATTTCGCGGTCTACGGTCTGCGCTACGGCGACACAATCCTGGCGGCTAACGCTGTATTGCTGCAGCTGCATTATGTCATTGCCTATTTTCTCAGTGGCTTTGCTAATGCCGGTACTGTTTTGGTGGGGAAAGCAATCGGTGAGAAAAACCGGCAGCTGTATGCCAAAACGATCACCTTAACAGCAATGTGGGGCGGGGGGACAGCCATGCTGCTGGCCCTGGCGGTTCTGCTTTTCCGGGAGCCGCTGATCCTGCTGTTTACAACCATCCCGGAGGTGCAGCAGGTGGCACAGCAATATAGTTACTGGATTGTCATTTTCCCGCTGGCCGCTTTTTGGGGACTTCAGCTTTACGGCATATTTGTCGGTGCTACCCAATCGGCACCTATCCGCAACTCCATGCTTTATTCTCTTGTAGCGTATTTTCTGCTGTTATGGTTTGCAGTACCGCTTCTGCATAATCACGGAGTATGGCTTGCTTTTATCGTATTCAGCCTGGGACGATCCTTATTTCTGTGGGTGTATTTACCGAGATTGAATAAAGAGATCATAAATATGGTTAAATAAGAAAATTGTCCTTTCTGCACCGTTACCAGTGATACGAGAACCGCATCATTGGTGATGCGAAAAAAGGTTCCAAGGAGTTCAAAAGAAAACATGAAATAATAGCATTAATCCTGCAAAGTTTTAATTTGCAGGATTTTGTATTCTTATGGCAAATAATTATAAAACATTGTAAAGAAAGCGGTAATGTAAACCTTATAGTTTAGTATGGACAAATAGCCATTTTGATGAGTTGAAGAGGAAGCTATCGTCACTGAGCCGGGAGCCCATAGAAAAAGACCATGAAAGGCATGTAATTCCCCAGATTTTTGCCCGCAATAATGATACGCACAACCGTATGGTTGGTGAGGGCGAAAATTGGCCTTAATCCTTGTGTAATTTGAGGCGGATGTTATTATTACCACACCTTTGGCACAGCCTATATTAGAAAAGATAGGGAAGTTGTTTTTAGTATGATATTGACAAAAAAGAAACATTCTCAGGTATACTAGCTATCATTATAAT
>NZ_DATMXX010000240.1:0-8826 GCF_035561255.1 Sporomusa sp. | reverse complement strand
CGTAATACATCCCACAAAAAGGAAAATTGTGATTGCAATAAAGGAAAACATGAACACGTTTTGTTTTGAGCTCTGGGCGATTGCTGCCACATTAACCGTTTTTTGCGAAACATCGTTCTGATGGTAATCAACAATCGTTTTCATGCTGTCATTTACGCGTTCGAGATAAATCAGGCTTGTACTCAAAGCGTCCTGGGCAGTGACCGGGTCATTGTTCTTGTCAGCCTCGAGCGTTTTTAAAACCAACTGTTTATAATCACCCCAGTTTTTTTGCACATAACTATATAAAACCATCTCGTCCGAATCTCTATTAAAGGCGAGTAACTGTTCAGTTTCAATCTCTCTGATTTGATCTAGTAATTGTTTGGTAAAATGCAGCTTTTTCTCTTGGGAATCGGCTAGCATAAACTTCCATAGCAGCAAAGGAACTTTATTTATTTTAGTTTGGATTTCAACAACTTTGCGGGATTGCTTTATATGGTGGTTCTGTACTATTTCAATATTGCTCTCAATTGTTGATAATTCAGCTGTAAAAAATCGCTGAGAATAAAGAATGATGCTAATTACACTGCAAAATAGTAGTAAAAGTATAAATTTGCTGGATTTCAAGCAATAAAACCTCCTTGCATGGCTCTTGGATTAAGCCTTTTTTCGTTACGGCTTAACAATATCCCTGCCAATAAAAGCTAGCGTTACACATAATGTCGATATTTGAGCGTAGTAAAATAAAGGAAAAGTAATTTGTCATAACGAATCAGAGCCATAATTGCTTTATACTGGAGATTATGGCTCTGATTCGTTATGGCGTTTACACAACGACAAGGGAGGTGCATTATGTTTAATGTTGAATTAGTTGATTTAACAGAAGATCGGTTTGAAGAAGCACTGAACGTGTTTGTCATAGGCGGCTGGGAAGAAGAGAGTCTGCTTTATGTAAAAGCAGAAATGAAGGCTTTTCTAAACGGTGATATTGAAGGCTATATTCGAGCAAGATTTATTTTAGCGATTGTTAATGGCGGCGTGATCGGCGTAGCCGCGTGGGCTCCGTCAATGTGTGGATTCTCGGTGTATGAATTATCCTGGGCTACTGTTGTGCCTAAATGGAGGCACCTGGGTATCAATTCGCTGATGCTACAGGAGCGTATTCGCAGAATAAGAGTACATCACGGCACCGCAAAGTTTAATGTAATTGTTTGTACATGGGCTAATCCTATGTACACGCGAGCTGGTTTTGTATCGATACAGGATGAGCGGGGCAGACAGCCTGAAGATCGTAAAGACAAATGTCTGCTGTTGGCCCAATTCGAAACACTATTGAAAAGCACCTGCGATTGAATTAATTAAGAGCAGGTGTGTAAATAGTACAATATTAGCTTAAAGCCTCTGGGGGTTGATATCTTGAAAATTTATGAACTGGGTATCTTAATTGAACCCAAAGCTGTTTTCACAGACACCGATATAATGAATGAGATTCTCCAGCAGATTGAAAAGGACGGGCAGGAATTAATTATCTGCCAGGTTAATCCCACTGTGCCGCACCAGGTAATTAGTACAAGCAACCTGTCGTTGTTTCCGGCTTGTTTGACCACTGGAACAAACAGACTGGCTTTTGCGGTATCCCTGCCGAGCAGGAAAGACCTGGGGAGGCGTTGGTTTCTCAAACGGTTGGAAGGGGATAATAAGAGTAGCTATCGGCTGATAGCTACTACAGATGTATCGGTTATTCATATTGAAGTAAGCTGAAAGGTAAAGATTAATTTATAAAGAGTTTCTTTGCTTACAAAAAATTGACTTGCCCGTTGGAAAACGATTTGATCCGGGCGAGTGATTCAACCCGGTAACCGGCCCCTGTTAATTTCTGGGCCCCAGGCTGGAAAGACTTCTCAATCACAATACCTATACCTACGACTTTGGCATTAGCCTGCTCAACAATATTAGCCAAGCCGGCAGCGGCTTCTCCGTTCGCTAAAAAATCATCAATAATAAGCACGCTGTCATCTGCCTGTAAAAACTGTTTGGACACGATGATGTTGTTACTTTCGCCCTTGGTATAGGAATAAACCTTGGCTGTATACACATCGTCGCTTGTTACCTTTGGCTTGCGTTTGCGGGCGAAAACGACAGGTACATGCAGCAGCAGTCCGGTCATAACCGAAGCTGCGATGCCTGAGGATTCGATTGTCAATATTTTAGTAATGTGTTCGCCTTTAAATCGGTTGACAAATTCTTCACCAATTCGCATCATAAGCTCAGGATCAATCTGCTGGTTTAGAAAAGAGTCAACTTTTAGCAAAGAATTATTCAAAATCAGACCGTCAGTCTGAATTCTTTGTTTTAATAAATCCATGATAGCCTCCTGCGTTAATAGGGTATGACCAGAAAATGCAAAAAAGCCCTAACAGGGAAACTCCGCTTGGCAGTATATGAGCGAAACTTCCCTGTCAGGGCTTTTACCCTTCGAAGGCAGCATTATTGACGTAACAGGCAATTTACGGTTGCCGGCAGGTATTTCTGGGCCATATCCCCAAAATTATACGATAGTATTTATTTAAACTTTATTGTATCAGTCTTTTTACGGGGTTGTCAACAAATGCACAGCAAAATTCGACATACTTATGAGGTGGTTTACTATGAAATATCAGGTAATATTGTTCGATCTGGACGGAACCCTAACAGATCCTAAAATTGGTATTACTAAATCTGTGCAGTATGCTCTTACCAGATTTAATATTGCTGAGCCTGATTTAGACAGGCTGATCCCGTTTATTGGTCCGCCGCTGGTGGAATCTTTTCAGGAGTTTTACGCACTCACTGCGACAGAAGCCAAAGCGGCAGTAGGGTATTACCGGGAGTACTTTACTCAGTCTGGAATGTATGAAAATGCCGTTTATCCTGGAATCAAAGACCTGCTTGTCAAATTAACAGGGTCTGCTACGGAATTAATTATTGCAACCTCTAAACCCACGATTTTCTCTGAACAGATTATAGCCCACTTTGGGCTGTCGCATCTTTTTAAGGCAATCGTCGGCAGCCACCTTGACGGATCACGGATTCATAAAACTGAGATTATTGCCTATATCCTGTCTCAGCTGCCTCAGGTTGCCAGGGAGGGAATTATAATGGTTGGTGATAGAAAACATGATATTATTGGCGCGCAAAACAATGGTATTGATTCTATCGGTGTCAGTTATGGCTACGGTAGCGCAGTTGAAATACAACAGGCAAACCCTAACTACATAGCAGCATCGGTTGGTGAACTCGATAATTTATTGACGAAGCTGCTGCTGGCATAACGGAATTTCGCATGTTAAAAACTGCTGTGCATTGAAAAGAACATTTGGCAGAAACTATAATTAATAGTTTTGGGAAGGAGGCGAATTGAGTGAAAAACCAACCACAGCGCAAACAAACCAAATCCCTTAAACGCAGACTGAAGCGTATCGCTGCAACAGCTGCCGTTGCTGGTGCAGCGCTGGTTTCCTCAGCATTGCTGCCAGGTATACCTGCCACAGCTCATGCTTCAGCCGTGCCGCCCGATCATGCCAATCAGCCAAAGGCTGCTAATCATCAGATGGTTAAATCCCCCAAAGGGCATTTTAATTTACAGTCAGATAGCAGGGTTCCCCAAAAGAAGCTGGCTAAAGCGCAGGCGAAGGCCGCCGCGGCTGCTCAGCGAAGCCAGCAAACCGAAAGCAAAACCCCGGTTGCACCGACAACCTCCAAGCAGACAACCTCTAAACAAACTACTTCTAATCAAACTCCCACCAAGCAAACAACTAAAAAAGTGCAGGCCTCCCCTGCTGCCAAAGCACCGGCTGATTCGGCAAAGGTGTTAGAGATTAAAGCCACTGCTTATGCGCCGGGAGAGCACGATAATGGTCAGTGGGGTGATAAAACATTCTTAGGGACAACTGTTCGCCCTGGCGTTGTTGCTGTTGACCCCAAGATTATCCCTCTTGGTTCCCGGGTCTATATCGAATATCCTGACGGTACAGGTCACTATGCAGTGGCAGAGGATACCGGCGGGGCCATTAAAGGCAACCGCATCGATATTGCCATGCAGTCTGTAGACAAAGCCTATGATTTCGGCATTAAGAATGTTAAGGTGCATGTTCTAGGGAAGGATGCGTAAGAACATTTAACAAAATCCTGCCAGACCTGAAATAAGGCCTTGCAGGATTTTGTTTCGTGGCATCTTAAGGCTTGGCTGTTAATGCACGGTTAAGCAGGTCGCATAACAAGGATAATGCCTTAGGCAAATCCTCGTTGGACAGGTTCGTCCAGCAGATTCGCAGATGATTTAATTCCGGTTCGGCAGGGTAAAAGATTGATCCAGGCAGAAAGTGGATACCACGTTGATGCGCAGCCGGTATCAGATCATCCGCGGCGAGGTCAGGCGGCAGGGTTAGCCATAAATGCATTCCCCCTGCCAACTGGGGATAATAAATAACCGGATTTAGCTCTCTGGACAACATAGTGGCGACTAATTCGCGGCGTTGGGCCAGGGTCTGGTTTAGGCTTTTGATATACATGGTAAGGTGGGGGCTTGTAAATAAAAGGAGGAGGGCTTTTTGCAGCCAGAGGGGTGAGCCCAGGTCGGCAATTGATTTAATTGCCAGCAGCCGGTTGTAGATTGAACCGTCAGCAGCCATAATCCCCAGGCGAAGACCTGGGAAAAGAAACTTGCTGAAGCCTTTTAAATAGATGACCCGCCCGGTCGTATCCAGTGACTTTAGTGGGGGCGGCAGTTTTTTTAACCCATTACCGGCTGAAAATAATTCCCGGTGCGGGTCGTCTTCCAGGATCAAAATATTATTCGCTTCAGCAAACTCCAGTATTTCTTTGCGGCGCCTGTACGACATAATGATTCCGGTAGGATTTTGAAAAGTGGGCACAGTGTAAATAGCCTTTAATCTCCCGTGCGAAGCCAGTTCCTCCAGTATATCAATTCTCATCCCGTCATGGTCAAGCGGGATTGGCTGGATTGTGGCCCGGCTTAAGCGAAATGTATCGATCGCACTGGAAAAGCACGGTGTCTCCATCGCAATTACGTCACCGGGACCAAGAAAGGTACGGGCGAATAGATCAAGGCCCTGTTGCGTTCCATTGGTAATGATAAGCCGGTGGGGTTCAAGCGTTAATCCGCTCTGGGTAAAGAGATAATGGCTGATTGCCTCCAGGAATTCCCGGTCACCCTGATAAGGTGAATAACTGCCCAGCGAGCGGGTGTGCTTGCTTAAGGCGTGTTTGATCGAATCTTGCAATAGATCAAGCGGCAGCAGGCTGTGGTGTATCGAAGCGGTAGATAAATCCAGTATCTCTGGTGGTAATCGCACCGCACTATGGCTCCAGTAGCTAGCCCGGGGGAGATAATCGGGAATAGATAACTGCCACTGGAAAGGCGGCAGCGCAGGATGCGGGGGCTGAGTATTTTGGATTGGAGTGATTTTGCGTTTCTTAACAAAGGTACCCTTGCCCCGGATGGCGTCAATCAAGCCATCTTTTTCAAGCCCCTGGTACACCTGGTGGGCGGTAACAAGGCTGATATGCAACTGTGAGGAAAGCTGACGGACAGAAGGCAGCAGATGCCCTTCTTCGAGCAGGCCGGACTGGATACGCTGCGCAATTTCAAGTCTGACCTGCTCTTTAATAGTTACGGAAGAATGGCGGTTGACTGTGATATTCAATATGACACCTCCGGGCAAGTGTTATACTTGTTTGTTGACTGTTATACATAACTGATGATTATATATGTATAATACAATGTTGAAATATAACACTGCAATATCTGGCAGCGATTTTGCTGCCGGTAATTTCACAAGGAGGAAGAAATGTGCGTAAGTGGTATGATAGTGCCGTTTTGGCTATTGCCGCGGTCAAGAGAGATTGCTCAGTAGCTGCAGTTATCGCAGGATTAATCGCAGTTACCGTTTCGTATGCCGGGCCGCTGCTGATCGTATTTCAGGCGGCTAAGGCTGTACAGTTAAGTGATGCCCAGTTGTCCTCCTGGATATGGGCGATATCCTTTGGCAGTGGCCTGACCGGACTTATTCTGAGCATGCGCTTTAGGGCCCCGGTCATCATCGCCTGGTCGACCCCCGGGGCTGTTTTGCTGGTATCGGGCTGGGCTGCCTATACATTTTCAGATTCTATCGGGGCTTTCGTTTTGTCTGCTGTAATTATCACAGCCCTTGGTTTTTCCGGTTTATTTTCCGGTATTATGAAACGTGTTCCGCAGTCGATCATTGCGGCAATGCTTGCCGGGATTTTACTGAAGTTTGGCGTTGAGGTATTTGTTTCTTTAAAGCAATTGCCCATCTTAGCTTCCCCGATGATTTTGTCCTATTTGCTTGCTAAACGCTTATACCCTCGCTATGCAGTTGCTGTTACACTGTTTGTCGGTCTTATAGCAGCTTATAATCTGCATGCTCTCTCTTTTGAACATGTAAGCGTTGGCTTGGTTCAACCGGTGTTTACGCTGCCCACATTCTCGCTGGAAGCATTACTGGGGCTGGGGATTCCGTTATGTATTGTCACGATGGTATCACAAAATGCTACAGGAATAGGCGTATTAAGGGTAGATGGGTTTAATACCCCGGCTAACCCGCTGATAACTGCTACCGGGATTGCCTCGCTGCTGACTGCTCCGTTTGGTTCCCATGGGATCAACCTGGCGGCGATCACTGCCGCTATCTGCACAGGCAAAGAGGCTCACCCTGATTTTGACAAACGCTATATTGCCGGGATTGTCTGTGGTCTTTTCTACATGCTGGTTAGTATATTTGGTGCAACTATTGTTTCGGTATTCTCGGCTCTGCCCAATGAGCTGGTTGCAGTGATATCCGGGGTAGCCCTGTTTGGTTCACTTAGTGCAAGCCTGTCGGCGGCAATGAAAGACGAGCAACAGCGGGAAAGCGGCTTGATCACCTTTCTTGTCACTATTTCAGGGATAACGCTCGCCGGTATTGGCGCACCTTTCTGGGGGCTGGTTGCCGGCATAATAACAGATGGCATACTTAACGGCAGGATAGGCGGTTTATTAAAAAGGTTAGTCACAGTTAAACCATAGAGTTTTCCCCCAGGCCACCGGTGGTTGCCGGTGGTTGTTGCTTGTCCGCTTTTGCCAAAGGTCCGGTGAAGCCGTGTTTTCTTTATGCTTGTCAGGAAGTTTTGTACAGGTGCCCTGTTGTACGTTGTTTGTGTAAATGATATGATAACCATGAGCCGTGGAAGTGGGGTTAATGCGTTAATAAATCATACAGGTGGCGATAAGATGTTTGATATCGTGATTGTAAATGGTATTTTAGTTGATCCGGAAAAACTGACGCGGAGAAAGGGCAATGTCGGCATCAGGGCGGGCAAGATTGCTGCTGTTACCCAACAGGAAATTCACGGTATTGAAGAGATTGATGCTGGCGGTAGAATTGTCTGCCCGGGCTTTATCGACATCCACGGGCATGTGGACTGGCGTGCTTATTGCGGCGAGTTGTCACTGCGGCAGGGCATTACCACCACTGTTGGCGGTAATTGTGGTTTGAGCCCGCTGGATATTGAGGGCTTTTTTGCAGCCCAGGAAAAAGACGGTTTCATCATCAACCAGGCAGAGATGTTTGGCCATTCGATGAGCCTGCGGGATGCGGTAGGTGCCACAGACCCCCACCAGCCGGCTACGCCGGAGCAATTGTCCCGCATGGAATATCAAGTGGAGAAAGCCTTTGCAGAGGGGGCTTGCGGTCTGTCACTGGGCTTAGCCTATGCACCAGGCAGCTCCAATGACGAAATATACAAGCTCAGCAAGTTGGCTGCACGGTATGGCAGAGTGGTATCGGTAGATACGCGGATGCGTACCAGCATTGATATGTATTCACTGGTGGAAGCGATTGATATTGCCCGCCAAACCGGCGCCAGGGTTCAGATCTCCCATTTGGTATATCAATATGGTACTGGCGTAATGGATGAAGCTCTGGCAGTGATTGATAAAGCCAGGGCCGACGGCATGGATATCCGTTTTGACAGTGGTATGTATACCCAATGGGCAAGCCATGTCGGCGCCGTGCTTTTCAGTGAGGAATCAATGGAGTCAAATGGCTGGAAACTTGAAGATATTCTGGCTGTTACCGGCAAGTATAATGGTAAACGGTTGAATATGGACATGTACAGGGATTTGCGCGCCAATGACCCCCATGCATCGGTGGTCGTGTTTACCGGGATCGAAGAGGAGATTTATATGGCCTTAAGCCATCCCTATGCAATGCCCTCGACTGACACCGGCGAATATGCGCCTGGTGAAGGGCATCCGCAGATTGCCGGCAGTTTTCCCCGCTACTTCAGACAAATGGTTGGCGAACGGTATGAATTAACGATAATGGAAGCAATCCGGAAAGCCACCTTGCTGCCGGCTGAGACCCTTGGTTTTCACTCCAAAGGTCGTCTGCGCGAAGGGATGGATGCTGATTTAGTTGTGTTCGATATAAAAGGTATTATGGATAAATCTGATTTTGGGTTACCTGATGCAATGCCTGAGGGTATTGACTATGTTTTTATCAGTGGTAAGCTGGTTCTTGCTAAAGGGCAGCTCATAAATACCCGGGCAGGTAAAGCGGTTAGATGTACGACACCTGTATATGACTATACTATCTGACCACAAAGAAATGTTACTGCTCATCACCCCCCCCCAACCTCTGGTTGTGGGGTGTTTTATTTTGGGAAATGCTCTGTATGGAGACTAAATGGGGTCGAGTTTTTTGGGGGAGGACAAATAGTAAAAAATATTGGGATTGATAGTGATAAATAGCACGAAACATCTTGAAAAACTTGGTTTAATGT
>NZ_DATMXX010000239.1:0-5804 GCF_035561255.1 Sporomusa sp. | reverse complement strand
CATAACAAGACAAGCCCCCTGTCGCCGGGGGCTTGTCTTGAAGTATAACAAAAACCAGATTAAAAGGTCAAGCATTTTTGGTGAATTTGTAAGTCGGAACCGTTACAGTTTATCGGTGACTGCCTTAATTTTTCCGGCCATTGTCACCTCTTTGTCCCGCCTGTCATCAATCCTGATTGTGGTCATAACCCGCTGTGCATCGCGGCTAAACGGTGTTTCATGCATTTGTCGAATAATCGCCAGAATGCGGTCAAGGTCACCTTCAATTACAGTCGCCATTGGCGTTAGCTGATATTTAAGGCCTGTGGCCTGTTCAAGTACTTTGTG
The DNA here is from genome assembly GCF_035561255.1 of Sporomusa sp. GTDB lineage: Bacteria > Bacillota > Negativicutes > Sporomusales > Sporomusaceae > Sporomusa. The sequence goes on along the minus strand of NZ_DATMXX010000239.1, from coordinate 5,477 downwards.
GCAACCGGCCACATAGTGACTGACACTGGGCGAACCTGTGCCCAGCGGGGCAATGGTAACTTCAACAACAGCCATGCTCTTCACTCCTCACAGCTCATCATAAACGCCCAACTGTGCGATGCTGTTACAACGAATCACTGCCCAGACATTTGCCGCCCAAGGGGTTCATAGACGACGTTATTGTTATTCTTGCGGACTTTCCCACTGGCACTGCCAGTACGACTACGGGTTATGTCCTCCTCGCACCAAACAGCCTGACTTTTCTAATGAACCTTTTACTACAAATACTATTCGCTCTATGGCAAGCAAAACCTGCCGCCTAAGCGACAGGTTTTGCATTACTGTTCTTTGGGAAACTTCTTGTCAATTATGCCCCAAATCTCTGGCTGCTCCTGGCCCAGACGCCAAACAGCAATACCGGCCGGTTTATATTTAGCCACAATATCCAGCTTGGCGGCAGTACTTTTGTCATTTTCAAACCACACTTCATGATTTTTGTATTTGAACCACGGTGCCTGCGCTTTTTCATCATAGTTGATTTTAGCACCATTTTTTTCAGCCAAAACAATGGCATCAACATATTTAACTGTCTCGCCCTCTTTGCCGACCCAATCATACCCATAGGCGCTAATGCCGATTATGACTTTATGCGGGCCTCCGGACTGCTCAATGGCATACTTAACATTCTTCTCAAACCACTCCACAGGGGCGACCGGACCTGGTTCTGAGGTAGCCCAGTGGTTATCATAGGTCATAATCTGCAGAAAATCCGTATTGGGGGCCAGCTTCGGGTAATCATACGCGCCGGATACATCTTCCGCCACTTCGACCCTGGGGAATACCGAGATGATCACCGTCTTATTAATGGCTTTCATCTTAGGGTACAGTTCAGCCATAAAAGCGGTCAGGTTGTCTTTATGTTTGGGCGGAAGCAGCTCAAAGTCGATATTAATGCCGTCATAGCCTTTTTCCTGTACCATTTTGACAATACTGTCAGTTACCTTGGTACGCACTGCCGGATCGCCAAGCACAGTATCGGTAGATCCGGTTTTATTTGTCACTAACGGATACATTTTCAGACCTAACTGCCGGGCGGTATCATAGACCAACTGGCTGTCTTTGGCTTCAAGAGTGCCGTCTTGGGTTGCTCTGTACCAGAAGGGGCCGACTGCCGACAAGCTCTTAGCATGTGCCTTCATGCTGGGAAAAGAGCCTGTTTGGTCAGGTGTTCCCGGCCAGGGGTTCTCGTAATAGCCAACCACCATACGGGGTGGCATCGTAACATTGCCAGGCGCTCCAGGTGTTTGCTGGCCTTGATCCAGAGGCTTGGGAGCCGGTTTATTCGCTGTGCCGCAGCCACCAGACAAAACAGCGGCTATGACAAACAGAACGAGGAGAACACTTGCGATTCTTGTTAAAGGACTGTTAATGCGCAAAACTGTCACCCTTTCCGTTACTAAGATTGAATTTATTCAATCTTAGTATTGGCGGGGTGACAGTTCTTATGCTTATATTTAAAAATATATTTACTTTGGCAGCTTGGTTGCCAATGCATGGGCAACACTCTCCAGCGTCTCCCATTTTTTACAGAAACAGAAGCGGACCTGGTGGCTGCCTTTTGTCCTTTCAGCATAGAATGAGGACCCAGGTACAGTAGCAACACCAGCCAGTTCAATCAGCTTGCGGCTAAAGGCGGTATCGTCGGTAAGACCTAACCGCTCCATAATACCACTGGCATCGGCAAGCACATAATAGGCACCTTTAGGGAATTCACACTGAAAACCAGCAGACCTGAGTGCCCCCAGAATATAATTACGGGCTTCGGCGTAATGGTTTTTGAGCCCTTCATAGTATTCCGGGCCATAAGTCATGGCTTCGGCAGCGGCATGTTGGAAAGGGGTTGGTGCACCGACGGTAAAGAAATCGTGCACTTTCCGGATCCGCTTAGTAATCGGGGGCGCCGCAATGGCCCATCCTACCCGCCAGCCAGTAACCGAATAGGTCTTGGAAATAGAGTTGATGGTGATTGTCCGTTCAGCCATGCCTGGCAGTGATGCAATGGATATATGTTCGACACCATCGTAGAGGATATGCTCATATATCTCATCGGCAACAGCGTAGGTATCCCATTTAATAGCCAGTCCGGCGATTTCCTCAAGTTCAGCCCTGGTAAACACCTTGCCTGTCGGGTTATTGGGTGTATTAATAATAATTGCCTTGGTCTTTTCATTAAAAGCAGCTGCCAATTCTTCAGATGAATAGTGCCACTCCGGTCCATACAATGTAACATAGCGTGGGGTTGCGCCTGACAAGATCGAGTCAGGACCATAGTTTTCATAAAAGGGTTCGAAAATAATGATCTCATCCCCGGGATTAATCAATGCCTTTAGGGTAGCAATCATGGCCTCAGTAGCGCCACAGGTAACTGTAATGTCTGTGGCCGGATCACACTCAATATGATTATACCGGCGTACCTTGCGGCTGATAGACTCTCTGAGTTCAGGCTCGCCAAAGGTAACAGGGTATTGGTTATACCCGGCTGAGATCGCACGAATGGCGGCTTCCTGAATGGCCTTCGGGCTTTCAAAATCCGGAAAGCCCTGCGACAGGTTATAACCACCGGCCTCATCGCAGATTCTGGTCATTTCACGGATCACTGATTCGGAGAATGTTTCGGTAATCCTGGATAAGTTTTTCATAGCAAGCTGTCCCTCCGCACATTATGTATTGGTATTAGCAGCTTTCCAGGCTTCTTCCCTGATAAGCCCCATGACCTGGCGCTTAATCTGAGTAAACTCTTCACTCAATTTCAGATCAAAGGTTCGCTGATTCGGCAGGTCAACCTCAATCCGGGCCTTAATCCTCCCCGGCCGGGCGGTCATGACATAGATCGTGTCGCCAATAAAGACGGCTTCATCGACATCATGGGTGACGAAGAGGATTGTTTTATGAGATTCATCCCAGACATCCAGCAGCAGTTCTTGCATCACGGTGCGGGTTTGTGCATCCAGGGCGCCGAACGGCTCATCCATTAACAACACCTCAGGGTCATTAGCCAAGGCACGGGCAATAGCCACCCGCTGCTTCATACCGCCGGACAGATCACGGGGGAAGAAACTTTCAAAGCCTCTGAGGCCAATTTTTTCAATATAGTGCTCTGATACCTCTTGGCGTTCCTGTTTGGTTTTTCCTGCAACATCCAGGCCAAATTCTATATTCTCCCGCACTGAAAGCCAGGGAAACAAGGTATAGGTCTGAAACACCATGCCCCGGTCGCGTCCGGGTTCTGTTATCTCGCGGCCATTTAAGAGTACCCGGCCGGAAGTGGGAGATTCCAGACCAGCAACAATCTTTAATATGGTTGATTTGCCGCAGCCTGACGGTCCGAGGATGGTAACAAATTCACTGGGTTTGACGGTAAAGCTAGCCTCTGCCAGGGCCGTAACCTGACGTTCTTTACCGGTAAATGTTTTACTGACGCCCTCAATGATCAATTTATCCTGCGCCTTCTCAGTCATACTACCGGCCTCCTTTACCCATCCAGGGGAACATCCTGGCATACAGCCATTTAAATAATACATCAATAACAATGCCAATTACGCCAATCACAATAATGCCTACAATAATATTACCTGTCTTTAAAAACCGCTGTGACTGCATAATCATATACCCCAAGCCAGAGCCGGCAGCCACAATCTCGGCGACAACTAAGTACGTCCAGGCCCAGCCAAATGCGATTCTCAGGGTATCAACAATACCTGGCAGACTTGCCGGCAATATAACCCGGCGAAACACGCCAATACGCGACACTCCCAATGTATATGAGGTATCGATGAGGTCGTGGGACACATTCTTGGTGACATCCATAACCATCAGTGCCAGCGGGAAAAAGGTTCCAAAAAGGATAACAGCAATTTTTTCGCTCTCGCCAATACCCAGCCATAGGATAAAGAGCGGTATAAACGCCGATGCCGGCATATACCGGATAAAGCTTAAGAGCGGCTCAACCAGCGCCTCACATACCTTGAGGCTGCCCATCAGAATACCCAGCGGTACAGCAATGATTGCTGCCAGCAAAAAGCCGACAGTAACCCGGAAAACACTGGCTGATATGTCATCAATCAAATTGAATTCAGTAAACAGTAATATACTATCTTTAACAACCTTGTCTGGCGGGGGTAAGAACATGGGTGGAATAAGGTCGCTGTAAGTAAGCGCCGACCATATGACTCCCAACAGAACAAAGGTCAATGCGCTCAAGGTTACATACAGCGGCGCGGCAATTTCAGCTTTGGGTGTTAAAAGTTTGCACTTGACCATAATTCCGCCTCCTTAATGGATAAAAAAGACCGCGTAGAAACGCTAACGCCTCTAGCACGGCCTCATAGCCCTTACTACTACTTAACCTTGGTAATAAAAGTGTCGTCGATGTATTTGCTTAAGTCAGGAGCCTGAGATAAAATTTTGAGTTTGATGTAGAACTCACTGGCCCTGTTGCCTACCTCATAAATAGCTCCAGGCTTTTCCTTGGTACCATAGAACTCTAAATTATCTTTCAAGCCATAAAATTTAACGGTTTGAATATCGGCGGCCACCTCTTCAGGTTTCATCTTAAAAGCAGCTGCCAGAATTTTATTGGATTCTTCAGGATTTTTGCTCATAAACTCTGTAGCCTCAGCCAATGCAGCCACTACGGCTTGCACGGTTTCAGGATTATTTTTTGCAATGTCCTCACGGAAAGCCAATACATCCGCAATAAGGCCAGGGGTATCTTTGGTCGTGGCCAGAACCGTTTCACCCGCAGCCTTGGCTTTGCCAAGATGCGGTTCCCAGGTAACAGCGGCATCTACCTTGCCGGCCATAAATGCCGCAGCGGCTTCACTGGCCTTCATATCGACAGCCTTAATATCGCTGTCTTTAAGACCATTCTTTTCAAGCAAGGTATTTAAGAAGAAGTGCGCTGCCGAACCACGGTGGAAGGCAACCTCTTTCCCTTTAAGATCAGCAACGGTTTCGATCCCCTTGCCTTTCTTTACAATAAGACCATCCGCCCCATTGGATGCATCAAATGCCCAGACGAACTTCATAGGCACACCCTCGCCGGCAGCCGAAACCGATACGTCAAGTGATGCAGCCATCGCTTGAATTTTACCAGCTACCAGTGCTTGTTTACGGTCACCAACACCTTCAATAGACTGCAATTCCACGTCAACACCCTTGTTTTTGAACATGCCTTTCTCTTTAGCGACAAACAGGGCGCCATATCCAGTCCATGGGGTATAAGCAATAATGACCGGCTTTTTCTCTGCTGCTTGAGGCGCTGCCTGCTGTGCGGGTTTATTCGAACCGCACCCGGCAACTACTATAGCCAGCATGGCTGCCAGAATCAACAGCGCTACTAGTTTTTTCTGCATAAAAATCCTCTCCCAGTGCAATATTTATAAAACATATTTTTTGGATATTTCGCCATTTTACAG
>NZ_DATMXX010000238.1:0-11293 GCF_035561255.1 Sporomusa sp. | reverse complement strand
ATAACAGAAGGCTAAAGGTTGTTTTTTGAAATCTCCAGAGTTAATGTTAGTTTAAACATAAAAACCCGATAATTTCTAAAGCAAACCCTCCCGATCCATCTTTTCCAATTGTGTAAGAAACAACTCCATCCATTTATTGCTTTTTTCGATATATTCCGGATGGGCCAACAGTTCTTCCGGCGTCTGCACATACTTGTCGGCAATCATTTCCGCCCGGCAGTTTTCTATAAGGCCGGCAATGATCGACGGCGTGTTTTCCAGATGATACTGGAAGCCAAATACTCTGTTTTTATAGACAAAAGCCTGATGCTTGCAGGCATCGCTTGCAGCTATACAGACCGCCTCTGCCGGCAGAACACTGAAGGTATCCCCATGCCACTGAAAAACCACCGGCTGTGGAGGGAAAAATGAGAATAAAGGTGATAACCGTGCTGCTTCAGTCAGGCTGACCGGGAACCAGCCAATTTCCTTATATGGGTTCCGGGTCACCTTGCCGCCAATCACATCGGCAATTAATTGACCGCCAAGACAGAGGCCGATAACTACTTTACCGGCGTCAATTGCCGCCCGGATGAACGTTTTTTCCGCAGCAAGCCAGGGATAGATCGCCTCTTCATAGATATTCATCGGCCCGCCCATGATCACAAGCCAGTCGAAATCAGCCTGCGCCGGCAGCGAATCATGCTGATATAGCTGCGTGTTTGTCAGCACATGCCCGTTTTCCCTGGCCCATTGCAGGATACTGCCAGGGTTTTCAAAGGGGACATGTTGTAAATAATGAAGTCTCATCTTATCTTCTGTCCTTTCACCATCGTTTTCTTCTGTTCATTTTCGCATAAATAAATAAAAAAGCCAACCCTTATGCGCACCTGTTAGCCGCTTAGTTGACACATCATTGTATGACTAGTGATTATTTTTCTGACATGCCTGCGCTACCAGTCTGGTTAGGTCAGGCAACAATTTCCTGTTGATGCCGGTCTCGTGTCCATAGAGTTCTGTCAACACCCCGGCAATCTGCTCCAACGCTGCATTGCCGGCCCGCTCGCCAATCCCGCACACCGTGACACTTGCCATCAGCACTCCGGCCTGAATAGCAGCTAACGTATTGGCAGTAGCCAGCCCGAAGTCATTATGAACATGAATCTCCAGCGGCAGGGCCGATTTCCTCACAAGTCTTTGCATAATTTCATAGGTCTGCAGCGGCTCCAGGCAGCCGACGGTATCGGAATAACGGATATATTCCGCGCCTGTCCGGGCTGCAGTTTCAGCCACCTGTAAGAAGAAGGCTTCGTCAGCCCGTGATGTATCCTCTGTTCCCACCGATATGGTGCAGCCAAAGCTGCGGGCGTAGGCAACCGAATCAGCCAGTTGCTGCAAAATGGCTTCCCTGGTTGTTTTTAATTTATAGGTAAGGTGCAGCTCGGATACCGGCACCGAGATATGGATAAAGGAAAAACCGCACTGTACCGATGTCAGAATGTCTTGCCTGACAGCCCGGTTCCAGGCAATAACCCTCGCTGACAGGCCTGCTTCGACGATGGCTTGCAATGCACCTTGTTCTTCTACGCCCATAGCCGGGGTTCCTGCTTCAATGGCAAATACCCCGACCTGGTCAAGCGCCCTGGCAATTGCCAGTTTCTCGGCCTGGGAGAACACAAGCCCGGCCGCTTGCTCACCATCGCGCAATGTTGTATCAACAATCCTGATCTTCATGAAGCAGCCTCATGCACCAGTTTTTGCAGTTGCAGATCGGAAACAGGGGCTTTTTGCCTGATTGCCAGGCTGCGGACTTTTTCCAGTACTGTTAGCACCATTGTGGGTTGAATGAGAATATTCATTTCTTTTAGTTTTAGTTCAATGGCCGCTTTACCCGAGTGTTTACCGATAACAATTTTACGTGATAATCCTACTGTCTCAGGCGTAAAAAACTCATATAAGTCACTTTTCTTGTTCACGCCATCAACGTGAATCCCTGATTCATGAGCGAAGATATCAGACCCGATAATCGGTTTTGTCGGTTGCACACATTGGCCGACATAGCTAAGTATTTCTTCACAACAAGCCGCTATATTCGCAGGTACGGCCAACGGCAGTTTCAGCAAAAACCGCGCGCCCATCAGCACTTCTTCAAACGCCGGGTAGCCGGCAACCCCGCCAATGGAAACAGCAACAAAGGTTACGCCGCTTTTTATGGCCCCCAGGGCATTGGCTGTAGCTAAGCCGCTGCCATTTTTGCCACAATACTCGATAGGACAGGGTAATTGCTGTTGCAGATTCAATAAAGCCCCATAAGTAAACAGCGGATCATGATCACTATGTTCATCCACAAAGGCAACACTGCTAATCTCATATTTACTGATCAGCCAGCACAACTGCAGAATCTTGGCCGAGGAATACTGGCAACTGCCGGTGAGCTGAAGCGATACCGCCATCCCCCGGGTCTGTGCCTGCCGGAGTGCTTCTGCCACAGGTGCCGCCAAGCTGCTGAAAGCTTTATCGTTTAGACTCACTTTGACCTTATCGCAGCCTAATTGGTGCGCCTGGGCAACCTGCCGGGCATCAGGCTCAATACCGGCGCGAATATCTTTTACATCCACCGTGCCACAGCCTAACACAGTCACTAACGATTGCAGGCTTACATCAAACATAACCTGCGCCATTGCTGCAATTTTCCGCTGTATATAAATAAATTCAGAGGTGCCCAAGCCTTGGTTCGCTAGCCCATACCCCAGTGTTTGGTCAATGAATATAACATCTTTTTTCATTACACACAACCTCTTTCATTTATATTTTCCCCTGACAGGCCCCTTCACTACCCGTTACTACACACAGCCCCCGGCTGCTCTGCATGGCGCAATTGATGAAAAGCCTGTTGCAAACCCTCTTCAATACTTGCACACGACTCGACTACCGGGATACCATGACCCAGTAAACGCTTTTGCGCCTCATAACCAATCCGCATAGTGAGTACAACATCACAATCGGCAATCCCCTCAATCAGGGTATCCTTTTTTGCTTCTGTCTCATCACAGTTTACCACACCCATACAATACTTTTGGGTAGGCCTGGTCTCGATAAAACGGGTATTCACGCCATCTGTTTCGTAGATATGAAACTCTTCAGCATGACCATAATGCAAATCAACCAGCTGCTTATGCTTGGAGGTTACAGCTATCTTATACACTCTGGCCGGAAGGTTGCATTTTTTTCCAGACTCAGGTTTGGGGCTGCGGAATTTATGGGATTGATCCTCTGTCAAAAGTCCAATGGCATCAGCCCGGCATTGCTGACAGTGGCGCATTTGCGTAAGGTCGGTTTGACACAGATCACGCATAGCATTTACTTCTTTCATGCTGGTCTGGGAAAACCCCTGAAATACACTGCCTGGCGCCGGGATGAGCGGCATAATATTGGTCATTAGTGCCCCCAGGCTCTTTACTTTTTTTACTACTGCCGGGATATGTTCGTCATTAATGCCTTTGATCATAACAATATTAACTTTGACCAGAATGCCATGATCAGCCAATAGCTTAATCCCTTTTAGCTGGTTGCCGATCAATAGTTCAGCAGCATTTTCTCCTGCATAATACTTACCCAGATAATGAATATGGCGGTAGATTCTGGCCCCGATGGCAGGCTCCAGACAGTTTACAGTTACAGTTACATGCTTAATCCCCAGGTCAATAATATCCTGCCCATAGTGGGGAAGCATCAGGCCATTGGTAGACAGGCAGAAGATTGTTTCAGGCGATTTGGCTTTGATTAACCTGATACTGCCTGTTACAGCCTCCCAATTGGCTAAGGCATCACCAGGACCGGCAATCCCAACAACGCTCAAATGGGGAATCTCGGCTTTTACCCTGATAAACTTTTCCAGACTCTGCGCCGGGGTTAGTATCTCACTTGTCACACCAGGACGGCTTTCATTGACACAGTCATACTTGCGGTTACAGTAGTTACAGCTAATGTTGCAAATCGGCGCCACCGGCAGATGCATCCTGGCAAATTTATGATGGGCATTAAAAGAATAGCAGGGGTGTTTAGCCGTAATTTCTGCTAATTCTTGTTTTTCCATGGCTAATCATCCCCTTTTCATAAAGCCTGAAACATATGCTCCGGATCAATTGGGTTTTCTTTGGCAGTAAGATCCTCGGGATCAATAGCGTAAACGGCAACAGCATTGTTATCAAAGGATGAACGGTATTTATCCACAAATTGCGTCGAAAGCGGGGTTTTAAAAAACTGCGGCATAAACTTTTCCAGAAACTGCGCCAGCACTTGCGTTTTTTCTTCTACATCCTGAACAAGTACCGCCTTACCAAAAATAACAACACTCAGGTAGGCAGTATCACATTTAGCCGGTACAGGATCGGCCACAGTGCCGAATTCCTCAAACACGGTAAAACAGACAGACGGACTGGCAGCGAGGACGACGTTTTTCTTGCCGCTGCCCATACCATGGATATATATCTTACTGTTCCAATAAACATAATTGACCGGCAGGGCATAAGGCCGCTCTGCAGTCTCACACATACTCAATGTCCCTACCCTTTTCTCGGTCAAAAAGCGGTTAATCTTTTCTTTATCGGCGCAGATTCGTTGTGTGTATTTTATTTGTTCCACCCTATCACTCCCTTTAGCTAATAAGATCCATGGGGTTGAGAAAAACCGGCTGACTAGACTTGGTTATTGTTCTTAAAAGCCTCTCTAACTGCGGCAATCCTGGTCTGATCAAATAGCTGCCTAACCTCATTACACATTGTCAGAACGCGATCCGAATCAGATTCTTCGGGAATTCCATGATAATAATTTTCAAGAGAACAGATACCAAATATCAAATCCAGTGATCTTATTTCCTTATTCAATACCTCAGGAACGTCAATAACAGTTTCAACAGTATCCATAAGACAGGTATAATTGTGATTTCCCGGCTCTTCGCCGTACAAATCACATAAAGCAATAAGATAGTTTTCGAGGGCAACCGAAGCTACATTAAATACCACACTGGAACTCTGCCCTTCCTCGACGAACTGTTCGGCCCGGTGATGATACATCTTAGCCCCGCGATAATCCGCTTCAAACGCCTCGATATCGATTTTATTCATATCAATCATTGTTCTATCCTCTTTTACTATTGATTCTGCCAGAACCTGATCTGTGTCAGGAACTGGCAGAATCTAATCAATTCCCGTTAAACCTTACCAGACATTAAGAACCCATTCCTTGTTTTTCTTGTACTCCATATCAGTAAAGAGGGTGTTTGCCATCTGCTCGGCAAGCCAGGTCGCGCCCGCATAGCCAACAACCGGATGACGGTATAATCCTGCCCGGTCGTAAGTAGGGAACCCTACGCGTACCATCGGGATATTATTGTCAATGGACACAAACCGCCCTTTAGAATGACCAAGAATCAAGTCAAGCTCCAGTCCCTCATTTTTGATCCGGTTTTCCAGCTCCCACAGATCGGCATTCATAATGATTTCCATTTTGAAATCGACGTTTGCCTGCAGTGCTTTGATCCGCGGATCCTCCGGATAGGTTGTATTGTCGTCACCAAGCAACAGCAATACCGGCTTCATTTCCAGGTCGAGGCAGAACTCAGCCAGACCGATAACAAGGTCAGGGTGTCCATAGATCGCAACTTTCTTGTCGGCAAAAAACATGTGTGTCAGGTCAGTTAGTGCATCAATGGCAATGCCCCGTTCCCAGACCAGCGACTCAGGGATTGGCATGCCTGTCATGTTTTTCAGGTTCTGCAAAAAGGTATCAGTGTTGCGGATACCGATAGGTGTCGGTCCAATAACGGCCGGGACATCAAATTCTTTTTCAAGATACCGGGCAGCCTTGGCACCTTCATACCGGTTCAGGGCAATCGTTCCCACCGCGTTGGCAGTATCGGTCAGGTCGGCAATCGTCGTATCGCCATGAGCAACTATATTGCCTTCAGGCATCAGGGGAGCATCAAAATTCTCGATTTCAAACAGGACGGTAGCATCTATCTGCATTTCTGCCAACAGGTGTTTAAGCGCTGTCACATCCCCGGGATTAACCCAGCCGGTGATCAGGTTGATTTTGCCGTTAGGTTCGCTTTTTTTCGCAAAATGGCTGACAAAGTCCAGCAGGGCAACATCATACCCGGTTACCTGACTGCCTTTAAAGCTGGGGGTGTGAATAGGAATCAGATGAACTTCCCGGTCAGCGTATTTTTCTTTTAACAATCCGTTATTCAGCTTCAGTACCACACCATCAACATCATCACCAATAACCTCTGTTGAGCAGGTAGTGATGATTGGTATTACCTTAACATGAGGATACCGCATTAACAGTACATCAACCGCTTCTTCGACCCGGTGGGTGGCACCGAATACCGCCCCGTCCTCATGCAGGGAGGAAGATGCAATCTCAAAACTCTCTTTAAAATGCTGCGAGAACAGGAGGCGGACAAACATAACGCAGCCCTGCCCGCCATGAACAATCCCAATGCAGTCCTTGATCCCTATGCTGGCATACTGCGCGCCACAAGGCTGGCAGGTAAATATTGGGTCGATAACGCCGGCACGCTCTTTGGATTTTACTTCACAAAACATAGTAATTACTCCTTTTCCTGTTTGTTTTGTTCTGCGTCCGCCGTAATGGCACACAGCCTCTGCCCTTATTTTTTAATAATGGGCATCCTTAAGTTCCTCATTCAGCGACCCGGTGATGGTTAAGTAATCCATCCGGTCTTTCAGCCCCTGCATAAGCAGCTTAATCTCATCCTTATCCATCGCCTCAAGCCAGGGGCACCGGCTTTTGAAAGCATCTGCCAGACACACGGCATCTACCCAAAAGACCTTGTCATTTGGTGTGCTAAGGTCAACTTCCTCGCCACACAACAACTGCTTCGTTTTGGTCAGAATTCCCTCATTTTGTTTCTCCCGGTCCCAGGCCCGGGAGTGAAACTGCCAGAGGCATTTCTTCATGATATAATCTACCAGTTCTTCAATCCGTTCTTTCGACACACTCTCCATAGCTGTCATCGCCTCCATTATACTGCCGATAGTTTTTTAGCGGCTGGTGGAAATACCGGATAGGTTTTTGTCCGCAATTCTGAGACGATGTCATATTTACCGGTGTACTCCCGGAGGGTAGTCGAAGAGGTTACTTCTTCGCTCAAATTTGCATCTGAGAGCATTTTCTGGGTAACAAAACCTTTGTCGGTAGGTATTTCATCCTTACTAATATCCACGAAAGCAAGCTTAAGAATCGGGGAGTAGAGTGCATTGTAAATATCACGGGCAAATCTGACCCATCCTTCGTAGCCCTTCCAGGGACCGTTATGGTAGGCATGAGCATTAAGATAAGGAACCCGGATCTTCTTGGCAACCTCACCTGGCCGCTTGCCGGTAAAGATGATGTCAGGCTTTAATGTCTCCATGGCTTCCAGGCCTTCCAATTCATTGGGATCGTCAATGGCGAGCGCTCCTTCTTCACACCGGGCGATACCTTTTTCCATATCACCCTGATGTCCGAATTTGGTATACACCGAGACGACCTCAACTCCCATCTCTTCATGAATAACGTGCGCCCAGTGCCAGAGCTTGGAACCACCCGGCCAGAGACAAACCTTCTTGCCTTGCAGACGTTCTTTGTACCAGTCAAGCTCCGGCTTCCACTTGGCAGTGTCTTCATCAATAATGGCCTGAGCCCGGTCTTCAATACCAAAGAATAAACCAACCTTCCGGAGGGACGCTGACAGCGGCTCAAAGCCAAACCCATCGATATCGAGCCGGGGCGTCCCGTAGCGAACCCGCAGTTCATTGCAGATATACTCGGCTGAACGGGCACATTCCAGGACATTAAGATCTGCCCGGTGCATCGCGCGCAGGTCGTCATAAGAGCCATTACCGGTAAAGGTGGATAAAACCTGAATCCCCATCCGTTTAAAGTAGCTCTGCATAACCTCCTGGTCACCCTGAATGTTATACTCACCTACATAATTAATAACATAGTCGCTGGTAAATTTGGGTTCAATATTGCCAACCTTTTGATTAAGCCAGGCAATATTAATTTTATGATGTCCCCCTGACTGGCTGGGTCCCCCAAAGCCGGGTGCATTACAAACAAATATATCTACTTCCGGCATTTCATCCATGACTTCCTGGGCAATCGCATTGATATCATCGCCGATCAAAGCCGAAGCGCAGGTTTGGTAGAGGGTCATCCGTTTAATATCAGGGAAAGCCTTGAAGGCTTCAATAATATTTTGTTTAAGGATTTTTTCAGCCCCGAAAATAATATGTTTTTCCTTCATATCGGTCGCATAGGTATGTTTAAGCTGAAAATTATCATTATCACTGATATAACGCTTTGTCTGCCAGGTATCGTAGGTGCAGCCGACAGGGCCATGGCTCATATGGATGACATCCTTCATCGGCGTACCAATAACATGTTTGGCACCGCAATAAGCGCAGCCGCGTTCTGAGATCGACCCCGGGATGGTGTTAAGGTAGCCGAGAGGAAGGGCCGATGTCAAATCCTCGCCCGGTCCTTTTATCACAGCGTGTTTTTTTCTCTCCGGGATACATTTGCTGCATTCAAACTCATGATATGGCATGGATTTGTTCCTCCTTTACTTTTTAAATTTATTAATCAGCAATGCCGTATTTGACAACCATCGCCTCTAGTTCATCCATACTGAGCGGTTTAGGGATAACAAAATTCTTATTTTCGATAATCTTTTTAGCCAGTTCGCCATATTCATGTGCCTGGTTGCAGTCAGCGTCATACTCAACAACTGTTTTCTTGTTAAATTCGGCTTTTTGCACAATATTATCACGAGGTACAAAGTGAATCATCTGGGTGCCGATAGCAGCAGTAAACTCTTCCAGGAATTCTCTTTCGCGGTCAACTTTACGGCTATTGCAAATGACCCCGCCGAGACGGACGCCGCTTTGCTTGGCATATTTAACAAGACCTTTACAAATGTTGTTGGCGGCATAGATGGCCATCATCTCGCCGGAAGCAACAATATATACCTCCTGCGCTTTACCATCACGGATCGGCATGGCAAAACCACCGCAAACAACGTCACCAAGTACATCAAAGAATACAAAATCTAAGTCAGGTGTATAAGCACCGTTTTTCTCCATAAGATCAATAGCGGTAATTACCCCCCGGCCTGCGCAGCCTACACCTGGTTCAGGACCACCGGACTCAACGCAGCGAATCCCTTTGTAGCCGTCTTTTACCACTTTCTCAACGGTAATTTTTTCTTCACCCTCATCACGCAGCATATCCATTAATGTCTTCTGATTCATCCCGCCCAGAATAAGCCGGGTTGAATCTGCCTTAGGGTCACAGCCATGGATGAATACTTTTTTATCATAGAAATGGGCCATTGCCCCGGCAGTGTTTTGCTGAGTAGTGGATTTACCGATTCCACCTTTACCATATATCGCAATTTTTCTTGTCATTTCTGCACGCTCCTTGTAATGTACAATTTTAAAATTCACTTGCTGTCTATAAAGCAGCCCCCTGCTGATTACACTGCCGAATCGCCGGTTTCACCGGTTCTGACCCGAATGGCATCGATAACCGGCAGGACAAAAATCTTACCGTCCCCGACCTTGTTATCAGTCCGGTTTACTTGGATAATTGTATCAACAATTTTAGCCACGTCTTCATCATGGGCTAAAATTGTGAACAACCGGCGGGGAAATAACCGGGTACCATCCAAAAATTGCACAACCATCTTTTCAGTCTTGGGATCGTCCTCTTTAGACAAAGCCAGCAGGGTTTTCCGCCGCTCGGCAATAATTGAAAGATCCTCAACAAGCCTGCCGCGCCCCATTACTTTGATGGCGGTAAAGCCGGCTACCCCAACCTCGACCAGGGCTTTTTTGGTGGCACTGACTTTGTTCATCCTGATGACAGCAATAATCTCTTTCATCGTCGTCCCCTCCTTACAGCCCGGTGGCACCGGTAGAAACAGTATAGGCTTCATCAAGCGGGCTGATAAAGATTTTACCGTCACCAAACGATCCCTCACCACTGCTCTTGGCATATTTGATGATAATTGACACAATCTCATCTTTGCCTACGGCTGGAATTGCCATCATAATCAGGCTTTTAGGGATTTCGTCATATACGACATCGCCGACCTTTATTCCCATCTGCTTACCACGGCCGACAACATCGACCACAGTGGCGGCATGAAAACCAGCAGCCGATAGTTCTGAAAGAAGTTCATCTTTTTTCTCCGGTCTAACAATGGCTCTAACCAGTATCATAGCTATCTACCCCTTTATTTTTGTTATCAACACTGGGTTTTTCATCACTTTTATTTTAAGCTGCGCTTTAGCTAACCGGTATGACGGAGTAAGCGGTCAATCAAGGCTACCGATTTCCTGGTTTCTTCTCGGTGTGACAAAGAAATTAGATCGGCTTTACAAACAATGTTAACTCGATTATCCTTTGCTTTTTCTTTAGCTAATGCGTCTGAAAGCAGAATTCTGGCTGTAATTAGGCCTTGTTCGACCAAACCGCTGCCGTCAGTGACATATTTGCTGCCTGCTTGCGATGCCTCCTTTTTCATGATATCGGTTTCCTCCCTATTATTTTTCTTCTTGAAAAAAGAAAACTAACTTGCTATAATAAAATGGGTAAATTAAATAAACCTGGTGTCACTGGGAATAAAAGATTTGCCTGTTGCTTCATGGGTATTCGTGGTACCCATGAAGCTTTAACCTGGAATGACCAATAATTCGATAGAATCACCTCCTTAAAAAATCGGCATCTGCCAAACTTTTCAACACAACCAATTTGTATAAAGCAGCATTGCTTTGTAAATTGACTGTGGTGATAAGTCTGTTAGGTGTTGCTTATTTTATAACTAAAAATGGGTAAACGAAATAAACCTAGTGTCACTGGAAATAGCGGTCCTTTTCTTCTGAGCCTGATAGATATTCGTGGTATCTATCAGGCTTTTTGTTTGATCGGTTTAGAACTGATTAGAATAAAAAAAAAATCAACTAACCGCACGTTAAGACGGCTAATTGATACCCCGTTGTACCTGAATTACTATTTATACATACGATACAACAAAACGAAACTATAGTCAATAACATTTTCTTAAATAAATATCATTTTTCACTACATAACCAAATTAGAACCATCTAAAACATCATCACCCATATAGCTCTAGTTAGTTTTTGTTAGTTTTGGTTCAGTTGTGTTTCTTTGAGAAAAACTTAAATTAACGAGATTATTTTTATAAAAGTATCCTTAAAAAGACACAGGGACGGTGTATATG
>NZ_DATMXX010000237.1:0-2859 GCF_035561255.1 Sporomusa sp. | reverse complement strand
TGAAACCAGCCTTAAGATGAGGTCTGTCATTCGAAAGAAGTAAGGCCCCTTGTAGATGACAAGGTTGATAGGCCAGATGTGTAAGTGGCGCAATCCACTCAGCTGACTGGTACTAATAGGCCGAGGACTTGACTTAAACTTGTTCGCACTTGCAGTGCGAATATAAGCAGCGAACCATATTAACGCGAGCCGATAGGCGAAACGGGAATATGTGTGAGTCGCTTAGTTCCGAACGAAAGTGAGGAACATCCTATATATTGCGCAATGCTTATCTTCTGTGAAGTTTTGAAGGAATAAAATATTGTCAAAAGTTACAAGTTGTAAACAACGATTAACTGTGATAATATATAGTTCCGTCAAAAAACAAAACATTCCTCGATAGCTCAGCTGGTAGAGCAATCGGCTGTTAACCGATCGGTCGTAGGTTCGAGTCCTACTCGAGGAGCCACATTCAATCTTTGGAGAATGAGGATAAGGAAGTTCCGCGCTAACGCTTGGAACTAAGCGATTCACACAGGTTCTCTGCTTATATCGCGGGATGGAGCAGTTGGTAGCTCGTCGGGCTCATAACCCGAAGGTCGTAGGTTCAAGTCCTGCTCCCGCAACCAATTTATGGTGGCTATGGTGAAGTGGTTAACACGCCGGATTGTGGCTCCGGTATTCGAGGGTTCGAGACCCTCTAGTCACCCCAAAGAATTTAAAGCGGACAACTATCGTTAATAAGATAGTTGTCCGCTTTTTTTATTATTAAGAATTTGTGATACCAATCACTGCTCTGTAGCTGTTTATAGATTATAATGCAACTATCAAGGTTCAGGGAGTGGTATTATGGGACTATGGAAGTGGTTTTGTGAGCTGGAGACAAAGAAACCTGAGCAAGAAGTGGCCTTTTGGCGTGTCAGAAGGAAAGGTGTACAAGAACCAGTGTCAGGCGTAGAGGTTTGTACCAGACTATGTGGTTCTGCCGGTTGTCGGTGTGGGGGCACTATGCGAGGATTGTATTGTGTATGGTCATATTATCGTGACTAATAAATTTTGGTAATATGGGAAATCTATTAGCGACTAAACTATATCTTAGTGGCAAACTAGTTTTAGTGATAAGATTTCTCCATGATATATTGACATTGGTTAGGGTGTACTGGTATTATAGACATAAATTAAATAACGTTTTTCGATAGAGGTTGCGGCAGACCAACAGTAAGTATGCAGAGCCTGGCAGCGATGATGATACTGAAAGGGGCTGACCGCCGAAGTGAAAGTTTTGCCTAAGACTTTTTGCTGGTTTTACGTTTAAGAAATGTAGGACTGTCACCTGATTGTTTTCAGGTGGAGCGCTATCTTGCACCAGCCGGTAAGAGCATTTTTTTGTTGCTAGGCAGTTTGCGAGATTTAGAGCAGACTGCTTTTTGTATTACATGTACTTATTATTGAAAGGTAGGGCGAAACAAGTGGCTGAAAAGCAGATACCATTTACAAAAGAAGAATTAACAGAAGTGATTAAAGAATATCCCACGCCGTTTCATATTTATGATGAGCAAGCCATTAGACAGAATGTCCGAAATTTAACTAAAGCCTTTGCCTGGGCGCCTGAGTTTAAGGAATATTTTGCTGTTAAGGCTACTCCTAATCCTTACATTCTAAAAGTGTTGAGAGAAGAAGGTCTGGGAGCTGATTGCAGCTCGCTTGCAGAGCTTATTTTAGCTGAAAAAGCTGGTATGAGTGGCGAAGAGATTATTTTGACTTCAAATGATACCCCGGCTATTGAGTTTAAAAAAGCACGTGAATTAGGTGCGATAATTAATCTTGACGATATTAGTCATATTGACTATTTGGATAAACATGCCGGTATTCCCGATATGATTTCATTCCGTTACAATCCGGGCCCGTTACGTGACGGTGGTAATTCCATTATTGGCAATCCCGAAGAATCTAAATATGGTTTGACCAGAAAACAACTTTTGGATGCATACCGAATTATGAAGAGTAGAGGGGTTAAAAGGTTCGGTATCCATACAATGGTTATATCCAACGAACTTGATCCTAACTACTTCGTTGAGACCGCCAATATGATGTTCGATCTTATTAATGAAATTTATCGTACTCTTGATATTAAGGTTGAATTTGTTAACTTCGGCGGGGGGATCGGTATTCCTTACCGACCGGAGCAAGAGCCTGTTAACATTACTACGATCAGTCAAGGGATTAAAAAGGCATATGAAACTAAGATTGCCGCCAATGGTCTTGCTCCACTTAAAATTGCTATGGAATGCGGCCGGATGGTTACTGGACCATATGGTTACCTGGTGTCGACAGTGCTGCATAAAAAGGAAATCTATAAAAATTATGTTGGTCTTGACTCGTGTATGGCTAATTTGATGCGGCCGGCTTTATACGGGGCGTATCATCACATTACGGTACTCGGCAAAGAAGACTGGCCGCTCGGTTATATTTATGATGTTACCGGGTCGCTGTGTGAGAATAATGATAAGTTTGCGGTTAACCGGAAGCTACCAATGATTGATATCGGCGATGTATTGGTTATTCATGACGCTGGTGCACATGGTCATGCTATGGGCTTTAATTATAATGGTAAATTGCGCTCATCTGAATTAATGCTGAAACCTGATGGCAGTGTTCAACTTATTCGACGCGCTGAGACTATTGAGGATTATTTTTCCACCTTAGATTTTGGCGGACTAGAAAAGTAATATAAGGACATGAAATTCACCTGCAATTTGGCAGGTGAATTTTCTATCTAACCATATTATACGCGACCTCTGATCAGCTCTAACAAGCCAGGCGTAGTGATTTTCAGTTAGAGGTTGTTCTAGAAAAATTCAGGATTTCCTAGAAATGGAC
>NZ_DATMXX010000236.1:0-11943 GCF_035561255.1 Sporomusa sp. | reverse complement strand
AGACAGTGGTTAAACTTCTTGTTATAGTTTAATTGTTTTAGAGTTGCCTTTCATATCCTGGAGCGTTGCCTCTCCATTCTCAATATAAAACAACTCAAAAATAGAATCGTCTACACTGTACATGTTGGCAAGCTGTGGCATCTTAGTAAGGGCAGCCTGCTTACTTTGCTTACTTGTGTTAAAAACCGCTTTGCCTTTTAAGCGTATCCATTCACCAGTTTTCGAGGTTGTAGAGATCTCAAAATTAGGGTTGGCTTTGAGTTGCCTGTACACATTTTTCTGATTGCTAGTACCAAAATGCAGCTTACCTTCGAAATTCATTACAAAGCCAAAAGGGCGCACCTTCGGGATGTCACCATCGACGGTGGCAAGATAAAAAATAGGATTTTCAGTTAAAAACTTAAGAACTTCTTCCATGACAATTCTCCTTTACTTTATGTATTTTTATGATACGATTATACGATATAGGCATAAAAAAACAAGTATGCAGTTGTTTCTTATTTAGTCAGTATTATATGAGTATTGGAGAAAAATTATGAATCGTAAAATAAAATCCCAAGAGGCAAGCGACTGTCCGGTAATTTACGCTATCAGCCTTATTGGGGGAAAATGGCATCTGCCAATCATCTGGGCACTTAGCCAGAATAAGGTGCTCAGGTATAATGAACTGAAGAGAAATGTGTGCGGTATCACGAATATGATGTTATCCCAATCCTTAAAGGAGCTGGAAAGCAACGGGTTGATTGATCGGGTCCAATATAACGAAATACCCCCGCGTGTTGAATACTCGCTTACAGAGGCCGGTATCAGCTTATTACCCGCACTGGACGAGTTAGCCAAGTGGGGCGTTAAGCAAATGATAAAATTGTAGTTTATTTTCTTACATGCAATAAAATGCCTGAGAAATCGTTATACATATAGATGCACTAAGTGGCACCTGCTAGTAGCGGATGAGAGGACAAATTAGATGATACAGGCAGTAATTCTGATCATTATAGCATTTATCGCCTATACGGTTGGTATTTGGAGTGAAAAAATACAGGGTCAATTGAAACGGTGGCATGTGCTGCTGTTTTGGTGCGGGCTAGTTTTCGATATTCTGGGCACATCGGTAATGGGAATATTATATAGAAACTCTGCCGCAAGTACAGTGCAAGGCCTTACCGGCTTTTGGCCAGCCCATAGCGACTTTCATAGCCTTACCGGCTTATTTGCGCTTATTATAATGTTATTGCATGCCGGCTGGGCTACGGTTGTTGTATATAATAAAAATTCCCAATGGATTAAAAAGTTTCATCAATATAGTGTAACCGTCTGGGCCATATGGCTAATACCATTTATAAGTGGCATACTCCTGCATCTCCACTAGAAGAACCCTGAAGACGAGGGGACGGTGGTTGTGTCTTGCTCTTAGTAATTAAGAATATGTTAAAGCTGGAGAAAACTCCAATAAAGGCTTGACGAGCTTAGGGGTATGAGATACAATTGAGTACAAAATAATACATAAATAGACAAAATTATATATTGGCAAACCTGACGAAAGACAGGGACGCAAAGCCATGGGTCTACAGTCGCTATGCGACCATGATTGCCAGGCCGCCGTGCTTAGTTTATACTAACATGTAAAAGGTCAGGTAAACTCTGGCCTTTTTGTGTTGTTTAAAGGGTCTATGCTTTATACAAAGTATCTTACATTCAAGATGAGGTGGAGGGAGTATATGAAAGTACTTATTGTCGATGATGCCATCTTTATGAGAGTAACCCTTAAACAAATGCTAGAGAAAAATGGCTACAATGTGGTAGGTGATGCCCGGAATGGGACTGAGGGTGTTCAGAAATACCATGAGTTGCAGCCGGACTTAGTAACTATGGACATTACCATGCCGGAGATGGATGGGCTGGCAGCATTAAAGGAGATCCGGCAGATTAATCCCAAAGCGAAAGTGCTTATGATATCTGGTATGGGACAGGAAAGACACGTCAAAGAAGCGGTGTTAGCCGGTGCATGCGGATTTATTTTAAAACCCTTTAATGAGGAACAGGTTATTCGCGGACTCAGTAAGTTTAAATAGGCCGATAATTGATGCCAGACTTCAATAATTTACGGCATTGATAAAAAGGTGGTTTATAGTGACTAAGGATTATAGTCAGGTTACGGGACCAGAACTTTTTGTATTTGAAACAAATCAGCTGCTTGACAAACTTGAACAACTTATCTTAGATAGTGAAAAATCAAACGGGTTAGAAACCTCAATTGACGAAGTGTTTAGAATTATGCATACTATTAAAGGTTCTGCCGCCATGATGTCATTTAATGATATTTCGACCCTGGCGCATTCAATGGAAGATGTTTTTTATTACTTGCGGGAGAATAAGCCAGAAACAGTCGATTATTCAGCGTTAACAGATCTGGTATTGTATGTTGTTGATTTTATAAAAGGAGAAACCACTCAAATGGAAACAGGGAACAATCTAACTGGTGATTGTTCCCTGTTGAATGACAAGATTAAGACGTTTTTAGCTGTAGTAAAAAAAGTAGAGGCTCAGACTGAGGTTTGCTCACCACAGCCGGCAGATGCCGAGATAGAATATTGCGGGCTTATTAAGGCCTGCGAACTATCTGGTGACTCAGGGCAAAGCATCTATAAGGCACTAATCTATTTTGATGATGACTGTGGTATGGATAACATAAGGGCACTGACGCTTATCAATGAACTTAGCGATTTTTCTCAACATATGGTGTATTTTCCTCCTGACATTCTGGAGAATGATGACACTGCGGAGACAATCAAAACTGAAGGCTTTAAAATACTCTTTGCTACCTCATATCCCCTGGAGACAATGGAGGCTTTTTTTGCTCAGACCATGTTTTTAAAGGAATTTACCCTGGAAACAGTAAAAAAACTGGCTGTAACCCAACAACCGCCAAAGCGTACCATTGATTTAGACGGGCCACTGCCATCAGAACCTAGTGCCTGTGGGGTGACAGATTTCGGATTACCGGATGTAACTGCTGATAATGAGCGCTGCCTGGGAGGCAAGCAAAGTTTTATCAGTGTCAATGTGACAAAAATGGATATGCTCATGGATCTAGTGGGTGAGCTTGTCACCGCTGAAGCAATGGTGACACAGAATCCTGAGTTGCAAGGGTTAAATCTGGATAAGTTTTATAAAGCGGCGCGGCAGTTACGGAAAATTACCGGTGAGCTTCAGGATGTTGTCATGTCAATCCGGATGATTCCGTTAGCAGCGACCTTTCATAAAATGACGCGCATTGTCAGAGATATGGCCCGCAAACTGGATAAGCAGGTTGAACTGGAGATAATTGGTGAGCAGACCGAGGTTGATAAAAATATAATTGAAAACATAGCTGATCCACTCATGCACCTAATTCGTAATGCGGTTGATCATGGTATCGAGTCATTGCAAGAACGGATTGCCAATGGAAAACACCCAATTGGGAGAATTCGGCTGGAAGCGAAAAATGCCGGCGGTGATGTTTGGATTATTGTACACGATGATGGCGGGGGGCTGAACCGGGAAAAAATACTGCATAAGGCAATCGAGCGTGGCCTTATTGAAGAAGCAGATAACACTTTAACAGACAAACAGGTATATGCTTTTATTCTGCATCCCGGATTTTCGACTAAAGAAGTTGTAACAGAGTTTTCCGGACGTGGTGTGGGTATGGATGTCGTAGCGCAGAACATCACAGCAATTGGGGGGGCAATCACTGTTGACAGTGTGGCTGGCGTGGGTACATCCATGTCGATTAGAATCCCGCTCACACTGGCTATTATTGATGGCATGATTGTTAGCGTTGGTCATACGATCTATACTGTACCAATTATTTCGATCAAGGAATCTTTTCGGTTGAAGGATCAAAATCTGATTAAAGATGTTGATAATAATGAAATGCTTATGATTAGGGGGCAGTGCTATCCTGTACTGCGATTGCATGAACGATTTGGGATTAAGGCAGGTAAAACAGATTTATATGAAGGAATCATGCTTATGGTTGAGGTAGATGGCCGCAGCCTCTGTTTATTTGTTGATTCACTGCTAGGGCAGCAGCAAGTGGTTGTCAAGGCTTTGCCCGGGTATATCAAAAAGAAGCAGGGACTTGCCGGATGCACATTATTGGGAGACGGCAGTGTTAGTTTAATATTGGATGTAGCCGGACTGCTGTAGGGGCAAAAGTGTTAATGGCCAGTATTAAGCTTACAAAGCCTTCTGAAAATACGAAAGGTGGCTTGTTATGCCAGAACTTGTGGTTGATTCAGACTTTGAAGAAGATACCCAGAAGGGAAAATTTCTTACTTTTGCGTTAGATAAAGAAGTATATGGTATTGAAATCAGATATGTTACAGAAATTATTGGCTTACAGGTTGTCACCGAGGTGCCTGACCTTCCCGAGTATGTAAAAGGTATTATCAACCTAAGAGGTAAAATTATCCCAGTTATTGATGTTAGAAGCCGGTTTAAAAAGCCATTCAGAGAATATAATGACCGGACCTGCATTATTGTCGTGGAAATCAGGGATATTGCGGTAGGCCTGATTGTGGATACTGTGGCTGAAGTCCTGGTGATTGCTGAGCAGGACATTGTTCTTCCGCCGCAGGTTAATAACATGTACCACCAGCGTTTTATCAGGGCAATTGGTAAAGTTGGCAATAATGTAAAACTAATTCTGGATTGTGATAAGTTGCTGAACGATGAAGAATTGGATAGGCTGGAGGCATAAAGATGAATTGGTTCCGAAATTTAAAAGTGGCTTCAAAACTGATTGGTGCATTTCTCTGCGTGACTGTGATTGCAGCCCTCATAGGTACAGTTGGGGTAATCAATCTAAATAACCTGGCAAAAGAAGATGCCAAGCTGTATGAATACTTTACGATACCATTGGAACAGATGGGAAATATTTCAGAGGCATACCAACGGGGGCGTGTACATTTCCGTGATGCCATGGCGACCAAAGACCTTAGGGTTCAGGCCGAGAATATAAAGAAATTTAACGAATCGATCACCACTATGAAAGAAGAAACAGATAAGATTGGCAAAACCCTGGTCAGCGATGAAGGGGTAAAATTGCATAAAGCGCTTGAGGGTGCCATTGCTGAATATGAACCCTATACCAAAAAACTGTTTTTGATGCTTCAGGCTGGTCAAAATGATCAGGTTAATCAATTGCTGCAGACCGAAGGTGTCCGAATCGCCGGGATATTTAGTGATACACTTGATAAGCTGACCCAAATGAAAGTGCAAATGGCGAAAGAAAAAGCAGCTGCGAACACAGCCGCTGCTGATCAGGCAATGATGATTATGATTACCTTTATCGTTATCAGTGTTGTGATTGCGATGGGGTTTGGCCTGTATATTGCAAGAATAATCTCAGGGCCGATTAATATAGTTGTAGAAGCGGCAGGAAAGATTGCTACTGGGGATCTAAATGTTGCTGTCAACATTACGACAAAGGATGAAATAGGGGTATTGGCACAGGCTTTTAACACAATGTCGGATAATCTTAATATAACGATGACCAGTATTAATCAGGCTACAGAACAGGTAGCAGCCGGTGCGCGCCAAATAGCGGCTTCAGGCGAGGTGTTATCACAAGGCTCAACAGAGCAAGCCAGCTCTATTGAAGAGATTACTGCCTCAATGACACAAGTAGCCACGCAAACCAAGCTAAATGCAGTTAATGCCAATCAGGCAAATGATCTGGCAATTGAAGCTAAGGAGCAAGCCATTGCCGGGAACAGTCAAATGATACAAATGATAAAGGCTATGGATGAGATCAATGAGTCATCTGCCAATATCTCTAAGATTATCAAGGTAATTGATGAGATTGCCTTTCAAACGAACATTTTGGCCCTGAATGCTGCTGTTGAAGCGGCTAGAGCAGGACAACACGGTAAAGGATTTGCTGTTGTGGCTGAAGAGGTACGGAATCTAGCTGCCAGAAGCGCCAATGCTGCCAAAGAAACGACGGCTATGATTGAGGGTTCGATTAAAAAAGTAGATGTGGGAACAAAAATCGCCAATGAAACTGCAGCAGCACTAAACGGCATTGTAGGTGGTGTTTCCAAGGCTGCGGAATTGGTGGGCGATATCGCGGCTGCTTCTAATGAACAGGCTACAGCGCTAGCACAGGTAAATCAGGCTATTGGTCAGGTATCACAAGTTGTACAGACCAACTCGGCAACAGCTGAGGAAAGTGCCGCCGCCAGTGAAGAACTCTCAGGTCAAGCAGACGTAATGCGTGAACATGTCCGGAAATTCAAGTTAAAACAAATGAGCCGGGATTTAAACGGTAGTAATGCTTTGAATCTGAATCCGGAGGTTGTACGGGCGATTGAAGCTATGATTGAGCAGAAAAAAAACGGGTTTCAACAGGACGGTAAAACGGGAATACAGCCGAAGATGAAAATACTGCTTGATGACAACGAGTTTGGCAAGTATTAGAGTAGTTAGCAAGGGGAGCGATAGCTCTCTTTGTTTGCTTTAAAGGATGGAGCCCATGGACGCGATTAGTGATCAGGAATTTAGCGAGCTGGTTCAGTTTATCAAGCAAAATTATGGTATCAATTTATCGCAAAAACGAAGTTTGGTACTGGGGCGCTTACATAATTATATTGTGCAGAGTGGGTTTGACAATTTCTCAGAGTACTTACAGTATGTATTAAGCGATCGTACTGGTAAAGCCGGAACAATTTTGTTAAATAAGCTCACGACAAACCATACTTATTTTCAGCGTGAGCCGAAACATTTCGAGCTTTTAGAGCGGGATGTACTGCCTTACCTGGCTGGGACTGAAGCTAAAAATCGTGATCTGCGGATATGGAGTGCCGGCTGTTCAACCGGGGAAGAGCCATACACCCTGGCAATGACGGTTGACTCCTATTTTGGAGCGGAGAAATGGCGCTGGGACACCAAAATCCTGGCAACAGACCTGTCCGCAGCGGCTTTAGAAAGAGCGCAAAAAGCTGTCTATGCCAATAGCCAGCTAGAAACTCTCCCAGGCGGGTGGCGGACAAAATATTTTCGTAAACTTGACGATGACTGCAGCATTATTACTGAGAAAGTGCGGAACGAGGTTATATTTCGGCGCTTTAATCTGATGAATCTGGTTTTTCCCTTTAAAAAGAAATTCCATATTATTTTTTGCCGTAATGTCATGATCTATTTTGACACCGAAACAAAGCAGGAATTGGTCAATCGATTTTATGACCACATGGAACCCGGGGGTTACTTGTTTATTGGTCACTCTGAATCTATAAATCGTCATGAGAGCAAGTATAAATTTATAGCACCGGCTGTGTATAGAAAGGGATAGTGTATATGTCCGCTAGGAAAAAGATCAGGGTTTTGGTGGTAGATGATTCGATTGTGTTTCGGGAAACATTGGCCAGGGCAATTGCACAGGACCCGTCCATTGAGGTTGTGGCAACTGCTGCAGATCCTTATATGGCCAGAGACAAAATACTGGAACTTGAACCTGATGTAATGACCCTGGATGTCGAGATGCCGCGTATGAACGGTATTGAATTTTTGAAGAGGCTAATGCCTCAATACCCAATACCTGTCATCATGGTAAGTGCTGTGAGCGAAACAGTATTCGATGCTTTAAATGCCGGAGCTGTTGATTTTGTTACTAAGCCGGATGTTAGTAGTGGACGTAGTCAGGACAGCCTGGTCAGTGAACTTATAGTTAAAATTAAAGTGGCTTCAATGGCGAAAGTCAGACCTCTGGCCGGTAATGCCGGGTCCAGGCCGTCTGTCCCAAGCGGGCAAGGGGCTGTGAAACGAAACCTTATTATTACTATTGGAGCATCAACTGGTGGAACTGAGGCGATTGATACCGTGCTTAAAGGGTTCTCTGCAAACATGCCGGGGACAGTTATTGTGCAACATATGCCCCCAGTCTTTACCGCTATGTATGCAAACCGTTTGAATCACACGTGTGCTGTTCAGGTCAAGGAAGCCCGAACAGGTGATTTGATTCTGCCAGGTCGGGTGCTAATTGCTCCCGGGGATCATCATATGCGTATTAAACGACTCAATAATGATTATATGGTCGAATGTTTCCGCGGTGACAAAGTCAATGGACATTGTCCATCGGTTGACGTCCTGTTTAATTCAGTCGCTAATATTGTGGGCAGGAATGCAATTGGCGTAATTCTAACCGGAATGGGGAATGACGGGGCCAATGGTTTACTCGCTCTCCGCAAGGCAGGAGCGCGCACGATCGGGCAAGATGAGCGTTCATCAATTGTTTATGGGATGCCTAAGGCAGCTTTGGAAATCGGTGCTGTTCAGGAACAAGTGCCGTTAACCATGATTGCCCGGAAGATATACTCACTGATGTAAGGAATGATGGTGTAAAGGGAATTAGTCCCCTGCTGTCGAAGCAAATATTGCATAATTTAGCTTCGCAGTGGAATGGGGGGATTGCAAACTGAGAAATCAACCAATGGTTTTAGTAATTATTTTTAGTATTTTGCTGTTGCTTGGCTGGGCGGTAAAACATTATTATTTTTCTGCAGCACCAACGCCTGAACCAGCCCGTGCCAGACCAGAAGAAGTCCTAGTACTCCCTGTTAACAGGGAGCAAGGCCAGAGCAAGCCGGAACCGGCCGCTTCTGATACCAGTCTGCCAAAGCCGAAAGCAGAGACAATAGAGTCACAGCATATTCCTGTTAAAAAATTTGATATTACGGATAATAACCCTCCTAATCTATCCAACCATACATACACCATACAAAAAGAGGAGAAAAAAAGCTTTGAGCTCATGCCGGGAGTGAATCTGAGAAAAGGGGTAGTCCACGTTGAAATTGATGAAGAGAATAAAAAATGGATTGAAATTAAACGAAATCCATCAGATTCCAACAATGATTATCAAATAATGCTCAAAAAGAAATTCTAGCGGTGGTTATTAAAGACGCATCTTAGTTTAGTTCATAGAGGAATACAAGCAATCCGGAGAGAAAGTATCCATAACTTAAGCCTATAGGCAAGTTATGGATACTTTCTCTTAATTGAATTTGAAGATTAAAAAGCCGTCAAAAGGAGTAATCTGCATGAATAAGCAAGATCAGCCAAACTTTGGACCAGCAGCCAGGTATAGAGTTAAAGAACATCTTGTAAGAAATGTTTACCGTGAATTTCATGAACACCAGACCTGTGGTCAGCGTGTTGCTGACTATGTAGCAAAGGTGGTCGGCAGTTGGCCGTTCATTATTTGCCAAAGTGTCATTATTGCAGTTTGGATGGGAGTTAACGCCTATTTGGTCTATATGAAAGTCTTTGACCCTGATTATTTTAATGCCTGGGACCCATATCCATTTATTTTGCTTAATCTTGTGTTAAGCTTCCAGGCCGCCTATACTGGCCCGGTAGTAATGATGAGTCAAAACAGGCAGGCTGAAAAGGATCGCGTAATGGCTGAACAGGATTATCTGATTAACAAAAAGTCGGGAGAAGAAATAGAGGTTATTATGGCCCACTTGGTGCATCAGGATGAATTTATGAATCAACTAATGGCTCGTCTGGAGAAAATAGAGAGAACCGTTGAGAAGGTATAATAATGTAAAATTACTAGTTCATACTCTGGTCAGTCAGGTTTTTGCCGGTTTTGATAATAGCAACTATTCAGGTATGTTCAAATATTCACTATTGTTTGAAAATGGTGATTGACAAGAAAAACTGCAATGTGTTATAATCTTCACATAATAGAATAAATCAATTGCACGACTGATGGATAAGTGGAGTTCACCACATGAAGTGCAATTTTTGACAAAAGTCGACCGTCTGGACAATCTTTTAAAGTGTCCAGACGGTTTTTTTGTGTTATAAAATTATTGAAAGGAGGGGAGGTTGGAATCTCTGTAGCTTCAGGAGGTTTGAAATACAATGATAAAGGAGTTGGTTTTGGCGGAAGAAGTTTTCTTGTTTGGAAAGTACCCCTGGAAAATGAAAGTGCTCCACCGGTATTGGTCGTACCAGTGAAGCATAGACAGTCGCAATAAACCAGGTGTCACAGGGTTTATTTGGTATGCCTAAAGTCTATTATAACCTCAGCTTATTTGTTTTTCAATATGGGTATCTGTCTTATTAAAAGAAGAGCTAATTTGGGAGAGGAGACAAAAAGCATGAGAACAGAATCGCAGAATATGCCCAACCGGTGGCTGATAGCCAGTATGGGTACCTTGTTACAGCTTGCGCTAGGTACTGTCTACGCCTGGAGTTTTTTTCAGCAACCGATTATGGCAGCCAACAACTGGACTAATTCTCAAGCCGCATGGGCATTCAGTTTGGCTATTTTCTTTCTTGGATTGGCGGCTGCCTGGGGTGGCGTTAATCTCCCCAAGTACGGCCCACGCAGGCTTGCAATGACTGGGGGAACTTTGTTTAGTCTCGGTTATTTTGTTGCTGCCTATGCGCTTTATATTAAAAGCCTTACCCTTCTCTATATCGGATATGGTTTTATTGGCGGTATCGGCCTCGGTCTTGGCTATGTAACCCCGGTGGCAACTGCCGCTAAGTGGTTTCCAGATAAGAAAGGGTTCATCACCGGCATGGTTGTTATGGGTTTTGGTTTCGGGGCACTTATTATGGCCAAGATTCTGGCACCCCTTTTCATGTCCATAACCGGTGGGAATCTTGTGATGGTATTTTCTTATGTAGGAGCAGTTATGCTTATTATTACTTTGCCTGCCGGTTATTATCTTGTTAACCCGCCTCCAGGCTTTGTGCCGAAAGGTTATACTCCGCCTGCAGTTTCCGCTGGAGCGCAGGCTTCTCAGGATACTATTACAGCCAAACAGTGTGTTTTCTCCGGTAAATTTCTGATGATGTGGACAGTATTTTTCTTCAATATTATTGCCGGCATCATGTTCATTGGTTTTCAATCTCCCCTGCTCCAGGATCTATTGAAAAAGACAATGGACCCGGCTACGCTGTCTAACCCGCAAGTGGTTGCCGGATTGGCTGCTGCCGGCGCGACATTGATTGCCACTAGCTCAATCTTTAATGGTCTGGGGCGCTTCTTCTGGGGTGGCCTGTCAGATAAAATCGGCCGGGTACAAACCTTCCGTTTGATTCTCGGTACTCAGTTAGTGGTTTTTCTTGCCCTGTTGTTTGTCGATAATCCAATTATCTTTGGCGTACTTGTCTGTTATATCCTGCTCTGCTACGGTGGCGGCTTTGGCTCCATGCCTTCCTTTGTGCTTGATGTCTTTGGGCAGAAGCTGATGCCTGTGGTTTATGGCGCTATCCTCACTGCCTGGGGGTGCGGCGGGATCGTAGGGCCTCAGATTGTTGCCTTCCTGAAAGATAATTTTGAAAGTCAGGCTACCCAGTATACTTTTATATCTGCGTCAGTAATCCTGTTGCTGGGCTTGCTCATCACTTTTGCCTTGAATGATAAAAGATTCACTCCTAAAGAAGAAATTAGTAAATCTGTTTCGGAACCTGCATCAATTAAGTGAAAACAACAAAGCGGCAATTATTATTGAGTCGCTTGTTTAAAAAAAAGGGGGATGTATTTTTATGGCTTGGGATCCTACAGTATTGAAGGACTGGCAAATCGCAGAAGCGGCAGAGGGTAATATCCCGACTACCGAGCAGTACCAGGAAATGATGGGGCTTCAAAAGGACGAGATAATTCCCTACGGCAAAACTCCGAAGATTGATTTTCTGAAAGTAATTGACCGTCTGAAAAATAAACCGGACGGCAAATACATTGAAGTAACCGCTATTACCCCCACCCCGCTGGGTGAAGGCAAATCAACCACCTCCATTGGGATTATGGAAGGTCTGGGAAAACGTGGTGTGAACGTCGGTGGTGCCCTGCGGCAGCCTTCCGGCGGCCCGACCATGAACGTTAAAGGCACTGCTGCCGGCGGCGGTAATGCCCTGTTGATTCCAATGACCGAGTTCTCT
>NZ_DATMXX010000235.1:0-2185 GCF_035561255.1 Sporomusa sp. | reverse complement strand
AGACAGATAACTTGCTTGCAGGAATTTCCTGGACGCGATTAAAACTTTTCTAGTCTGTGAAATCCCATCAGTGCTAACAGCAAGGAGATATATGACTCCTTGCTGTTGATTTTTTAAAGGATAGAGTGTATTGGCAACATTGACACTGTGTTGTTTGACAAAACGGGAACCTTGACGGCAGCACTGCCGCGGCTTGACCAGATAGCTCTGACGAGCGGTGACTGGCTACCCGCTGCCTTACTGGCTGTTTTTACCTCTATAGCGGATTTTGGCATTAATGCTATGCTGCATAAGGGGTCGTCGAATAGATTTATTCTTGGCGCAGATACTACCTTCAGGAGGTGGTGTGATGTATTGGATGCTCATGCGTCCCGCTATTGGCTGGGGCACTTTCCTGCTTGTCCACGCCATTGGAATTCCACTCGTCTACGGATTAGGTAAAGCCTGCGGGGCTAAAGAAGCTACCCGTAAACTAACCGGTGAATCCCAACACCCATAAATACCAAAACCCTCCTGCTTTATTGCGGAGGGTTTTGGTATTTAATCGTTATTTTTTTTCGGCGTTGTCCGTCTTTTCCGTGGCGCATCCGGGCCAATCTCTCCTAGCGGGACTTCAAGCCCATCCTGAGGTATCTCTATACCAATACCCTCAGAACTCGTCAGTTCTGCACCTGATAGCCCTGCGTCCACCAAGGGGTCTGTTGTGCGAAGCTCTTTCGCTTCTTCCACAATCTCAGTAAACCCGTCCCGAATGGATTTGGCCTTTTCTTTCATGTTCAGTACCCCGACGGTAGTGGCAACGGCCATACGGCGTCCCTTAACCTTTGCACACGAGCGGAGTGATTTTAGTGAGTCGTCAGAACAAGAACACTGACTTGTCTGGCGTGCCTCTGCAACAATGTCGGTAGCCTCGGCTCGCAGCCTGGCTGTTAGATTTTTCACCCCATCGCCAACAATTAAGGCTCCCTTTGTTGCTTTAACCGCAACAGTCCGTAACCCATGCCGGACCGGGACCAGAGTCAGAGCAAGCACCGCACCGCCAGCAAGCAATAATGCGGGTGAGCTTCTACTAATTATCCGTGCTCCGATACGAAAAATGTTCATAAAGCACCTCCTCATACTTATTTTAATGTTCCCGTAGTATGAGGGTTTATGTGTTTGTTAGTCATGATCACCACAAAAGAATTATTTTAGATGTAAGATGTTTTTAAATGCTGCTCTCTGGCATGCCGCTCCAAAGCTAACTGGATTAGCTTGTCAATTAGCGCTGGATAGCTTATACCGCTGATTTCCAAAAGCTTGGGATACATGCTAATTTTAGTGAAACCGGGAATGGTATTGATCTCATTGATTACTGCTTTATTATCTGGTGTTAAGAAAAAATCTACTCTGGCCATTCCTTCGCAGCAAAGCACCTTAAAGGCCTTGATCGCGATATCCTGGACTTCTTTCTCCACTTCATGCGGGATCTTGGCTGGAATTTCCAGAATAGCCCCATTCTCATCTATATATTTTGCTTCATAAGAGTAGAATTCCTGCTGAGCGATAATCGCTCCAATCCGGGAGGCTACTGGTGTCTCATTACCTAAAACAGCGCACTCCACTTCCCGGCCTGCTATAAACTCTTCAATTAATACCTTTGTATCAAATCTAAATGCCAATTCAACAGCTTTTAAAAACTGTTCCTCGTTCTTTACCTTACTAACGCCAACAGAGGATCCGGCATTTGCCGGCTTAACAAAAAGAGGTAAGCCCAGATACCGTGAAATCTCGTTAAAGTCTAACTGATCCAGCTCCCACTTATAAACAACCCGGAATTTAGCAATCGGAATACCCGCATCCCGTAGCAGCCGCTTGGTAACATCTTTGTCCATGCCAACAGCCGATCCCAATACCCCGGCCCCGACAAAAGGAACATTCGCCAATTTCAGCAGCCCCTGAACCGTACCGTCCTCACCAAAAGGACCGTGCAGAATGGGAAATATAACATCAACACTGCCGCTTGTATTGGTACCGGTAATATGTAAAAGTTTTTCGCTTTCCTTGCCAGGAACTAAAACAACATCTTTTCCTGTTTTACTTAACGCAATAGATTTCGGATCATTACTATTTAATAAAAACTGCGAGCTGTCATTTAAGTGCCATTGCCCGGTTTTATCTATCCCAATAAGTGTCACATCATATT
>NZ_DATMXX010000234.1:0-11812 GCF_035561255.1 Sporomusa sp. | reverse complement strand
AATATACAAGTTTATTTCTTTAATTTTTTTAATTCATCTAATAAACGCTCATTTAGTACTTTAATATAGGTTCCTTTCATACCAAGGGACTTTGATTCAATTACACCCGCACTCTCAAACTTCCGCAGTGCATTTACAATAACTGAGCGGGTGATGCCGACGCGGTCGGCTATTTTGCTGGCGACCAGAAGCCCTTCATTGCCTTCAAGTTCACTTAGAATATGCATAACAGCCTCTAGTTCAGAGTAAGACAATGTGCCTAACGCAACTTGTACAGTAGCCTTTTTCCGGGCTTCCTCTTCAATTTTCTCACTGCGGTCTCTAAGCATTTCCATACCAACAACCGTAGCGCCATACTCCGCCAATACCAAATCATCATCGGTAAACTCAGCACTGAATTTGGCAACAATCAGCGTGCCAATTCGTTCACCAACACCATGAATTGGTACAATAGTGGTAAATTTATCATTAAACATACAACTTGTTCCATCACTAAATGTGCATAGGCCGCCTTCTAGTCGAAGATTAGGCGACGTTAGATCAATTTTTTGTAACCATGAAACATAGCGTTCCGGGAATTTACCCAGTTGAAGTACTTTATCCCGCATGAGATCGCATTCAAAATCATCAATTAAAGCAAACCCTAAAACAGAACCATCCTTGCTGACAATATAAACATTAGCGGCCATAACTGAGCTAAGTACTGTAGAAACCTCACTATATTCAACGTTTTCAGATTTCTGAAGCAGTTTGTTGATTGTACGAGTGCGTTCCAATAATGATAACATTAATATTCCCCTACCTTTCAAAATTAAGACAAATTAAGCTATAAAATATAGTGACTTAAATCTTGATTAACAACTATGTGGTCTAGTTTAGATTTGACATACTCACGGTTAATGATGACGAGCCGTTCAATCGCGTCAGGAGCATCAAACGCCAGATCTTCCAAGAGTTTCTCTAATATAGTGTGCAACCGGCGAGCTCCAATGTTTTCAGTCTGGGCATTTACCTTGCACGCGATGTCTGCCAGTTCATCAATAGCGTCCTCTGTAAACTCAATTTTTATACCTTCAGTCTCAAGGAGACTAATATATTGCTTTATTAACGCATTGGCTGGCTCAGTTAATATCTGACGCAAGTCTTCTTTTGACAGATTGGTCAGTTCAACCCGGATTGGAAATCGTCCTTGCAATTCAGGTATTAAGTCAGATGGTTTTGACACATGGAAGGCGCCTGCGGCAATAAATAAGATATGATCAGTTTTCACAGGTCCATATTTACTGACAACGGTAGAGCCTTCCACAATCGGTAGGATGTCACGCTGAACTCCTTCCCGCGAAACATCAGGTCCGGAGCTATGCCCCCTGCCAGCTATCTTGTCAATTTCATCGAGAAAGATAATGCCTGAGTTCTCGGCAAGACTGACTGCGCTTGTTGTAACCTCATCCATATCAATTAGCTTTTGCGCTTCTTCTTGGATAAAGATTTTTCGGGCGTTAGCAATTGTTACTTTACGTTTCTTTTGCTTCTTAGGAATTAAGTTACCGAGCATATCCTGTATATTCATACCCATTTCTTCAATTCCGGTTCCAGCAAACATCCCCATCGCCGGTTGAGTAGCATCTTCGACTGTAATCTCTATGAGTTCGTCTTCGAGTTCACCGCTACTCAAACGTTTACGCCACCATTCACGGCCAGTGTTGAATGATTGAGACTCTTCAGGCTCTGGTGGTTTATCCTGATTAGTCCCCATACCACCAGAAAACAGCATTTCAAATGGATTACGGAGCGATTCTTTTTTTACCGGTGGAACAAAGTGATCAAGAATACGTTCGTCCGCCAACTCTTTAGCCTTATCATTTACTTCAATTATTTTATGTTGTTTAACCATGCGGATTGATGTTTCCACCAAATCACGCACCATTGATTCGACATCACGCCCAACATAACCTATCTCAGTAAACTTAGTTGCTTCGACTTTAACAAATGGAGCATTCACAAGCTTGGCCAGACGCCTGGCTATTTCTGTTTTACCAACACCTGTAGGACCAATCATTAAAATATTCTTAGGGATAATCTCTTCCTTAAGCTCTGCTGGCAGTCTCTTACTGCGCCAACGATTTCTTAGAGCCACGGCCACTGATCTTTTTGCCTGCTGTTGACCGATTATGTACTTATTTAATTCATTGACTATCTCTTTTGGTGTAAGTTCCAGCAAAATCATCCCCCCTTTAGACTATAACTCTTCAACCGTAATATGGTCGTTCGTATACACGCAAATATTTGCGGCAATTTCCAGCGCTGTACGGACAATAGCATCAGCAGTCAATGTAGAGTGCTGTACCAGCGCCCTAGCAGCCGCCAGGGCGTAAGGCCCCCCGGATCCAATAGCGGTTACACCATCATCTGGTTCAATAACCTCACCATTACCAGAAATAATAAGAAGATGCTCGGCATCAACGACAATAAGAAGCGCTTCTAACCGCCTTAAAACCCTATCAGAACGCCATTCTTTTGCAAGTTCAACTGCTGCTCTCATCATGTTTCCATTAAACTCTTCGAGCTTTCCTTCAAACTTTTCAAACAAAGTAAATGCATCAGCTACCGAACCGGCAAACCCGGCTAATACTTTACCATGGTAAAGTCGGCGGACTTTCTTTGCATTATGCTTCATTACTGTATTTTGACCAAAAGTTACCTGCCCGTCACCTGCTATGGCAGTTTTCCCCTGATAGCGAACCGCGACAATTGTTGTAGCATGAAACATAAGTATCACCTCCGAGGAAATTTAAGCCCGTGGATGAGATTTTTTATAACTCGCTTTAAGTCTTTCAGTACTTACATGTGTGTAAAGCTGAGTAGTTGATAAATTAACATGCCCTAAAAGCTCTTGTACTGACCTCAGGTCAGCACCATTGTCTAAAAGATGGGTAGCAAAGGTGTGACGAATGCTGTGAGGGGTAACATTCTTTTTGATTGCTAACGCCTCTACATATTTTTCTACAATCCGTCGGATACTCCTGTCAGTAAGCGCTCCACCCCGGTTATTTACAAACAGGCGCTGATGGACTTTTCCAGTTTGCCTGCCATATTTGCCTGCCTGTGCACATAGTTTGCTACGTGAACTTAACAGATAGCTATCTAAAATTCGGGCAGCACTCCGGCCAATAAGGACTATCCTTTCTTTGGCCCCCTTACCAGATACAATAATTGTTCGACTAGTAAAATCAATATCCGGCAGGTTAATCCCTGCAAGCTCACTAACCCGGGCCCCAGTTGCATAGAGCATTTCCAGCACAGCTCTGTCTCTAAGACCCAATGGACTGTTATCCGGTAAGGTGATTAACTCACTAATTTCATTAGTATCAAGAAAAACAGGCAGTTTTTTTTCTAATTTAGGTGTTCTAACAGCATCAAAGGCGTTTTCACTCAAAATATTCTCGCGGCATAAAAACCGGAAAAACGACCTAAGCGCCGCAATTCGTCGCATAATGGTCGCTTTGGCATACTGCTCAGATTTTAGATAAGCCAAATAACTACGAATTAAAATCGGAGTAGTCTTAATAAGCAGAGCCTCCTCAGCCCCTTGTCTAGACACAAACTCCACAAACTGCAGAATATCACGTTGGTAATTGTGAATAGTGTGCTGGGATGCATTTTTTTCAATTTTAAGGTACAGTATAAACTTCTCAATGAGTTGGTCAATGGTATCCAATTCTTCGTTTTTAGACATTGTCACTCGTTCTTTCGCATGTTACCTAGTTCTGGTCTTGTGGAAATTACTATTATACTAACATACCTGCAATAATTCCGCAATATTATTGTCAAATTATTCAAATAAATTCTCCAGTACCCCTAATGCTCTTTCAGCAATAGTTTTGTTTTTGAGCTTCTTATCTTTAATCTTATGCCCTAGTGGAGGCAACAGACCAAAATTTATATTCATCGGCTGAAAATTAGTCGTATTAGTCTGAGTAATATAACGGCACAGGGCACCATGAGCTGTTTCTTCCGGAAAAATCCGTGGGTCAAGACCGCGCGCCAACCTACCGGCGTTTATACCTGCGATCAGTCCGCTTGCCGCTGATTCAATATAACCCTCAACGCCGGTAATCTGTCCGGCAAATAGTATTTGTGGTTGCTCCTTCATCTGTAACGTAGGACGCAATATCATTGGTGAATTAACGAATGTATTCCGGTGCATCACCCCATAACGAACAAACTCAGCATTCTCCAGACCTGGAATAAGCTTGAACACCCGGCTTTGTTCAGGCCATTTAAGGTGGGTTTGAAAACCAACAATGTTATATAATGTTGCTGCGAAATTATCTTGACGAAGTTGCACTACAGCGTGAGGCATTTCACCAGTCTCCGGATGTCTTAAACCTACAGGTTTCATTGGGCCGAATCGCATAGTGTCAATTCCCCTGGCAGCCATAGCCTCTATCGGCATACAGCCTTCAAACACGACTATCTTTTCAAAGTCTTTAACCGGAGCAGCCTCGGCCTGAGTCAGCTCATGCCAAAAAAGTTCATATTGCTCTTTGGTCATTGGGCAGTTTAGGTAGTCATCATCGCCCTTACCATAGCGGGAAGCCCGATAAATAATATTCATATTAAGTGAGTCAGCGGTTACAATTGGCGCCGCGGCATCGTAAAAGTACAAATGCTCACTGCCGGTCAATCGGCTGATTGCACCGGAGAAAGCAGGTGAAGTCAACGGTCCGGTAGCAATAACCAAGGGGCGGGCGTCAGGTATTTCCAGTAATTCAGTATGGATAATGGTAATCCGCGGATGATTGCTAAGAGTCTCAGTAATCATCTGACTAAAACCACTTCGATCAACAGCAAGTGCCCCACCAGCTGGTACGCAGTTAGCGTCAGCTGCTCGCATAATAAGAGAATTGAGCCTTCTCATTTCTTCTTTTAAAAGGCCAACGGCATTTTCTATAGCTGCTGCTCTAAGTGAGTTACTGCATACCAATTCAGCAAACAGAGCAGTATGGTGAGCCGGGGTCATAACATTCGGGCGCATCTCGTACAAATCTACATCTATACCAGCTTCAGCCAGTTGCCAGGCAGTTTCACTGCCGGCTAAACCAGCTCCTATTACAGTAACTTTAGCCACTTTTTTTCCTCCGGTTAGCAACAGTTTTTTGTGATTTCGCCTGTTTTTCATTATTGTCTGTTTTAACAGGAGTTTCTTTATTTTCAGGCGTTTGGCGGGTTGAGCAGGCCACGTTGCTGCATACT
The DNA here is from genome assembly GCF_035561255.1 of Sporomusa sp. Classification (GTDB taxonomy): domain Bacteria; phylum Bacillota; class Negativicutes; order Sporomusales; family Sporomusaceae; genus Sporomusa. The sequence goes on along the minus strand of NZ_DATMXX010000234.1, from coordinate 6,556 downwards.
GCAGAAACACCGCCGTTCTTATATTTATGCCGGACCATAAATGCACCGCACACTTGGCAACTATCCTTTAATGGCATATCCCAGGTATTAAAATCGCATTCCGGATAGTTCTCACAGCCATAAAAGACTTTGCGACGTTTTGTCTGACGTTCAACAATAGCCCCACTACATTTCGGACATTTTACGCCAGTGTCTTTTAAAATAGGCTTTGTATTGCGGCAGGCCGGGAATCCCGGGCATGCAAGGAAATTGCCATACCTTCCTTGTTTAACAACCATCATCCGCCCACAGTTCTCACAGGGAATGTCAGATACCTCAACAGGCAGTTCAACATGCCCGATCGCTTCTTCTGCGAAACTCAGATCTTTAGCAAAAGGATCGTAAAACTGTTCTAAAACACTTAACCATGATGCATCGCCTTCTGCGATATCATCTAATTTATCTTCCATTCCGGCGGTAAATTCAGCGTCAACAATTTTATCAAAATATTGCTTCAAAAGATCCAGCACAACAAATCCAAGCTCAGTAGGCAAAAACTTTTTATCAACGCGCTCTACATAACCCCGCTCAACGATCGTCTCTATTGTTGGAGCATAAGTGCTAGGACGACCAATACCTTTTTCCTCGAGCATTTTAACTAGTGATGCCTCCGTATAACGAGGCGGTGGTTCAGTAAAATGCTGTTTAGGATCAAGTTTGTTTAGTTTTAAGACTTGCCCGCTGGTAAGGGCAGGCAAGGTAGTCTCATTATCCAAATCACTATCAGCGGTTTGTTCTACTTCTTTGCCTTTGCCAATTGTGCCGCTAAACGCTGCTAAAAATCCCGGAAACTTTAATTGCGAGCCGGTAGCCTTTAGTTTATACTGACCAGCCATGATTTCTATGGTAAGCGTGTCATAGACAGCGGCGGTCATCTGGCTGGCAATGAATCTTTCCCAAATGAGAGTATATAGTTTTAGTTGATCTTTGCTTAGATTCTTATCAATTGTGTCAGGTGCCAACTCAAGTGTAGTAGGCCGAACTGCCTCATGAGCATCCTGAGATTTCTTATTAGCGTAAACAGGCGATTTATCCGGCAGATAATTTAAGCCGAATTTGTTCTCAACATAGGTTCTGGCCTCTTGCTGGGCAGTTTCAGATACCCGGGTTGAATCAGTTCGCATATAGGTAATAAGACCGACTTGACCGGCACGGCCAATATCGAGTCCTTCATACAGCTGTTGGGCAACCATCATGGTTTTACGGGATGTAAAGCCCAATTTCCGGGATGCTTCCTGCTGCAAGGTGCTAGTAGTAAACGGCGGATAGGGATTACGTTTTCTTTCCCGCTTTTTAACATCACTAACTATGTATTCAGCCTGATTTAAATCACTAACAATGCCTTCAGCCTGAATCGCATTATTAACATCCAATTTTTTACCATCAATTGCAACTAATTCAGCATCAAATATTTTAGAGTTGGTCTTTTCCTTAAGCTTAGCAGTTATCGTCCAGTATTCTTCCGGAACAAATGCCTGGATCTCTTTTTCTCTGTCGCAAATTAACCTGACGGCGACAGACTGTACTCGACCAGCACTAAGCCCTTTACGTACTTTACGCCACAAAAGCGGGCTGAGTTTGTATCCCACAATGCGGTCAAGTATTCGCCTGGTTTGCTGAGCATAAACCCGAGGCAGGTTGATTGGGCGCGGCTTTTTAACAGCCTGTTGTATGGCCGGTTTGGTTATCTCGTTAAATTCAATTCGGCATGTAGTATTCTCAGGAATATTGAGGATGTGCGCTAAATGCCAGGCAATAGCTTCACCTTCACGATCAGGATCTGTTGCCAGATACACTGTATCGGCATTCTTGGCAGCTTCCTTCAGGCTTTTGATAAGCTCACCCTTACCCCTGATATTAATATATTTGGGCTCAAAACCGTTCTCAATATTAACACCAAACTGACTTTTAGGCAAATCACGTAAGTGCCCCATAGAAGCTTTAACTGTATAATTTTTACCTAGAAACTTTTCTATAGTTTTGGCTTTGGCCGGGGATTCTACCACAACTAGAGCTTTGCTCACTTATTTCCCTCCCTGGCGGCACAAGTATAGCATTGACCGCTATGTTCGACCGTCAAACCCCGTAATGTAAGTTGCAATAATATATATGCAGCCGTTGCCGGCAGTACATTCAGTTTTGTTATAATTTCTTCAATTCCTATAGGCTTTTCATAATTCAGCAAACTATACACAGCCTGTTCATCGTTAGACAGTTCAGGCCCTGCCTGATTAACCGAACCGGTTTCCCAGCCATACTCCTCCAGAACATCACCGGCACTGTCAATTAGTTTGGCTCCCTGTTTTATAAGCCTGTTGGCCCCTTTGCTCCCCCGTGAAAAAATACTACCGGGTACGGCAAACACGTCCCGCCCTTCTTCTAAAGCGAAGTCAGCGGTGATAAGCGCCCCACTCTTTTCTGCTGCCTCTACTACAACAACACCACGGGACAAGCCGTTAATAATACGGTTGCGGGCAGGAAAATGTCCTGCCCGGGCCAGAACCCCCGGAGCGTATTCGGAGATTACGGCGCCAGACTCGGCAATACGGGAAAGCAGCTTAGCGTTTTCTGGTGGATAAGAAATGTCTACTCCTGAGCCAACCACAGCAATTGTATACCCCTGCTCTAATGCCCCTTGGTGAGCTGCTGTATCAATCCCTCTGGCGGCACCGCTGACAATACCTACATGGGCAGCTGCTAAAGCGGACGCTAGCATACTTGCGGCATTTTTACCGTATACCGAAGCATCGCGAGAACCAACGATAGCCACTAGTCTGTCATTCTTAGGCAGAACACCCCGATAATATAAGATATAAGGTGGGTTAAAGGTATTACGCAGCAAGACAGGGTAGCTATCTTCAGTTAAGCTGCAGAGAAATATTCTTTTTTTAAATAATACCTCAGCCAGGTTATGTATATCTAGCTTGTCCCGCTGACCACGCAAATTATTACAAACCGTATTATCAAGACACTTGGATAAAAATAAATCGCCCTGGTCAGCTAACCAAGCCTGCCGGGCGCTACCAAAATAATCAACCAAGGCCTTAATGCGCGAACTGCCAATACCTGGAACCTGTTGTAAGGCAGCCAAGTAAAACTGCTCCATATTCAGTTCCTCCAGATCAGCTAATATTGAAAAGCCACTAGCAACTAGTAAGTACTTGGTAAATCATAATACTAGCAATTATACCTGGGATAAAATCCAAAGGTCAAGGGCCCAAGGTCCTATTTGAGCATTTTTTAACAATATTTTTATATTTTTAAGCTTTAAAGTAGTATTTTGCAATAAAATCCACAATATTCTTAGCTGCAAAAGGTCGTCCCAGCAAAACTGCCTGTCGGCGTAAAGTGGTAAAACCATCATAATCATCAAATAGCGCAATCAATATATTTTGTAATTCAGACAATGAATCTGCTCTAAGTGCGGCACCGCTATTTAATAAATACCGACTGTTTGCTTCTTCCTGACCAGGTATAGGACGATAAATAACAAGTGGAACACCCAGCGCCAAAGCCTCTGACGAACTCATACCACCAGGTTTTGATATTAACAGATCGGCAATACTCATAAGTTCATGCACATTATCTATATAGCTAAAGACTCTCACAGGATGCCGGATAACTAATCCTAGTTGAATAAGACTCCGGTAAAGCGACTGGTTTTTTCCGGTTATGGCGACGATCTGCAGCGGCCTGTCAATCTGAGCACATAATTCCAGTATTTCACCCATTGGTAATACCCCGGCCCCACCGCCCATGATCAGGATTGTTTTTCGTTCTGGACTAAGACTTAGTTTGTCGAGAATTTGATATTTGTCACATGGCTGAAAGAAACTATCACTGATCGGTATTCCTGTAACAGCAATTGATTGAGGTAATATACCATTTTTACTCAAGTCTTCAGCCATAGCGGAATGAGCAACAAAATAGTGCTCAAGTTCAGGATAAACCCATAGGCTGTGAACAACAAAGTCAGTTATAATCGCTACTGCCGGTACTTTAATCAAACCTTTTTTTTTGAGCCAGGCCACCAAACCAGCCGGGGTTGCATGAGTACATACAATGACTGATGGTTGAAACTTATTAATATAATCTACCATTCGCCTGGCAAAAATCTGACTAACTAACTCTCTGCCAAGTAATGCCAGCCGGCTTCGATTTCCCCAGCCATACATTGCACCATAGGCTTGAGGAAAAATATCCAGTATTTTTAAATAACCAGTGAGTATTGTCTGTCCAAAAACTGGATGGCAGAAATCAAAAATATTACATAGTTCTGTGTGGCAATTATAGTTTAACTGAAGTAATTGGCTAACAGATTGCGCTGCTCTAATATGCCCGGCCCCAATCGGAGCGCTGATAAATAAAACCCGCTGATTAGCCAATAGCGTTCGCCTGCCAAGATTTTTTTATAGCACCATAGCAGATAACTTGACTATCATCACCAGTTACTGCCAATAACGCTTGTGCTGTCTGGCCTTTATATACTAAAAGATTGCCTGCAATCTCAGCCAATGGAATTAAAACAAATCTTCTGTCAGGCATACGGGGATGGGGCAACTCAAGAATGGTAGTAGCCATTTCTACATTATGATAGAGTAAAAGATCGATATCAATATTGCGCGGCCCCCATCTCACTTCCCGAACCCGCCCCATTTGCCGTTCAATTTTAAGGCAAACCTCAAGTAATTCCAGCGGCGGTAACTCAGTATTAATCGCAATGACTGCATTGAGAAAACTGGGCTGCTCCTTTAAACCGACAGGTTCAGTCTCATATAATGAAGATATCTGTTCAATCGTTATGCTGGGATGATCACCTAGCAGCCTTATGGCACTCGCAATATTTTCTTCCCTGGTATTATTGCCACCACTAATATTAGAACCCAATCCTAAGGCAATCATTCGCTGCGTCTCCGTATGGCTTCAACTTCAACATAATCAAGGGCTGCGGCAATGGGTACGGAGGGTTTACGAACCCGCACTATGACTTCTTCTACTAATCGGTGCAGCCGTAAAACTTCCTCAGCAATGTGGTAGGATAACGCTTCAAGAAGTTGAAACCGCTGATTTTCCACGATATCTTTGGTTTGATTGTAAATAGAAACATAGTCTACTGTTTCTTCAAGCCGGTCACTTTTACCAGCCTGGCTTAAATCGGCTTTCATATCAAGATCAACATAGAATCGTTGCCCTAATTCCCGTTCAAATTCATATACACCGTGAAAGCCGTAAAACACCATATTCTTTAAAGAAACTCTATGACTCACTTATAGCTACCCCCTACTTATATTTCGCATTTATTATCGCATCTGTCATGCGGGCTATACGAGCTATGGCTTGTACATCATGAACCCGGACAATATTAGCACCTTTCATAATCCCTAACGCTACGGTAGCTCCTGTACCTTCCACCCGTTCACTGGGTAGAGTATTCAAAATATCACCGATGAACCGTTTACGCGAAGTGCCTAACAATACAGGGCACCCCAGCGATTTGAGTTCTTCGAGCCGCGCCAGCATAACCAAATTATCTGACGGAGTTTTGCCAAACCCAATGCCTGGATCCACAATTAAGTTAGCAGCGCTGATACCCGCAGACTCGCCTATCTCAATGCTGTGCCGCAAAAATTCAAGAACATGAGCCATAATGTCTCGCTGATAAGTTGTACCTTCTTGATTATGCATAATTACAACCGGCACGCCATATTCGGCAACTACCTTAGCCATTTCCGGATCAAATTGCAACCCCCAGATATCATTGATTATATGAGCGCCGGCTTTAAGCGCTTCACGGGCTACACTGCTTTTATAGGTATCAATAGAAACAGGAACACTTGCAACAGTTAATACCTTTTCAAGCACAGGCATTAGCCTGTCCAGCTCTTCTTGAGCCGAGATTTTCTCGGAACCGTATGGTCTGGTAGACTCAGCACCGATATCAATAATATCGGCACCCTCTTTAATCATTTGTTCAGTATGTTTTAATGCTGCATCAATGTTATTAAACTTTCCACCGTCAGAAAAAGAATCCGGCGTAAAATTTAAAATCCCCATGACCAGCGTTTTTTCCGGAGTGATAGCTAAGCGGTGTTTCCCAAGCTCATAGGTACGCTGCGGAAATTTTTCGCTAGCGGCTATTACAGCTTCCAGTTCTTCGGCTAGTTTTTTCAGACCCCATGGCTGAACTTTAAGTTGAGGGATGCTTTGTTTAAAGTGCTTTAAACTACCGCTTAAAAATACATCTGTATATTGGTCACTAAAGTCGGCTGCTCCCCTGGAAACTGAGGCTTCGCCACCTTTAGAGAGAAATGTCTGCTTTAAAATAAGTGCGGCTTTACTTAAAACGTTTTCCACTTTTATCGTCTTATATACAGCCTTATTAGACATAATAGCAACTCCGCCAGGGTCACATTTTATTTTTGTCAGTTCTGCTCTAGCTTGCTCCTGATTTTTTATCTCAATTACTCGCATATTATGTTGCATTAGTATCCTCCCCTATTGCGGCAAAATATAATTT
>NZ_DATMXX010000233.1:0-13442 GCF_035561255.1 Sporomusa sp. | reverse complement strand
CTCGTCGTCCGCTCCACAAAAAAATCAGATTCTCAACAGAGAATCTGATTTTTTATTTAGTTTAATTTAAGAACAGGAGTAAATCGCGTGATAAACGTCCTGGGATCAGACTTGCTGAACGAGTATCTAAGTTTGCCATATTGCAGGGAAACTGCAATCATTCGAGTATGGACAGGGTTAATACTCGGGGTGGGAAGGTAATTAAAGGGACAAAAGTTCTATTGACTATTATTTAGCAACGATTATTATTAAAGTAACTGTTAAATGGAGGAATATATATGATCATCGAAGGTGTTAAGGTTGTAACAGAAGCCGGAATTACTGAAGAAGAAATTCGGTCTATTATTGAGGAAGAAATCCAGTTATGGAACCGGAAGGGTAAAGAGCTAGGAGAGGTACAATTAAAAATAGAGGGTGAGGAGATTGTTGTCAAAGCCGTCGAGCGTTCCCCCATTAAGCGGGTGCGCCGGATTACCGGTTACCTTAGTACCGAAGACCGTTTTAACTCTGCTAAACAGGCCGAGCTGTCTGATCGCCGATCACATATCTAAAGGCGGATGAGTATAAATAAATACAGATTAATTATTCCTCGGCAATGTTAGGGGAGTTTATTGCCGGGGTAGTTTTTTACATATAGGGAGCGGAGCATATGTTATTTAATATCCACCCTAGTAATCTAGTAAGTGCCTTATCCATTGCGTTGGAGTTGTCAACAGATGGTTTGTCCCGGCACCATTGGCGGACGGCGCTTATTGCCAATCGGATTGCCGAACAGATTAAGTTAGATGATTCGCAGCGACAGATACTGGTATATGCCTCATTATTACATGATATTGGTGCTGCTTCCAACTGGTCGGAGAAAAAGAAACTGCATACCTTTAAGGTTGGCGATGATATTCATCAGCACGCAGAAGCCGGCTACCAGTTACTAAAAGATTCACCACAGTTTAGTATGCTGGCGGAGAGCATCCGGCACCATCATGATAATTGGGATGGTTCTAATCCGTACGGACTTGCTGGCAAGGATATTCCGATAACCAGCCGGATAATAAACCTAGCAGACCGTTTAGAAATACTGCTGCGGGATAAAGTCTACATATTTGAGCAGCGTCCTGATATTCTATCCGCAATTAGAGACCTAAGTGGCAGCTACTTTGATCCCAATTTGGTCAAAGCATTGCATGAATTTGCCCGCCAGGAGAGTTTTTGGCTTGATTTAACCAATCCCCACTATTATCAAAACTTCTTTAGACAGATCGATGCTTATGGCCGCATGGTGTTTAATATTGATGATATTGTCAATATTGGTGAAATTTTTGCGACTATCATTGACCGGACTAGCCGCTTTACAGGTATGCATTCCCGGAGTGTTGCCATGGTATCGGCTTTCCTGGCAAAAGCGAAAGGTTATAGCCTGGAAGAAGTAAAGTTGATGAAAATCGCAGGTTTATTTCATGATCTAGGCAAACTATCAATACCTAATGATGTACTGGAGAAGTCCGGGAAACTTACCGAAAGAGAGTTCTCAATTATCAAACAGCATCCCTACTATACATACCGGATACTTGAGCAAATTGACGGCTTTTCTACAGTTGCCGAATGGGCGGCTTTTCACCATGAAACTCTGGATGGCTCAGGTTATCCTTTTCGTGTGCCGGGGGATTCATTGCGGTTAGGCTCCAGGATGGTCAGTGTTGCCGATGTTTTTGTTGCATTAAGCGAGAATCGTCCTTACCGGGGGCCACTCACGGTACAGGATATTGAAAAGATTATGCGGGGAATGGTGGATAATCGCAAGATTGATGGCTGTGTTGTGGCTGATCTATTTAGTGATGGGGTGAGCTTAGGGGCACTGATCAATCAAATCGGGGAAATGAGCTGGTCAATAGAGCAATCCTGATGGAAGCAGCCGATTCTTGACATTGTTGCAGGAGTAGGCTAAAATGATATTGTCAATTTGCCGGTATAGCTCAGCTGGTAGAGCATCTCATTCGTAATGAGAGGGTCACAGGTTCGAATCCTGCTATCGGCTCCAGGGAATCAAGGCTCTCGAGGATATCTCGGGGGTCTTTTTTGTATATTAATTCTGGTATCTTAGGTCTCACAGTCGGTTTTTCACCGGGGGTAGGGGCTACTCTTACCATTATCCGTTTATCATAATTCTAATGGGTTCTCGCCCTATTGGGCAGAACCATTTTGCATGTTAACGTAGATGTGAGTTGCTAATAAACTAGAGAAATTGCTAATGTGCTATAAAAATATTGGTTTATATTTGAACAATAAAAACCTGTTCAAAACATACGTTTTAAACAGGTTTTTGAGAAAATTCATAGAAACTTAAATCTTACGGCTCTGTGAGGGCGAGTTGGGACTGTACCAGTGAAGCTGCCTATGACTCACTACTATCTGTAGCACCACTCTTTTGTTGTTTAGCTTTTAAATTCTTTGCCGCTTGTTTATCAATAAAAAACTGGGAGCTTTTTACTGCAGTTTTCATATTCTTATAGCTGCTTTTATCAGAAATCTTACCCATATAATCACCTCCATATGTAAAGTATTTCCCTGTACCAGTCCGAATAATCTAAATATGCTGTTGGTTTTTCATTTGAAGCTCATGTTACTATACTAGGTAAGATTGCTGCCTGTATTTGCTTATTACTCCACTACTTCTGAAAAGTGAATCACTGTAACGGTATCATCGGCATGGATTTGTTTTTCATATATGGATTCGAATGTTCGAATCAGTTCGTCTACAGTTGTGATAGAAGGATTTTGATGAATCAATTCTTTGGTAGTCAGGTCACAAAATTTTTTGGTGAGGGCTTTGTCTATGATCGCTTTATACAGTTGTTTCTTGGCGCCGTATTTGCTTCCGAATGTAATCCAGACGATGGAATTTTCAGGATAAGTATCCCGTATATCTCCTAAACGAATTGTAGCGCTTTTTTGACGAGCAATCAATAATTTTTCATTATGTGACGATATAAAGTTAAGTGCAAACATAAGAACCCCTCCTCGTTTTCCAGTTGTGAACTCACGTACTTAACATTTTCTTTATCGGTGTACAAAATCCTGCATGTTCTAATAGGAATAACAGGTTCGATTATTGAGTTTTAATTATAGAAGGCTCAGTGGGTATTGTAGTGAAGTGGATAGTTCTAATCATATTCGAAATATTGGGCAAATTCACCCAGAGACATGCATACAAATGGACAATATGAATATAGATTATTGAAAAACCGGTTTGAAACAGACCAAGTCCCTCAGACCAGATAAGTCTTACGGGTATGGAGGTGTCTGTTATGCAAGATTGCAACAGTCTTACGGATGCGCGCACGCGGCATGAGTTTGATAAGGCTCAGGAAAGTTATCGGGCGAAATACATATTATATGAGTGGCTAGGGAAAGTCAAATGGTGCTACCTATGCGGAATCTATTTAGTTGACCCAAAATACGAGGGCGATTTCATTAAAGAACACAGGGTTCATTAACCCTGTGTTCTTTTGTATCTTTTGATAAACTCGATAGCCTGTTCCAATTCCTCAGGGCTAATATGAGCTGCGACTGCTTTGTCCACTATGACGAAATAATTAAGATATCTTTCGTCTGTTAACATTGATTTTAACTTATCATTTATTTCAATTTCTTCTAATGTTTCCACATCATCGCGGAGAAAGAATTCGACAGGGATGTGTAACTCTCTGGCTAATAACACAATTTTGTCTCTACCTAGCTGGCGGCGGTTGTTTTCAACATGCGATATATATGATTGAGTTACATTTAACAGTTTGGCTAGTTGCTCGGTAGTTAGAGAAAATTTCTCGCGCACGCATCGTACTTTATCACCAAACTTCATTAGTATTCCTCCTGGCCCCTTTAGAATATCTCATAAAACATTATTACATAATACTGGAAAATATTCTACTGACATATTGTCATATATTTAGCCGTACAAGTACAAAAACAGTCATATATATGACTATGTGTCATATATATTGAACTAGGACGGTAGCGGCACTGGGTTTAGGGGTCATTCATCTAGGGGGGAAAAAAATAAAAGGTGGGATGGCTAAGGCCGCATGTATGAGAAACTATGAGCTTAAAGTCAGAACTATGTTGGCGCAAATTGCGCTTATTGGAACAATCCTATGCCCGCTTGCTTATGTTTACTGCACATTACAGGCGACGACCGGATTACTTATCGGATTAGTAACAGGCTCAATGTACTTTCTGTATCTTTATCGTCAGGTTGAGAATGTCCAGGTATTGTCCAAAAAGCAAGCAATTGAACACATCCGGGGGGGTTGGATTATTCGTCTCGGAGCGATGGTCTTGGTCCTTGTAGCCATCAGTCATTTTTTGCAAGTTGACATTTTGGCATTTGTAGCAGGATTCTTCACTATGCCGGTTATCCTGTTTATAAACGGGATGCTTCTTGTTCTTAAGCAAATAGAGGACGCCAAAAAAGCGTGATATGAGGAGGTGTAAAAAAATATGGGCCACGGCGGGGCTGAGATAGGTGGGCATAAACTAGCGGTTCTGGCAGGATTGACGTTCAATATTGATACTTTGTACATGACTTGGCTGACGATGGCTATTCTTGTCTTTGGTTCGTTGCTGGTCCGGAGAAGCTGGACGCTTGTACCCTGCGGCTGGCAGAACTTCGTGGAACTGGTTATTGAAGGTCTGCTAGCCCAGATTGATTCGACCATTGGGCCTAATGGCCGCAAGGTTGCGCCACTCATTATTACGCTTTTTCTGTTCTTGCTTATTGCTAACTGGTTAGGGTTGATACCAGGCTTTACTTCACCAACCAATGATATTAATACAACACTAGGGTTGGCATTAATGATTGTAATTATTGTTCATGCGTATGGCGTTAAGACCAAAGGGTTCCTGGTTCATTTCAAACATTTTGTTCAGCCTAATATCCTGTTTTTACCAATAAACATCATTGAGGAAATAGCTAAACCAGTCACTCTATCGTTCCGTCTTTTTGGTAACATTCTGGCAGGCGAGATTCTAATCGTAATTCTGGGTATCCTGGTGCCCTTCGTGGCGCCGACATTATGGCTCGCATTCAGCGTATTTGTCGGTATTATTCAAGCACTGATCTTTACCATGCTTTCGATGTCCTATCTGAGTAATTCCTTGGAAGAACATCATCATGAGGAAAAGGAGGGGTGACAGTGGAACACGCGATTATTATTGCGGCTTCGGTAATTGCCGCCGCCTTGGTTGTGGGTTTAGCCGCCTTCGGTGCAGCGACAGGCGATGGGCAAGTGACAGCCAAAGCCATTGAAAGTATTGCCCGTCAGCCAGAGGCAAAGAATTCGATAATGGTTACGATGCTAATTTCCGTTGGTCTGATTGAGTCAATTCCTATCATTGCAGCAGTTATAGCAATTGTATTGATATTTACCAATCCCTTTTTAAAATAAATAAGAGGCGCCTGGTAGCTAAGCTCTACCAGACGCCTGCTCCACAACCGGAAGGGAGGGATGTACTTGATCGACCTTAATGCAACATTAGTGGCTCAGATTATTAATTTCCTGATACTTGTTGCAATCTTAACCAGGATTGCTTATCGGCCTATTATGGCGGCCTTGGAAGAACGACGGGCCTTTATCGCAAAAAGCCTGGAGGATGCCGAGCGTGAGCGGGCGTTAGCAATCGCTATGAAACAAGAAAGTGAAGGTCAGATTATAGATGCCCGTATTCAGGCCCGGTCTATCATCGATGAGGCCATTAAACTAGGGGAGAAGTCTAGAGATATTATTGTGGAGCAGGCCTGGGAAGAGAACACCCGGCTGTTGAAGGAGACACAGGCGGAGCTTGAACGGGAATATCAGCAGGTTATGAATAACCTGCGTACAGAAGTGGCCTCTATGGCAATTGCCGCCGCCGAAAAAATCATTGAGAAAAATTTGGATATAGAAACCAATACCCGGCTAGTGCACAATTTCATCAAGGAGCTTACTAAAGAAAAGTATGGTGAGCTAGTATGAAGGTACGCTTAGCAAGACGGTATGCCCAAGCGTTTTTTCGACTGGCGGTTGACCAGAAGATTCTCTGGGAGGCTGAGCAAGAGCTGACGCTTGTAGAACAGGCGTTAGCCACAACCGAAGTTCGTATATTTTTTGCTAATCCCGGCGTGACAACTGCTGCTAAGAAAGAGGCGACAGTGCATGTGTTTGGTTCTTATATATCAGAATTTGTTCTGAACTTCTTGTGTCATCTGATTGATAAGCGTCGTACTGATATGCTGCCTGAGATTATTAAGGCTTATAGAGTACTGGTGAAAAAGACCAGCAATATAGTAGAGGTCGAGATTGTTACTGCTATCCCCTTAGCAGATGAAGACCGGGAGCAATTAACAGCGCGGCTTGCTGCTGTGACAGGAACTGAAATTGAGTTGAACCCGCGTGTGGATCACCGAATTTTAGGCGGCTTGATTATCCAGATTGGCGATAAGCGGATTGACAGTAGCGTAGTTGCTAAGCTGGCAAATATGAAAAAACATATTTTGCAGCAAATAGTTAATCGAAGTGAGGTGATTAACTCACTATGAAAATACGCCCTGAGGAGATTTCGGCAATTATCCAGGAACAGATACAGCAGTATAAAATTCAAGATAATGTGGATGAAATCGGCATGGTCATAGAGGTTGGCGATGGTATTGCCCGGTTACATGGCTTGGACAAGGCTATGGCCGGGGAGCTTCTGGACTTTGGAGACGGGGTTTATGGTATGGCCCTAAATCTAGAGGAGGATAATGTCGGCGCTGTTTTGTTGGGAGATGAAGTGCGTGTCCACGAAGGCTGTATAGTCAGGCGAACTGACAGGATTATGGAGGTACCAACAGGCGAGGCGCTTATTGGGAGAGTTGTTGATGCTTTAGGACGTCCCATTGATGGGAAAGGCCCTATACCCACTGCCGCGTCCAGGCCGATTGAACGGCGAGCGCCTGGCATTGCAGATCGACAGCCGGTAAAAGAACCGCTGCAGACAGGGATTAAAGCAATTGATTGCATGGTACCTATTGGGCGGGGACAACGGGAACTGATCATTGGGGATCGGGGTACAGGCAAAACGGCGATTGCGATTGATGCTATTTTGAACCAAAAGGGTGGGGACGTAATCTGTATTTATGTCGCTGTCGGCCAAAAGGCCTCAACAGTTGCCCGGGTTGTCAAGACACTGGAAGACCATGGCGCAATGGAACACACTATCGTCGTTGTTGCAACTGCCTCAGATAGTGCGCCCCTGCAGTATCTGGCCCCCTATACCGGTGTAACGATTGGCGAGCACTTTATGTATCAGGGGCGGCACGTGCTGTGCGTGTATGATGACTTGTCCAAACACGCGGCAGCCTATCGGGCTATGTCGCTGCTGCTTAGGCGTCCGCCCGGACGCGAAGCCTATCCGGGTGATGTGTTTTATCTGCATTCGCGCCTGCTGGAACGGGCAGCTAAACTATCGGCTGAGTTGGGTGGTGGTTCTTTGACGGCCTTGCCTGTCATTGAAACGTTGGCAGGCGATGTAGCTGCATATATCCCGACAAATGTAATCTCAATTACTGATGGTCAGATTATTCTGGAAAGTGAGCTGTTTTATGCAGGTACCCGCCCTGCTATCAACGTGGGGCTTTCTGTATCGCGGGTGGGTGGTTCGGCCCAGGTAAAAGCCACCAAGCAGGTAGCAGGCCGGCTGCGCCTGGATTTGGCTCAGTATCGCGAATTGGCGGCTTTTGCCCAGTTTGGCTCTGATTTGGATAAAGGAACCAGAGATCTGTTAGAGCGCGGTAAAAGGATGACTGAATTGCTAAAGCAGCCGCAATATAAACCGATGGCGATTGAGGAACAGGTAATTGCCATATATCTGGGTGTTAATGGATACCTGGATGATATACCTGTCCAGTTTGTTGGCAAATTTGAACAGGAATTTCTCCAATATATCCGGGCATTTCCCTCAATTTGCGGGGGGATAAAAGAGAAAAAAATTATTGAAGTTGAAACGGAAGATTTACTGAAAAAGACGATATTACAGTTTAAAGATTCATTTATGGCGAGGTAACGCCATGGCAAATGCATTGGATTTACGCCGCCGGATTAGGGGTGTGAAAAACATTCAGAAAATAACTCAGGCGATGAAAATGGTTGCTGCCGTACGTCTGCGCAAAGCACAGGAACGGGTTAAAGAGAGTATGCCTTATTATGAGGGGCTGACAGCAGCCTTGAGCGACATCCTGCTTAGCGGCGAAGATATAGCTAGTCCCCTGTTTTTAGAACGTGAGCCAACCCGAACCGGCTATATTGTTATTGGTGCTGATAAGGGGCTGGCAGGATCCTATAACAGTAACCTGGCTAAGGCGGTACAACGACATATTGCCGGCCACAATGCTGGTCTAATGGTTGTTGGTAGAAAAGCAAGAGACTACTTTCAGCGCCGTAAGGTGTGCATTGACCAAGCCTATACCGGTATTTCTGAGAGACCGGACTACCAGTCTGCACTTGAGATTACAGCAAAGGCTATTGGTATGTACCTAGCTGGAAATTATGACAAGGTCTACATAATATATACCAGGTTTTGTTCTCCGGCTGTGCAGCAGGTGGTATCCGAGTGCATCCTGCCGGTTAGTTTAGCGAGTCCAGTTACAATAAAGACCCGGGTGATACCCCAAATATATGAGCCGTCGTTAGCCAATGTGCTTGAAGCGGTAGCAACAAAATGGATTGAGGCTGTGGTTTACAGGGGGCTTGTTAACTCGGCGGCAAGTGAAGTTGCGTCGCGGTTAAACGCCATGAGCTTAGCTACCGAAAATGCCCAGGATCTTATTAGTCAGCTGGTGCTTGAATATAACAAGGTACGCCAAGCAAACATAACGCGGGAAATATCCGAGATTGTTGGTGGCGCTGAGGCGCTACGGTGAGAGGAGGGAGCTCATGGCGAGCGGACAGGTAAAACAAGTGATTGGACCAGTTGTGGATATCGAGTTTCCGCAGGACCAATTGCCATCTGTTAATAATGCAGTAAAGATTACTGGTAAAGCCGCAGGTCATGACATTAAGCTGACAGTAGAGGTTATGCAGCATTTGGGGGATAATGTTGTTCGCTGTGTAGCTATGTCATCTACTGACGGGCTGGTGCGTGGTATGCTCGCAGCAGATACCGGAGCGCCAATTACTGTACCTGTGGGAGAAGGTACATTAGGCCGGATATTTAATGTGTTGGGCGAAACGGTCGATAATAATCCGGCACCGGTAAAAGCCAGCGAATATTGGCCGATACATCGCCCGGCCCCGGCGTTTGTCGAACAAGAAACAGCTACTGAGATATTGGAGACCGGTATTAAGGTGGTTGACCTTATTGCACCCTACGCTCGCGGGGGGAAAATAGGCTTATTCGGCGGGGCCGGGGTCGGCAAGACTGTCCTGATTATGGAATTAATCCGCAATATCGCTACAGAGCATGGTGGTTTTTCGGTTTTCGCAGGCGTAGGTGAACGTACCCGCGAAGGCAATGAGCTATGGCGTGAAATGATGGAGTCAGGGGTTATTAACAAAACCGCGTTAGTATATGGGCAAATGAATGAACCGCCTGGTGCCAGAATGCGGGTGGGGCTGACCGGACTGACCATGGCTGAGTACTTTCGTGATGTGGCCGGACAGGACGTATTGCTCTTTATTGATAATATATTCCGTTTTATCCAGGCCGGGTCTGAGGTCTCAGCTTTATTAGGGCGTATGCCTTCGGCAGTAGGCTACCAGCCTACGCTTGGAACCGATGTGGGAACACTTCAGGAGCGTATTACCTCCACTAAAAAAGGGTCGGTAACATCAGTGCAGGCTGTTTATGTCCCGGCCGATGACTTAACAGATCCGGCGCCGGCGGCTACATTTGCGCATCTTGACGCTACTACTGTATTGTCCCGGCAAATTGCAGAGTTAGGGATCTATCCGGCTGTTGATCCGCTTGACTCTACCTCCCGTATCCTGGCACCGTTTGTTATTGGTGATGAGCATTACGGTGTTGCCCGTGCTGTCCAGGAGATTCTGCAGCGCTATAAAGAACTTCAGGACATTATTGCAATTCTTGGTATGGAGGAGTTGTCGGAAGAGGATAAGGTTGTTGTTGCCCGTGCCAGAAAGGTACAGCGTTTTCTTAGCCAGCCATTTTTTGTTGCCGAGGCCTTTACCGGAACAGCCGGTAAATATGTATCACTCAAAGAAACCGTACGTGGCTTTAAGGAAATCTTAAGTGGTAAGTATGATGACCTGCCTGAAAGTGCTTTTTATATGGTGGGAACCATTGACGAGGTTGTGGAAAAAGCGGCAGCTGGGAGGGGGAGCTGGTAATGAGTAAGACGCTGCTCTTGGAGGTCGTTAGCCCTGAACGTAAGATATTCGGGCGGGATGTCCGGATGATAATCGCCCGGGCCACAACCGGTGAATTGGGCATTCTGCCTGGGCACTTCCCCCTGGTGGCACTGCTTGATGCCAGACCGGTAAGGATTCTGAATGACGAGGGAGAGCAGCAGATTATAATAACAGGCGGAATTATGCTGGTTAAGCCTGAGATGGTTACTATATTAACTGATCCTTAGGTCAATTATGCAAAGGCTAACTCAAAGCTGGGGCGGAGTTGGGCCTTTGCTTATTTATTTGGCAGCTTGAGTTGGCTAATGAAAGCTAACACCGTAAAACGCTGTTTATTCCATTTTAATCCGCTGATATGGTGGATGAAGAAATTTACATAATGCAAATAAAGGTTTATAATTAATTTGATACAATGATCGCAGAAGGGAATATTCCATGCTACGCACTCTAAAAGTACCACTAAAACGCTATTGTTCAAGGCATTTCCAGAAAGATTTAATGTCTGGGCTTACTGTCGGTGTAATCTCACTGCCGCTGGCAATGGCTTTTGCTATTGCTGCAGGTGTTAAGCCTGAGTATGGGATATACACGACTATTATTGCCGCTGTGTTGGCTTCTCTATTTGGTGGGAGCAGGTATCAGGTTACCGGGCCAACCGGTGCCTTTATCCCCATATTACTGTCGATTGTACTGATTCACGGGTATGAAAACCTGCTGCTTGCCGGCCTGCTGGCAGGTGTAATTCTAGTTGTTATGGGTCTGCTAAAAATGGGCACACTGATCAAGTTTATCCCCCGCCCGGTCACAATCGGGTTTACTGCAGGTATTGCGATTAATATTTTTACAGGTCAAATCGCAAATTTTCTCGGTTTAACAGAGGTACATGGTCATGAAGGCTTTGTTGACAGTATGCGGGATATCCTGATACATCTTGATACAATTAATCCATATAGTGTATTAACGGCTGTAGTCTGCTTAGCACTTATCTTGCTAACGCCGCGTTTCCTGCCTAAGATCCCCGGTTCGCTTGTCGGACTACTAGCCACGACGGCACTTGCGACGCTCGTGTATCCGGGACAAGTGGCTACTATCTCTACGACTTTCGGTGGTATACCGGGCACTTTGCCGCAGTTTTCGTTTCCGGTAATTACTATAGATAAGCTTGAGCAGCTAGCCCGTCCTGCCTTTACTATTGCCATGCTTGGAGCGATTGAATCGCTGCTTTCGGCCGTTGTGGCCGACGGTATGACTGGGACGCGTCATAATAGCAACCGGGAGTTGATTGGGCAGGGGATTGCCAATATCGTGACACCACTCTTTGGCGGCATTCCGGCCACCGGGGCTATTGCCCGGACTGCTACCAATATTAAGAGTGGAGCAGTTACCCGCTATTCGGTTATACTGTCCGCTTTGTTCGTCCTGGCAACACTCCTCGTTCTGGCACCTTATGCCGGGGCTATCCCCCTTGCCAGCATGGCACCGGTGCTGATGCTTGTTGCATATAATATGAGCGAACATCATGCCTTTATTGCCATCCTAAAAACCAGGTCCAATAGTGCCAGTGTCCTTGTTGTCACATTTCTTCTTACTGTACTCGCTAACCTGACAGTGGCCGTTGAGGTCGGGCTGTTACTGGCTATGGTGATTTTTGTAAAACGTATGAGCGAAATTCTGGTTGTAACCAAAGTCCTGCCTAACCCGGAAAACCATTTAACCAAAGTAGCGGCTCAGGATCGAATGGATACCCATGATTGCCCGCAGATAAGCATTTTTAGTATTGAAGGGCCTCTGTTCTTTGGGGCCGCTCAGATGTTTTCCCAGAGTATAATGGATACGATTCAGTATAGTCCTAAGATTGTCGTCCTCCGTCTTAGCAAGGTGCCCTTTATGGACCTGACCGGCGAAGACCACTTGCGTACCATTGTGAATAGTCTGCAAAAGCGCGGGATGATGGTATTGATTTCCGGCCTTAACGAACAACCGGAAAAAATCTTGAACATGACAGGCTTGGCAGAGACAATTGGGAAGGATAGATTTTTTGAGCATACAGAGCATGCTATTGCTTATGCGTTGGAGCATGTCAATAAAGATAGCTGCCTGCGGTGCCGTGAGCGGATCTTCGAAGGCTGTATTTCTAAAAGTGCGGTTGTGACCGCTGATGATGTTCCGGCCTAGAGGATTCGCCTTTTCTGCCCGCGAAATAATAAGAAAAGGAGGCCGGAAGTATGTGTGGAATGAATTGGTACCGGGAACAGATGGAAATAGCAGATGAGGATGTTAAGCGGCTAAATCAATTGCTCAATATGATGGAAGAGCGGTACCGGCTGTCGCAACTGGCGCCGTGTGATTTAGAGAGAATTAATCCGATGATTATTAGTGTATATCACGACATTTCCTTCCGGATCGGTTTGCTAATGAAAAAATCCCCGCAGGATTAATACCTGCAGGGATTTTTTACTATTGCTATCTAAGGGAATCATCTAATCCTTCTTCCATTGCATCCCGGTAAGACGCTTCATTAGCAGTCGATTTGGAAATAATTGAGGAATTGATTTCGGCACGGGACAGGCTGTTGTCACCGCCATTGTCGCTAAACTTATCTGTTTCGTTTTCGGGTGCATCATCAACATAGCCGGTAGTGGCCAGCATCAATTCGGCATCTGTCACACTGGAAAACATTCCTGGAATAAGTTTTTTCATCCAATCCCTCCTTGTTCTTAAGGTTATCTATAGTTTCTCCAAACTTTTGATTTCAATGAAAAATCCTTGCAGCAACCCTGTATAAAAATTTGTTGCATAAGGTAGTTTTTAGAAATAATAATAGAGCGACATTAGCCGCTCTATTATTATAAAGGGGGTTATTGGGGAGATTTGGTGTTGGTAAGAGACTCTTGTTTTTGAAGGACAGCGTTAGCAGCCGGAGCTTGCTGAGCTGTGGTTTTGTCAGCGGCGGATTGACCTTGTTTGGCGCTTGAGCCGCCTGGTAGATCTTTAAAACCCATTCCACTCACCTCCAATTCTATTATTCCCTTTTTTGGATAATTATACCACCCAATGTTGAAT
>NZ_DATMXX010000232.1:0-28097 GCF_035561255.1 Sporomusa sp. | reverse complement strand
CCCTCATTACTGTAAAAAACATAAAAAAGAACCGTCCACGCTGTTTAAACTAACAACATGGCCGGTTCTTTTGGTAAATCCGCTGAACTTTTCACGCAGAAAAAACTTTTTCTTTTAATACAGTTTTTATCATACCTTGCGCATTTAATCTAAAAGCGTTAGTTGGCTGTTCCAGCCTGCTTTGCTCATCGCGAAACATTTTTTCATATTCTATTAAGATTTCCTCGTTATTATAGCCTTGTTTAAATAAGCGAAGAATAAATTCTTTAGTTTCTTCTATCGCCGTAAGGCAGTTTTGCCAATAACCAGGCCTGTCATCTTCACTGACCAAGCCAAAGTGTGGCGAAATAATGAACCGGGGATTTATTGCCTGACACTTATGAATGGAGGCAATTGCCTCAGAATAACTGGTTATAAAGCCAGGATAAATCTTACCGGTTTTACTCATACAGCCTGTTGTTTCGCTGGGAAACAAAGTCCCATCACTAATTAAAAATGATAAGGAACATTTCGTATGACCCTGAGTTTCTATCACCGTAATGCTTGAACCACCCAGCTCCATGATGTCGCCATCATAGATGCAGTGATCTACCTTCAGCAGCGCATCGTCATATTCCTCTAGAATACCGGCATTATAAATCTGTGCCGCCTGTCTGGCAAGCTCCCTGATTGTATGTAAAGCATTCTGCCTGTGTAAAATACGCTGGGCATGTTCTGCTCCAAGTACCATACTATCAGGCCATGTTCTTTTTAAATAGGGAATGGCGCCAACATGGTCATAATGGGAATGGCTGATAAATATATAATCTAACACCCTTGTGTCAAGTACCTGCCTGATGTTGCTAATCAGCTTATCCCCACAGTAAGCCATGCCGCAATCAATTAATGCTGTTTTCTCTTTCCCCAGTATTAAAAAAGAGTTGCCGCCTTTGCCACCTGTAACATCCACAATTTCATTCATCATTCACCTTATAGTCGCTTATATTTTTTTGATTTAGCAGCTCCGAATCAATAATCTCAGGTAAATAATCCAGTAGTTTGGGGCTTGTCAGGTTCCTATTCAGTCTGGTAAGTAAAGTGTCAAAATCAGTTGTATTGAAGATGGGGATTCGCCGCAGTAAGAAGATATTGTCTCTGCCGGGGTTGTTTAAACCACTTAATACTGTAAAAGCTCCCTGGTAACCACTTGCTTCTGCCGCTTTCCATACAGGCAGATTATAATAGCCGTAGGGATAAGAAAAAAGCAGCGATTGCCGGCCTGTTATCTGCTCAAGCTGACGTTTATTGGCAGAGATTTCGTTTCTTACGGCTGCTTTACTCAATTGGGTCAGGTCACGGTGAGTCATAGAATGCCCGCCAACACTAAAACCGGTTTGGGCCATATCCCTTACTTGCCGGGCTGAGAGCCGCCGGTCTTTGTCAACATTAATTCCCACCACTAAAAAAGTAGCCGTAAATCCATATTCTTTCAGGATTGGCACAGCACAGATGTAATTATCATCATAGCCATCGTCAAAAGTGAACATAATTGGTTTTTCCGGCAGGGACACCTTTTCCCCGTTCATATAACCTACCAGCTGCTCTGGTGTAATAGTCTCAAAACCAGCCTGGTACAGCAGCTGCATTTGCCGCTCAAACTCGGCAGCGGTAACGGTTAGCCGGGGTAAACCACCATCATCGTTGCCCACATGATGGTACAACAGCACAGGAATCCCTGCTTCGGAGCCGGCTTTGGCGACAGATCCTGAAAATAGCATTAAACCTAGCAATATGACTCCTATAGCCTTTTTGGTAAGCGCTGAAAAATCACTTGCTTGCTTTATCATAGCAAACACCTCGAGATTTAGTATATCATTTTTGTCGGTTCGGGACAATGCATCCATCCCGGTATGCCAGGACAGTACATACCAGCTTTTCTCATTGACAACGCTTCACCGCTGGCTCTTGACTTTTGCTTTTGCCACACACACCGGCCTGCAGGACTTTAACGCGTTGTATATAATATCAATTATCAATGATATAATACATATAATATCAATTAAGTATGGGTTATCCAGTATTGAGAATTCAACCCAGAAGGAGGCTGCAAACTGTGGAAAATACGAAAATGAACATTGTCGTCTCCGGCGATATATGTGTAAATGTACACCAGTGGCGAACCAGGCATCAAGGCACACCTGGGTTTAACTGGCAATATTTCCCTCAATTCCATCAAGACATCAAGAACGGTACAGCATTATTATTGGCAAAACTTGTTGCCTTATCAACAGGAGCTGCCATACATTCGCCCCAACTGCAGGATAACGGGAAGAGCCTGCCGCCGGAGATTCTGCGCTCCACCCAGGAACTGGGCCTCTTTCCGGTAAATAATAATGAAAACCGCAATAATAAGGTGTATCGGGTAGCACACTTCCTGGGGTTCACCGGTCCTGCTGCCGGCGCACCTACATTACTGCCAATTGTCGATGATGATGTGCACGCCCCGCTGGTCATATTAGATGACAATAATGACGGTTTTAATTCTCACAAAGAATACTGGCCATTAGCATTAAAGTCGCCCGGCACATCGCCTATTGTTATCTATAAAACGAATAATCCTGCCAGCTCAAACCCTATTTGGAAACGAATCGAGAACCACCACCTGAATAATACCATTGTGGTCATCTACGGGGATGATTTACGGTCCAAAGGTGTTAATATCAGCAAAGGCCTCTCCTGGGAAAAAACGGCTCTGGACTTTGTGTGGCAAATAAATAATAACCCCACGCTCGCCTATCTGGCCAATGCCCGCCATCTCATCGTACCCCTGGGCCTGGAAGGCGCAATCTATTATAAAAATGACAAAATAGCAGCAGAATCCCGCTTGTTTTTTATGACAAATGAGTTTGAGGGTAGTTTCATCAAAGAGTCTCAGGGGAAAATGTACGGCCTCTCCTCTTGCTTTGTTGCCGGGCTTGCCCACAGCATTGTTTCCGGCCTGCAGGTCCAGGAGGATCTAACCAAGTCTGTTGAGGAAGGAATTCGCGAAGGGATAGTCGCCGCCCAAAAATACTTTACTTACGGCTTTGGTGAGAATATCTCCAAAAGCAACTTTCCTAATCCGCTAATCTTTACTGAAGGCGAAAATGACTTTATCTACAAAGAGCAGATCCAGGATGTACCTATACGTAATTCAAACAACCCTAAATGCCGGGCCTGCTGGTACATCATTAAAGACAAAAGCTCTACCGGGTTGTCGGAAATTGCCTACGACATTGTAAAAAACGGCGAAAAAAGCGCCCTTAAATTCATCCCTATTGCCAAGTTTGGTAATTTAATTACAGTGGACAGAACCGAGATTGAAGGCTATCGCAGCATAAAGAATCTCATCCTGGAGTATATCTCTGCCAAAAATATTGCCCGGCCACTCTCAATCGCAGTTTTTGGGACCCCGGGATCAGGCAAGTCATTTGGCGTTACAGAAGTAGCTTCCAGCATTGCTCCCGGTTTAATTCAAAAACTGAATTTTAATTTATCCCAACTGCAAAGCCTGGCTGATCTAGTTGCTGCCTTTCATAAAGTACGGGATCTTTCCCTGGAAGGTAAACTTCCGCTCGTATTTTTTGACGAATTTGATTCATCCTTTAATGGCAATCTGGGATGGTTAAAATACTTTCTGGCACCGATGCAGGACGGAGTATTTCGGGAGGGAGATTCCCTGCATCCACTCGGTAAAGCCATTTTCGTTTTTGCCGGTGGCACAAGCAATACCTTTACTGAGTTTTGCGGAGAAACGATTCATGACGAAACAGAGTACAAACAATTCTTCAAACAGTTTCAAAGTGCTAAAGGACCGGATTTTGTAAGCCGCCTTAGAGGATATGTCAATATCTTAGGTCCCAATCAGACAGATGAACATGGGGATCATTTATTTGTCATCCGCAGGGCCATGCTGCTCCGTTCCCTCTTAGAACGCAAAACACCGCATTTGATTAATGAATACAAACAGGCTCAGATCGATGACGGGGTATTGCGGGCCCTGCTTAAAGCACCACGCTATAAACATGAATCAAGATCAATGGAAGCAATACTTGAGATGAGCAGGCTATCCAATGCAAAAAAATGGGAGCAATCACACCTACCCTCAAAAGAGCAGTTGAAGCTGCATGTGGATGAGGAACAGTTTTCCCGCCATCTGATGCATGATGCCTTCTTCAGCGAAAAGATTGATCAACTGGCGATGGATCTCCATAATAAATCAGTATATCTGCGCGAAGATAATTACTATCCGGATTCCAGTTGCCTGTGCCCCTGGGATGACCTCAGCGAAGAGCGGAAGACTTCAACCCGTAACCTGGCTAAGCATATCCCCAGTGCGTTGCGCAAAATAAACTATGATGTTGTTTCGGTTGAAGAAAAGCCGGCGGCAATTGAATTTACCGAAAAGGAGTTGCGGATTTTAGCGGAGTATGATCATAAACGCTGGTCACTGGAGAAAAAAGAAGCCGGCTGGAAATACAGTAAGCTGTTTAACGACCTAAGGAAGCTACATCCATTATTAATTCCGTGGGATAACCTGACACCCGAAATTCAATACAAAATCATGGAGAACATTAAATACTGGCCGGAAATTCTGGCAGATTCCAACTTCACCATTGAGCGACTGAAATCTTTGTGCTATTGCGAGACTCAATTGTAATTTAAGGAAAAAGCACCGTCCCTGAGAATAAGGGGCAGTGTTTTGGGGCAAGTATGGAGCAGCCCTTTTTGCAGGTGCACTATCTGTCCCTGAATTTATATTTTGCTTCAAGGTCTTCTTCTAACCGGTCTGTTGCATTCCCCGGACTTATCGACAGTTTAGAAATTTCCTCACGCATGTCTGGAGTCATAGTAAAATCAGCAGCCGCTAATGAATCCTCCAACTAACTTACATTCCTGGCACCAATAATTGGAGCAGTAATCGCAGGGTGAGACTGAACCCAGCTAATCGCTAAAGTTACCGGGTTTACCCCTAGCTGCTGCGCATAATCAACAAAACGTTCTGCTATTGTGTAATAGGAAGGCTCGCTATACCGTTTACCATAGGCCTCCTTTTCAACAAGCCGGCCGGTCTGCAGCTTTACCCGGTCTGAATATTTTCCGCTTAACAGCCCGGCCCCCAGGGGATTATAGGCGATAACGCCTAACTGTTCTGATGCCGCGAGTGGCAGTATCTCCACCTCAGCCTGTCTTTTCACAAGGCTGTACATTGGTTCAATACATTCAAAACGGGCTAAGGCCTCCCTGGCAGAGATACCTAATGCCTTGGCGATCTGCCAGGCGGCCCAGTTGCTTACCCCCAGATAGAGCACCTTTCCCTGGTGTACTAAATCATCAAGTGCCCGTAAGGTCTCATCCATTGCGGTAAATGGGTCAAAGTAATGAATAAAATATAGATCAATACGATCAGTTTTTAAGCGGGTAAGGCTCTGTTCTATCGAACGCATAATATGACGGCGGGACGAACCGACTGCATTAACATCTTTCCCTGTCCGCTGTGAAACCTTTGTTGTTATAATGACATCGTCCCGGCAATCGGCAATGGCTTTTCCGAGAATCGTTTCCGCCCTGCCCTCACTATAGTTATTAGAACAATCAAAGAAGTTAACCCCGGCAGCTCTGCACTTGTGAAATATGCGCATGGCTTCCCCTTCCTCTGTCTCGCTGCCAAAAGTCATCGTTCCCAAACAAAGATTAGAAACCAGGACGCCTGTTCTTCCTAATATTTTATAATCCATGTTACCCTCCCCCGCATTGCTTAACCTTAGAATAAACTGGCGCTATGATCCACGCACTGTATTACCTACCACATGTAAACTTGCCAGTAAATATCCTTATTATAACATTTCAGCCCCTGCCATTCTACCAAAATGACAAGGGCTGAAACATCCTGCTGGGGAGTTATTCTAAGATAAACCCACCGGACAACACTTCAAACAATTAAAACACATATATTGATTTCCTAAATACGCTGCTTGCCTCAGCCGGGAGTAATGTTCGTCCATCAGCATATCTTTCTGTTCCTCCGGCGATCTACCTAAACGCTGCAGTTGAAAAGTAACATCAGCAACCAAACCATAAGGCTGTGAGTGGCCCAAACATTTCATAACATCTGTCCTTCCCTCCTCATCTAATGCCCTTGCCGGACAATTTTTAACACACAGATTACAATGAATACAAAAGTCCTGATCACACTTATCTGAAGGTTGTAAATCAAGATTAGTAATAATACTCGTAAAAATAACACGTGTTCCAAACCGGGGATGGATAACAAGATTATGGCGGCCAAAGATTCCCAGGCCGGCGGCAACCGCTGCATGGCGCTGGGAGAAATCAGCTATTGCTTTGCGGTCATTGTGTATTTCAATAGGATATGAAATTGACACAGTAGCTACCTTTGCTTTGTATTTGTTCTCCATAAGCCGTGCAATACGATAACTGGCAGTGCGTGCAAACGACCCTAAATCCAAATAACCATTTTGAGCAGCACTCATACTAGGGCTTTCACAGCTTGTTAGCGTTTTAAAGGCTAACACAATAATGGATTTTGCATCAGGTAAAAACTTTGTAATTTCATATGATTTCGGGCTTTGATAATCATCAACACAGGCAAAACCAACATCATCGACCCCTAATTCCAGAGTAAAATCTCTAATTTGCTTCTCCATTACATACCACTCCCCTTTTTTAAAGAATTATGTGTATATGCACTTATTTTGCAAAAAAAATTATGGTAAAAGCGCTTCCAGTTTAGAAACCAGGTAGTTAAACTGCTCGACTTCCTGATCTCCCAGATATTGATGCAGTGATGCCTGTGCTTCATCCCATAGCGTCGACGCGGTATTTAATGCAGATTTCCCAGCCTCAGTAAGACTGACTTGGCGGGAACGTGGATCTTCTCCAGTATTAACCGCTATGAGACCAACGGTAATAAGCGGCTTCATATTCCGGTTCAGCGTAGTCCGGTCAATACGCATGGTTTTGGCCAGTTCACTGATTGTAACCGGTTCCAGCTGCTGAAGGTGCCGTAATAGTGAATACTGCGTAATCTTAAGTCCGCTTGGTTCCAAAATCCTTTCATAAAACTCGGTCACGGCCCGGGAAGCCCGGCGGATATTAAGACACAGGCAGGGGCTAGGAATTTTAGGGTAGTATCCAGCAACTTGCTTCATTGCACTAACACCTTTCATAGATATTTTTAAGTCGGCGTGTATATGCACATATTCTTCTACTTGTTATAGTATAACCTAATTTCCAGCATGTCAATATTAACATTTCCCACAGCTTAACCTTGTATAGAAAACAGACATGCCGGAAACCCTTTTAATCATCAATTAAATCTTTTATCCCTTTATTGCTTCTTCCTAAATAATTTTTACCCCAGAGGCTTATCGATTCCAGGATCGGTTGAAGGCTTCTCCCCAATTCGGTCAGGGAATATTCCACCTTTGGCGGAACCTCCGCATAAACCAGGCGGGAAATAAGCCCGTCCTGCTCCAATTGCCGCAGTTGTTGGGTAAGCATTTTTTGACTTATCCCATTAATCCCTCTAAGCAGGTCGCTAAACCGCTGGGTATCTTTGGCTAATAAATTCCTGATAATAAGAACCTTCCATTTATGTCCTATCAAATTGAGTGCTTCTTCAATCGGGCAAATTTTAATAACTGACATAGTCAACCTCCAGTAAAATCAACATTAGTTACCAGATAGTCTGTATCGAACAAAATAGTGCCTTCTTGCGAAAAATAACTTTCTTTCTTATTATATTAACAAATGTACCACTAGGCAATAAGTTATGTCTTTTGTCCATAGAAAGGGAGGAACTCATATGAAAAAAATTAGCGTCAATTCTCTATTGGATTTTTCACAGGAGAAATCGGTGCGTAAAGCACTTGCTCATGAAGGCAGTAAGCTTGATGTCGGGCTTTTATTATACTCACCTGGTCAAACTACACCTGAACATACTCATCAGGATATGGATGAGGTTTTCTATGTTGTTGAGGGCGAAGGCATATTAACCATTCCTCTCCCCCCGTGGTGAAGGACATGGCTTTTTTAATACAAGTTCAGGCAATCTGGTTATTTTACAGATTAAAATCTTTTAATCTGCCAATACAACCAAATAAATTGGGAGGAATACACAATGAGAAGCATCCGTGATACCAACAAGCAAGTAACCCGCGATGAGGCCTTCCAGATCTTAGGCCGAACTGAATATGGAGTGCTTGCTACCGTTGATAAAGCCGGACAACCCTATGGGGTTCCTTTAAACTATATAGTTTTAGACAATGCCATTTACCTGCATGGTGCTCTGGAGGGGCACAAACTGGATAACATTGCGGATAATAATAAAGTGTGCTTCACCGTAGTTGGTTATGCGGAGATAGTACCTGGTTCATTTACTGCCAAGTATGAAAGTGTTACTGTTTTCGGGAAGGCAATTTTAGTGGATGAAACTGAGAAAATTAAGATGTTAAAAGAATTGGTAAGAAAATACAGCCCGGATTTTGTGGATAAAGGCAGCAAGGTGATTGAGGCCTTCAAGGATAAGTGTGCAGTGATTAGAATTGACATGGAACATGTGACTGGTGTGAAAAAAAGGTAATAGAGCAGAACAAAACAGCGCATCAAAGCACTCAAAGGGGCTGCCGCAGGCAGCCCCTTAAACTTACTATTTACTTCACTAAACAATCTATATACAACGCGTTAAAGTTTTGCAGGCGGGTGGTGTGTTGACAAAAGCGGAAGTCAAGCGCCAGCGGTGGAGCGTTGTCAATGCATCACCCGCCTGCGCCTGCAAACTTCTTTAATGCGGAATATATACCTTATTGTAACCGGTATGTCATCGAACAAATTTGTTGACCGACATCGTCAAATCTTCGGCTAACTTGGCGAGCATTTTACTGGCTGAAGCAATTTCCTGCATGGTTGCCGCTTGTTCCTGGGTAGCTGCCGCAACTGTTTCAGCCCGATCAGCCGTACTCTGGCTCATGCCCCCGATGTTTTGTACCGATTCAACCAGTTTCTTACTATTTGCACTCATTTCCTGCGCTGAACTAACGATCGTATTTAGCTCAGCCGCCATCTGCTGCACCAGCTCGCCAATTGTACCGAAGGACTTACCGGCACTATCAACCATTCCGGTCCCGGCACTAACCTCTTTAGTGCCCACCTGCATGGTAGCAACCGCCTGGCTTGTCTCCCCCTGAATCTCCCGGATCAATCCGGAGATTTGTTTGGCGGCTGTTTGAGATTGTTCTGCTAAATGGCGGACTTCCTCGGCCACAACAGCAAAACCCCGGCCTGCTTCCCCGGCGCGAGCCGCCTCAATGGCCGCATTTAACGCCAGCAGATTGGTCTGAGCCGCGATCGTGGAGATAGTATCAACAATTTGACCAATATTCCCCGAATATTCTCCCAGTTTATTAATGACCGCCGCCAAATTGCCGACAACCTTCTCAATACTATCCATCTGTGTGACAGCCGAATGTATCGCTTGCCGGCCCTCGCTGGCAGCACTGGTTGTTTCATTGGAGACATTGGTCACCGTAATCACCTGATCTGATATTCGGTTAATTTCCTCATAAATCTGGTTGACCAGCGTCAGACTCTCCTTCACGCAAGCCAGCTCAACATCAGTTGCTCCCGCCACTTCCGTAATCTCGGATGCCACTTGATTAGAGGCCTGGGCCGACTGCTCCACATTGGCCGTTAACTCTTCAGATGCTGCAGACACTTTTTCTGCCGAGTTCCGAATGCGGTTAAACAGTTCCTGCAAATTTGCAACCATTACCTGCAAACTCTGAGCAAGCATACCAATCTCGTCCTTGGACCCTGCCGGAATCTGCGCAGACAAATTGCCTTGCGCCACCATATTGGCCGCTTCCTTAAGTTTGCCAAGCGGCCCGCTGACCTTACGGGTAAAGAAAAATGTAAGTAGTGCAAAGAGTAAGGCAGCAGCCAGCACAAAGCTGGTTGTACTGGCAACAATCAGCTTATTGAGGCCGTTAAAAACCTCAGACTTCGGCATTACCAGCACTAGTTTCATTCCAGTATTACCAATAGGACATATGCCTATATAACTATCCTTTTTATCAACCATTCCATTGATCATTTTAAGCTCAGTCGCAGCTATCGCCTGTTCTCCAAGCTTCCGGACAAATTCGTCCTGATCCTCGGTGATCTTTTCCTTCATGTTTTTTTCAGAGACCGGATGCCCCAGGTACTGCCCGCTTGGGCTGATAATAAAGGCGTACCCTGTTTGCCCGACCTTAATCCCTGCAACATAGTCATTTATTTCCTTAAGGCCGATATCCATAGTCGTAACCCCGATGATTTTGCCGGCTCGTTTGACCGGAGCCACACTGGTAATCATATTGGCTTTTAATACTTCATCATAATATGGATCAGTCCAGGCGATTACACTATTACTATTTATCCCGGTTTTATACCAGCTCTGCGAGTGATAATCGCTTTGTGGTGTACTAAATTCCCAGGTCAGACTCACTGTATTATCCTTTTTTAGCAGATAAGGGCCATAATATTGCTGCGCACTGTCAAATGCAAAAGGCTCATAAAAACAGCCGCCGCCAAAAATCATCTTATCTGCTTGCAGATAATTGGCCAGAGTTTTCAATAGATCATTAATATCTTTTCCATTTGTCTCCATCTCTCTTGCAGTAGCTTCCGTTAGTGTCGCAATATGAAACAAGTCCCGTTCAACTTTTTGTGCTTCAAAACTAACTTGATAGGACAGTGATTTTTCTATCTCCACAGCCAGAATCTCTTTACTCTGGAAATAATTAAAAACCCCTTGCAACGAAAAAACAGCAAAGCTGATAGCAATAGTGACAAGAATAAACAAGGTTTTAATATTGTTCATTAGAATACCCCTCCAGTCTGTGCCACAGAAATCAGGCAACAATGTTATCAGCAGTATGCAGCCATACTGCCTGTGATTAATAGGAGGATAATGCCTAAGTTTCTTAATTCAATTTACTATGAGTAATACACTGCAGGCTGCTAACCAGCTTCTCAGGCCGGACAGGTTTCAGCATATAGCCGGCTGCCCCCAAACTGGCAGCAGCCTCTACATAATCCAAATTGCTGAAGGCAGTTATAAAAATTATTTTAGCCTCCGGTACGATGGCCCGCATATGTTTAGCAGCATCCAGTCCGGTCATTTCCGGCATACGGATATCCATAAGAACAATATCAGGCTGAACCTGGGCCGCAACCTGCAAAGCCACAGCTCCGTCACCGGCCTCTCCCACTACAGATATATCCGGACAAAACCTGTCTACAATATAGCGAATGGCTTGTCGTTCCAATTCCTCATCATCTACGACGATTAGCTTATACATTTGCGCTCCCTGCCTTTAAAACCGGCTTGCGGTCTTGATAGTCCAAGGGCTGACCTGACAAACAGGTCAACCCTTGTTCATATCCGACCAGTTTGCCGGGTATGTAACATAAAATACCTTGGCCTGTTGCGGTGACCCGAAAACCACCTGGGTGTCTTTGGGTATATAGAGAACATCGCCGGCAACACAGGTATACACTTTGCCGCCGGTTGCTACGGTAAAGGTTCCTTCTACCACATAATCCACTTCGTCATAGGTTAGGTTCCAGGGAAGCTCTGAACCGTCAAAGGCCATAAAGCCTGCGGCAAGATTTCCCTCCCGGGCAGTAATAACATCCTTTAGTTTGATATTTTGTCCGGCAGTGGCCTGATCAAAAGGTTCTAATACAACGGTTGCCCCTTTTACCTGAGTAACCTTGGGATTCGCACATGCTGGTTTTAAAAGCTCGGATAAGACTTTACGAACCTCTGTCTCCAGCGATTCAGCCGGCGCTGCAGGCTTACCCTCGCTGTTGCTGATTATCTCCGCTTGATTACTCTCGCCCAGTATTTCTTTACTGTTTTCCCGGACAATCTGAACACCAAGCTCTTTGGCCAGGTCTTGGGCCGAGGGAGTTAATACACTCTGGGTCGGAATGATAACCTGCTTACCGTGTTCGGCCATTTGGCGCAAGATTGTAGCAGAAATTAATTTTTTCATGCCCACACCCCCTTTTATTTTTCGGGTTGACCAACCAACCCAGCCATATGCAAAGCAAGCTCAGGAATTCCCAGCCCCGTCTTAGCCGACACATGATACACCGGCCCCGTAATCCCGGCCTTGCGCAAGTTCCCCTCCGCAACCTCCGGGCAGGCCGTCTCCTGGTCGACCTTCGTCACAATCCCAATCACCGGCCGGCGAAACGCCGTGGCAAACTTCGGCGGAAACGGGCACGTACGGCGGGTCGCATCATGCAGTGCCCAGACCTCTGCCGCACCAAAGCTGGCATCAATCAGCACATGATAATACCGCGGGATCTCCAGATACTCTCCCGGGCAGTCAATAAACACACTCGAGTAATCCAGGGCCTGGGTTTTAAGATACACCAGAGACTCATTCAGCAGCCGCTGCTTCAGCGTCGTTTTCCCGGCGCCAATCCCGCCAATCAGCAAAATCTTCGGTTTCATCATCAGCTCCGGGTCACTTCCGGCGCCGAAAACCCTAAGACACTCACCAGGGTATTCACGGCGGCCCGGACGGCCGCATCGACATCTGCCACATCGCCGGTCAGCACCAGCGAGCCGGTAAACCGGTCAACAAACCCGATCTCGACATTGCCGGCCTTTGAGGCCGCATCGGCGGCAATGATCGCCGCTTCACTGGGGGTAATGGTCATAATACCCAGGGCGCCGTTGCCCCCAATCCCCAGGCGTTCATGCAGGTTGCCTTGCGGGTTGGGGATGATATGGGCCATGGTCACCTGTTTGCCAGGGACATACTCCTGGATCATCCGCTGTTTTTGTCCTGTTGTCATGGGTCACCCGCCTTCTTCCGCTTGTGTGTGTACTTGTTTTTGGGTAAGCGGCTTTTTCTCCGTGGTCGCGCCGCCGCTTACTTTTTTCTGCGCTTGATCCCCCGGCTATTTAAAGCTGTCAATCACCTGCTGGTGGGGCCGGGGGATGACGACGTTCGATACCAGCATGCCCTTGTCGGCCGCCAGCTGGCTGCCGGCGGCCACCGCGGCTTTAACAGCCGCCACATCACCAGTCACAATGCTGTAGCTTTTGCCGCCGATGCCAAACGCCATATGCAGCCTGACCGGGGTAACCGAGGCATTTTTGACGGCGGCATCGGTGGCCTCAATCGACGCGGCCACGCTGTAGGTCTCAATGATGCCAATGGCTTTGACCGTTGTGAGGTCATTGCCGCCGCCGATGGCCGGCAGGATCGACGGGTGCACATTGGGGATGACAAAGTGATCGACGGTATACTGGGCCCCCTGTTCAATCCCGGCGGTGATCGATTGCCGCACCGACGAGACGTCGCCGCTGACCAGCACCATGTATTTGCCCGGGCACAGGTGTTTGGCGACAAGCAGGGTGACGTCGGCGGTTTTGGCCATGATGTCGGAGGCCTCAATCCCTTTTGCGATACTGGTGAATTCAACAACGCCAATGGCATTAATCATGGTGGATGCCCCCTTTGCGTATGGTTATGGCCTGGCCGGATACCTGTTCCACCACCCCGGTGATGCTGGCATGCACCCGGGCGCCTAAGGTCTCGGCCGGCAGTGTGGCAATCAGCTGGCCGGCGGTAACTGTGTCCCCGGCTTGAACAACCGGCACGGCCGGGGCCCCGATATGCTGGCGCAGGGGGAGGATGACCCGGTCCGGCTGATAGAGTTCGCTCTGCAGCGGGGCCTCGGGGGGATACCAGGGCTTAAGGTTAAGGCGTCCGACTAAGCGGGCGGACGGGATCAGCCGGTGTTCGGCCATCGGGTCGGCCGGTCCCAGCTGGCCCTGGTAGCGGATGTTGACGGCCCGGAACTGGCTTTTGAGGGCCATGTTGACCCGCATGGGCGAGATGCCGACCGGGCAGGAGTAGGCTTCACAGACGCCACACTCGGAGCAGGTTAAGGCGCTTTGCAGTACCTGCGGCTGGCCAACGGCGTTGTAGTTGACGCAGCGGACGATGAGGTGAGGCGGCAGTTCGTGGCCGATGATGTGCCGGGGGCACAGCTCGGTGCAGTAGCAGCACTGTTCGCACACGGTTTTGGCAATCCGCAGGACGGATTCAACGGTTTGCTGTTTGCTTTTGATCAGCAGGTGGTCGGCTGGCAATACAATGAGGCCGCCGGTGGTTTTGGTGACCGGGCTGGCCAGGTCGGTGATTTTGCCCATCATCGGCCCGCCGTCGATGTAGGCGGGCTGGGAACAGGTGACGCCGCCGGCCAGGGCCAGTACGTCGGTCAGGGCGGTGCCGAGGGGAACGGTGACGGTGACCGGGTTGCTGACAGCCCCGGTGACGGTCAGGGTCTTGGTGGTAACAGGCTCGCCCTGCATGGCTTTGGCGACGTTGATCAGGGTCTGGACGTTGTTGACGACGACGCCGATGTCGAGCGGGAGACCGCCAGGCGGTACCCGCCGGCCGGTGGTCAGCCAGATGGTGATGACTTCGTCGCCGGCCGGGTAGATGTCGCGCAGGATTTCGATGCGGATGGCCGGCGGCAATAAAGGCTGCAGGGCGCTTATAGCGGCCTGGTATTTGGCTTTGAGGGCGATGATGCCGTGTTGGGCACCGGTGGCGGCCATGGCATATGTGAGGCCCTGGATGAGCAGCTCAGGATAGCAGGCAGCCAGTTGCTGGTCGGTGCGGAGCATGGGCTCGCATTCGGCGCCGTTGACGAGATAGGTGTCGGCGGCAGCGGCGAGTTTGATATGGGTGGGAAAGCCGGCGCCGCCGGCGCCGACAACGCCGGCGGCTTGTACTTTTGCTGCGATATCATGCATCCGGATCGCCCCCGCTATCGGTAAAGGTTTCTTTGTCAATGATGCCTACGACCATGGCATCGACCGGGATATGGCTGTCAGGCAGGCTTTGCCGGGCGGATGAGCCGCTGGCAATCATGACGATCTCGGTTTCGCCGGCGCCGATGCGGTCGCCGACGACGAGGGTGTCACCCCGGCCTTCGAGATACACCTCGCCGGTTGTTTTGTATTTCAGGACAACTGGCTGGACAACCAGGAATTTGAGGCCCCGCAGGGACTCTTCTTTGCGGGTGGCCCAGACATTGCCAATGACACGTGCCAGGATCATATGCAGCGCACTCCTTCCCGGTAGACTTCAATTTTGTGTTGTTTAAAGATGTCGATGGCCCCGGGGGTCAGGACGGTTGTTTGGCTCAGGTGCACGACCTGCTGGCCGGTCAGGCGCACGGCCTCTTTATCACTGAGCAGCCGCTTGGTATAGGTGGCTGCGACGGGCGGCTGGACCGGGGTGTGCGGTGCCGCGCTGACGGGAATTGCCGGGCTGCTCTGCGGTACGGCCAGGGCCTGCAGTCCCGGACTGGGACGGGCTGGTTCCAGGCTTTGCAGAGCGGCTGCCGGGCTTTGCCCTGCCAGCAGCGGCGGTGTCTGGCGTACGGCTTGACCGGCCACGTGCCCGGCGGTACACGGATCGGCGATGGTTACGCCGAAGGCGGCGCTTTGCTGGATATAGCCGGCAAAGAGCTGCCGGTAGGCGGCCGGGGTTTTGTCGGTAAAGCCCCACTGGGCTTGGCCGATTTCGACAGGCAGGCCGGCGGCGATGGCCCAGGCTACAAGTGTAGTGGTGGGGTCATGGCTGAGGCCGAGGGCGATGTGGGCCAGTTGGTCCGGGGTGCAGACGGGGACTTGCAGGCAGGCCCAGTGGGTCTGCTGCCGGGCTTGTTCGTAGGTGACCCGGCTGATGTTGGTGGCTGCTAGTTCGACGGGACCCGCGATGCAGACGGCGAGGCGGTGGCCGGGGTAGCGGCCGGCGATGGCCGGCAGCTGCCGCACGCCGTCCTGGTGGTTGAGGACGATGAGGCAGCCGGGTTTGACGGCCGCTGTGTCGCTTTGACGCAGCAGCAGGGCCTGGAGCTCAGGGGCTGCCAGGATTTGGCTGATGATGATCTTTACGAGGTCTTCGTGCATGGGCTACACCTCCTGCAGGATGCACTGGGTCTCTGGTTTGACGAAGGCGGCGTTGGCTTCGTCGGTGTCCAGGTGGAGTTCTCCCTGGAAGTGGGGGCTGACGCGGACGAGGACGTTCTGGAGGAGGACGGGCCGCTCGCTGGCGATGGTTGCGTTAACGTACTGGCCGTCGGTGAGGTTCCAGGCGTTAGCCTGGTCGCTGTGGAGATGGATGTGCCGGGCGGCGACGATGACGCCCTGATCGAGCTGGACGCTGCCGGCCGGGCCGCTGAGGGTGACGCCGCTGCTGCCGTCCAGGCGGCCGGAGTCGCGCAGGGCGGGAGGGATGCCGAGTTGGAAGCAGTCGGTGACGCTGACTTCGATCTGGGTCTGGGGCCGGACGGGCCCGAGGATGCGTACACGCTCGAGCTGCCCTTTGGGGCCGGCGAGGGTGACGGTTTCACGGGCGGCAAATTGTCCGGGCTGGGACAGGTCTTTGTGGTGGTGCAGGGTGTAGCCGGGCCCGAAGAGTTGCTCCAGGTGCTCTTGGGAGAGGTGGAGGTGCCGGCTGGAGATGCCGATGGGAAGTTGTCTGGGCTCGCGCTGCCGACTGCGCCGCTGGCACAGGAGGATGTAGAAGAGGCTGGAGAGCCGGTTGAGGTGCAGGAGGATATCGGGCCGGCGACAATTTCCATCACTGTCGGTAAAGGCGTGGTTGGCATAGAGTTCGACTTCCCGGATTTTGGACCGCAGGCTGTTGAGCCGGGCTACGACCCACCCGTCCTGGTAGGTCATGGGGGTGTGGCTGATGCCGAAGTATTTGTCAGGCTGGTGAGACATGGCGCGGATTTGGTCGGCCTGCCAGCCCAGGAGGGTGCCGAATTCGAGGGGCTGGTTTTTGACTTCGGCGGTCATGAGTTGTTGGGCCCGCTGGGCGATTTCTTCGAGTTGGGCGGCGAGTTTTGTCTCGCCGGCTTTGACGAGGAGGGTCTGGGTTTCGACGAGGTCGCAGTCAAAGCGGTCGAGCTGGCCCCGCCAGGCGATGACGGGATGGGTTTTGGGGATGAGGTCCCGGCCCCGCAGGTGGGTCATGTGTTCGGGTTTGGCGGGGCTGCCGGCAGGGACCGGGGCAGCCAGGGTTGCCGCTAGGGCGCTGCCTGCTGCAGGGCTTTTTTCTGGTTCCGGTGTTTCGACCGGGTCGCCTTGATAGTGGACCTGGATGCCCTGGGCCCGCAGGAAGTCTCGGGCCGACGGAGTGATGATGCTGCCCCGGGGGATGGTGATGGTGGTGGATTTTGTTTTATGCCAGTTGGCTCTAAGTACGTGTTCTGATAGGATCAAATGGTCTCACCTCCCGTGTTTTCAATTGGTTTGGTGTAAGGGGTGAGGCTTAGCTGCCGTGGGTCTGGTTGTCGCCGACGGGTAAGACGTATTCGACGCTGGGATGCGGCCGGGGGATGACGTGGACGCTGATGATTTCGCCAACCCGCTCGGCAGCCAGGGCACCGGCATCGATGGCGGCTTTGACGGCGCCGACGTCGCCTCGTACCATGACGGCTACATACCCGCCTGATACGTGTTCTTTGCCGCACAGGGTAACGTTGGCGGCTTTCAGCATTTGGTCGGCGGCCTCGATGGCCGGGATGAGTCCTTTGGTTTCGATCATTCCCAGGGCTACTACACTGCGAACTTCTGCCATTTGTTTTGCCTCCTTAAGATTTTTAATAATCGCTCATTTATTATTTCAAATTGCATTTCATGGCCTTTAATACTTCTTCGACAACGGCTTGTACAATTTGCGCGTCGACAGAACCGGCAGCACTAGTTGCTGGTGTTCCGGCTGCAGGCTGAATGGCCGGGCGTTCAGGGATAGCGACATGCCAGGCAACCCATTTGATATTGATTAAATGTAATGGCGTTACATTCTCGGAAACACTGGAGCCACCCCAGGTTCCACAACCCAGGGTAAACGAGGGGGCAAGCTCAGTGGTGGCACCAACACCGCCCAATGCGGAAGGGGTATTTACCAAGACACGGAAAATCGGCTTCCGCAGGGCAAACTCGCGGACTATCGCTTCGCTCGTGGTATGGATGGCCAGGCTGTGGCCAATCCCGCCGATATCCAGCAGCTGTATGCACTTTTCGCAGCCTTCCTCCCAGTCCTTTACCTGATAGAACCCCAATACAGTAGTCAGTTTTTCGTAAGACAACGGCCATTGAGCCCCGACCCCGTTCAGCGGCGCCACCAAGCACTTGGCATGCTGCGGTACATTAATGCCGGCCATTTTCGCAATTACCTGCGGGTCTCTCCCGACTACCCGGGGATTCATGCTATTGTTCGGCAGCATGACAACCCGGGAAACCTTCTCGACTTCCTCTGGTTCAAGAAAATGCGCACCATAGCGTTTTAATTGCTGGATCAGCTCGCCGGCAACACACTCTTCAACTACAATTGCCTGCTCGGATGCACAAATTGTTCCGTTGTCAAACGTTTTACCGGCGATAATATACTCTGCCGCTTTCGCCAAATCCGCTGTTCTTTCAACAAAAGCCGGAACGTTGCCAGGTCCAACCCCAAGCGCCGGTTTACCACTGCTGTATGCAGCTTTCACTAAAGCGCTGCCGCCAGTGGCTAAAATAACTGACGTAATTGGATTTTTCATCAATTCCTGGGTAGCTTCCATCGAAATATTTGTCAGGCAGCTAATCACGCCCTCAGGGGCACCGGCGGCAACAGCCGCACGGTTCATAACGGCAGCTGCCTCAGCGGTACAACGCGCTGCTGTCGGATGTGGTGAAAACACGATCGCATTGCGGGACTTGAGGGCAATCATTGCCTTGTATATAACCGTAGATGTCGGGTTTGTTGTTGGTACAATCCCGGCAATTACG
This sequence comes from Sporomusa sp., assembly GCF_035561255.1. Taxonomy (GTDB): domain Bacteria; phylum Bacillota; class Negativicutes; order Sporomusales; family Sporomusaceae; genus Sporomusa. Next base: position 9,193 of record NZ_DATMXX010000232.1, on the reverse strand, counting down.
CCTACAGGTTCAGCAATTTTCCACAACTTTTCCCGCGAATCAATGATCCCGGCTGTTTTCATATCCTTAATATAATCATACACATGCTTTGCGGCAAAATAGTTTTTGAAGCACTTGTCCTCATATTTGCCCATGCTGGTTTCACTAATGGCCATTGCCGCCAAGCGGCAGGCTTCTGCTTCGCCGGCATCCCGCATTGCTTTGATAATATCGTCTACTTGCGCCTGTGAGAAACTTTTCAGGACATCTTGCGCTGCTTTGGCCTGCTTTAGCAGATTACGCACTTGCTGCACAGATGCTAAATCCCGGTCAAGTTCCATTGTAACCACCTCTCTCCAGTTAGAACTTCAGTGCGTTGCTTGCGACGTCAATTACAGCCCGCTGAAAGGCTTCACAAGCTGCCCGGCAGGCACTTTGCGTACCTGTCAGGAGCGCTCCGCCAAAGTTGGTCTCGGTTGGCGGACCATAAAAAACCTTCATTTCCACTTCAGCTGCTTTTAGGGCCGCATCAATTCCATACATGGCCTCAAGTGGCGGTGCAATCAGATACGCCAATGGTTCACCGTTGGGAATATCGGCAATCTTGGACAGATAGCTGCCGGTCCTGGATATGGTATGGGCAAACCAGGCTGTAGCCCCACCATCACAAGTATAAAAGACTGCTTCGTTCTCTAAATGACTAATACAAGCATCCATACCGGCACTTACTTCAGCCGGCGAAGGCCCGGCCAACACGCCGATGATTTCGCCGGACCGGGGTCCTGAGGCATGGGCTGCACCGGCATAAAAGCTTTTTGCATAAACAACCTCTACTTCGGCCTTTTTTGTTGCCTCATCAAGAGCGGTATAGGTCGCATCATCAATCGTAGCAGTAATTAGGCCAATTGATTTTTGGTACGATTGTAATCCCAGCTTTTCAGCATAATCGGGGGCAACATTGGGGATAAAACGTACAGCAAGAACCTTCGGCTTAATCGGTTCGATCATTTCATAGCCTCCCTTTTCCAACACTATCTCAGCGTTATTTCAAGTTAACCCCTGTCGCCTTGGCGTCAAGAATTGTTTTTAATAAATCCGCCAAATGCGCCCCGGCTTCCGCCGACGGCAAACCGCCTTTGTGGATATTACTTACTACCGTTCTTTCACTCTCAATCATTCCCCGGCGGGCATTATAGCCGATATAGGCACTCATGCTTTCCGCCGTCCCCAAACCCGGCCGCTCCCCAATGAGAACAATGACGACTTCCGGTTTAAGCTCATCGCCAATTACGTCCATAATCCCCACCCGGGAATACTTAACAAAGATGGTTGTTCCCACCGCGATTCCCATGCTGTTCAGCCCTTGAATCATAGCCGGCAGCAGATTGGGAATATTGGCTTCTACCGCCTTGCTGGACAAGCCATCGGCGACTACAACCTGTACCCTGGCCCCTTTGGCACATTGTTGATGTAAAATCTCGATATTCTCAGCATCAAGCAGCCTGCCTAAATCCGGTCGTGTCAGGTATTCATCCTTGCTGGAGCATTTTGTTACCACCGGTACCATGTTGTATTGTGCGGCAAACTTTTCGGGCACTTCCCCCAGTACAGAATCCTGCGCTACGGCGTGATCGGCCCGGAAACGCAGCAAGGTATCTGTCAAAGGACGTACGCCTGTCCGCCATACACCAATGCGGGCCGGTGTTGCCAGTTTCATGTCTTGATATAGTTCCGGATTTACCGGCTTGGGAACTTGAAGATATTTCTGCAAATCTATCCCGGTCAAGTCGTCCAAATAGTCGTCCTTATACGCTGCCGGCTCTTCAGACGTCACCGGCTGCTGTGAAGTTCCACTGCATGCAACAGCACCTTTCGCTGTTTTGTTCATCTCCGCCAGCACCTGTTCCACGATCAGACGAATACTATTTTCCACCCCCATAAATCTGCCTCCTATTTCGTAAAGATGGTTGCGTCACCGGCCCTGGGCGTAAGCTTGCCGTCTCTCATAATGCCCATTCGTTCTGCCCAATTCTCAAATTCCGGCAACGGCCGAAGGGTATACACCTCACGCAACGCTGCAATGTCGTGATAACTTGTGGTCTGATAATTTAACATAACATCATCGCCCATCGGTATTCCCATAAAGTAGGTACAACCTGCTGCCGTCAGTAAAACAGCCAGATTCTCAATATCATTCTGGTCGGCCTTCATGTGATTGGTATAGCAGGCATCTACCCCCATCGGCAGTCCTGTCAATTTACCCATAAAATGATCTTCCAGCCCGGCACGGGTTACCTGACGGGTATCATACAAATACTCTGGACCGATAAAACCGACTACGGTATTAACAAGAAAGGGTTTATAATGACGCGCTAAACCGTAACAACGCGCCTCCAGGGTAACCTGGTCGGCATTATGATGCGCCTCTGCCGATAGTTCGGAACCTTGTCCTGTTTCGAAGTACATAATATTAGGGCCGGTAGCCCGGCCTTCCTTGAGTCCTGCCGCATATGCCTCATCCAAAATCCGGCTGTCAATACCAAAGGCCTTATTACCGGCTTCAGTACCGGCAATTGACTGGAACAAAAGATCAACAGGAGCACCCTTTTGTACCGCCCGCAACTGGGTTGTAATATGAGCCAATACACAGATTTGGGTGGGAATCTCCCACTCCTGCACAAATTGATACAGTGTTTCTAAACTGCGGATAACTGCCGGCAGGGTGTCATCAACCGGATTCAGTCCAATGACTGCGTCCCCCACGCCATAAGCCAGGCCCTCGCGGAAACTGGCAAGAATGCCGTCAACCCCGTCTGTCGGGTGGTTAGGCTGAAGGCGGGCGGCCAGGCACCCGGGAACACCCACGGTTGTATTGCAGTGAGCAGTATTTTTAATCTTGCGTGCGCCCACTATCAGATCAAGGTTACTCATTACCTTAGCAACCGCCGCCACCATTTCTGAGGTTAAGCCACGACTGATGCGGTGCAGATCATCATGGGCAGTATCGGCAGCTAAAATAAACTGACGAAGTTCTGCCACCGACCAATTCTTGACCGACCGGTAGACCGGTTCGTTGACGTCATTGTCAATAATTCTGGAAACCTCGTCCAATTCCAGCGGCACCACCGGGTTGTTCCGGAGATCTTCGAGCGTCAGTTGGGAAAGCACATATTTAGCGGCAATCCGCTCGGCCGCATTCTCTGCAGCTATACCTGCCAGGATATCGCCGGACTTTATCTCATTCGCTTTTGCGAGAACCTCTTTAACGCTTTTAAAACTAAAGCTTTGGCCCATAAGCCTCGTTTTCAGCTTCACGCGTTCACTCCTCCTTTGCCTGGTGTAAGACTCTAGCGGGCAAACACCAGGGTTTTTACAATGACCGGAACCGCTTCTTCATAAGGCAGGGGTTTTGCTATATCAAGAAAATCACCAAGCTTTAGTTCAATGCCGTCCAGACATACTATTTCCTGCTCAGGCAGAATGCAGCGCAGGCTTTGCCCCAGGACCTTGCCGATATCCTGCCGCGCTACAACTACTTTCGGAGTACAGTCCAGCTGCATTAACTCGGTGGCAAGCTGCTGCGCCAAAGCAACGATTGTGGTGAAATTAGTGTCAGGCAGCGGTGGCACAACAAAAGCAAACGTCCGGTACAGAGATTGATCAAAATTCCGGGCGAGATTGATCCAGGTCCAACTTCTGTTACTTCTTTGCTCAGGGTAGATTGCCGGGATGTTCCTCAAAGGCAACACATTCTTACTAACCATGACAGTCGACCCCGATACATTAACAGTGTGGACGCCTGCCCCAAGTACGGTGGCATGAATGGTTTCTTCGCCCTGATAAACCTTCAGCGATTTGAACGCCCGGCTGTCACGATAAGCCTCAGCCAGTAACGGCCCTACATCGCCGTGAACCCACCAGTTCTCCGTTTGCGGTTGATAAACATACCGGGCAACGCCACCGGAAAAAATGATGCCGTCTAAAGCAACAGCCGGCAGATGATTGGTCATTACCAGCGCCCCATCACCTGCTGCCGCTGGCTGATGAAACAAAACACGATCCACACATTGCGCCATCTCAGCTAAGCAAGCCTGAATAGCAGCCTGCTCTTCCGCCGGTGAACAGGCGGGAAAAAGTGGCCGGCCTGATTGGCTTTCTAAACTGCTTGCCACTTTCTGAGCCGGGGGGCTAATATAGGACAGCCGGCGTGATAATGGGTCAATTTCAAATAGTCGTCCCCCCACATTGATACAGGCCGTGCCAATACATACACCGCGGTCAAAAAACGCGATATTGGAGGTACCCCCGCCAATATCCAGGTTGGCGACCCGAATATGCTGCCGCCGGGAAATCTCCTCAGCGCCAGAACCCTTGCCGGCAATAACACTTTCTAAATCCGGACCGGCGGTCGCTACCACAAACTCGCCGGCAAATTCAGCCAGGGCGTGCACAATCTCTGAGGCATTCTCTTTCTTGGCAGTCTCGCCGGTGATAATCACCGCCCCAGTGTCAACATCCTGGGGTTGGATGCCTGCACATTGATACTCCTGAGCAATAATATTGCGTAAAGTCGCTCCATCAACCCGGTTACGGTCCAAAAAGGGCGTAAAATGCACTGCGCCCATATACACCACGCTCTTGCGGGTGATTTCTATTTTAGGAACCTGGGTTCCCGGCATCACATTAACCAGCGTCAGCCGGGATAACACCATTTGGGTAGTGGTTGTACCAATATCAATCCCGATACTGGTAAGAGTAATTTCCTTTGTCATATTTTTTCATATTCACTTGCTGGCGTCAGCAGGTTTTGCTGCTGTTTTAGCCGGTTTTTCTTCAGCCGGCAGACTTGGCAATATCGCTTCAAGCTCGGCGTGCGGCCGGGGAATAACATGGCAGCTGACAAGTTCGCCAACGCGTTCAGCGGCGGCAGCACCGGCATCGACAGCAGCCTTAACAGCCCCGACATCACCACGTACCATAACGGTTACTAATGCTCCACCCACTTTTACTTTGCCGATTAACTGAACGTTAGCCGCTTTTACCATGGCATCGGCAGCCTCAATACTTCCCACTACCCCTTTTGTTTCAACCATGCCTAACGCAACTAATCCATCTTTGTATGACATGTTTTATTGCCCCTTTCCTAAAAATAATTAACTGCTTTACTGCTTATCCAAATCATCCAGCACACCAAATTCCTCTTCGAAAGGCCGGATGTTTTTATTGCCCCAGATGAAATAATAAATGATCGCCACAGCGTAAGCTACCGCAACCCAGATCAGACTATCAACACTTGCCACCAACAGGCTGATTACGCAAAATACCGCAATAACCAGGCTGATTGCCGGCACAGTCGGGAACATTGGTACCTTAAAGGGGCGGTTCATCCCAGGCTCTTTGGAGCGTAGTACAAACAAGCTGACCAGGCTGATAATATACATGATTACCGAGCCAAATACCGATATAGTAATTACAACATTTGTCAAACCGGTTAATGCGGCCCCCAGGCCTACCAGCCCCGGCAGAATCAGTGCCCACACCGGCGTATGATGTTTAGGATGAACATACGCCAGGAATTTCGGCAGATAACCGGTACGGGCCATAGCGTACGTTTGGCGGGAATAACCGACAATAATACCATGCAGCGAGGCAATTAAGCCAAATAAGCCAATAAAATTGATGGCCATAACCCAAAAAGATCCTTCACCAAAAACAGTACTTAAAGCCAATGGCAGCGGAAAGTCCACCGCCTCAATCAATTTGACATCAGCAATACCGGCCGTAAGGAACAGCGTGGCAAAGGCCATAACCGTCAAAGTTCCCATACCTGTCAAAAAGCCGACAGAGATATCTTTCTGCGGATTGACCATTTCCTCGGCTGCCATGGCACCACCTTCTATCGCCAGGTAGAACCAGATCGCAAAAGGAACTGCCGCCATAATACCCGCATAGCCATTCGGCAGAAGCGGCTCGGCCATTACCCGGGACATCTCAAAATGAGGTATTGCCAGAATCCAGTAAATTACCAGACCGATCAGTGCAACGATCGTTACAATCAGCTCAAATGTAGCCGATACCTTCATTCCCCAATAATTGATAAAGATAAATAACAAAAACGCTACTATTGTCGCTGTCATCGCCGGGATATCAGGCATGATATTATGGATATACCCACCTACCGCTAAAGCAATGGCCGGCGGCGCAAAAACAAATTCTATGAGACAGCTTATCCCGCTCATATAACCCCAAAACTTACCTAAAGCCCGCCGGGCATAGGCTGATGGACCGCCGGCATGGGGAATAGCCGTTGCCAGCTCTGAATAAGAAAGGATAAATGTTACATAAAAAATAGTAACCGGAATCAGGGCAATGGCTAACCCAATAACGCCACCTGCACCAAAACCATAGCTCCAGCCAAAATAATTTCCTGAAATAACCAGTCCTACCGCCAAAGCCCAGAGATGGATTGGTTTTAAAACACGCGTAAGCTGAGAATTCTCGCCTCCGGTACTGGCCTGAGCACTATTAGCTACCTGTTTTTCTAAATTACTCATCATATACGCCTCCTTACTGTTTTAATTGGCACTTGTGTAAAACAACACATACTCCTGCTTTCTTTTCCCTCCTAACCGCCTGATTCTTTATCCAGTTCACCACCGCCTTGAATAGCAATAAGGCTGGGTGTTACTGTCTGATTTATATGAAAAAAAGCCCTTTATGACTGTTAAACTTACTTAACAGTCATAAAGGGCGCTATTACCCACTTATTCCCTTGTCTTCTTGCAACCTGCACTAACCAGTATGGCTCTAGAGATGTTCCCGGAGGCGCTATTGCCCCCTTCTAAAACAACTCTATAAATCTATAAATTTGTTAATTCGCCTTGCTTTTACTAATTCCTGCAACATCTTGCTGAAAAATATAAAAAAATTGCTAAATCTAAGCTTGTCCCGAACTATGCTTAACCTTCTGATGAGCAATAATTCGTTTAGCCAACTCCACTACCGTCAACCGTTCCCGCATCGCCTGGCGCAATAATTGCCGGTGTGCTTCCTGTTCTGATATATCCAGTCTATCTTTCAAAATAACACGGGCATGGGCAATTGTCTGCTGATTTACCAGTTGATCTTTGGTCTCCGCTAATTCCTGTTTAATCTTTTGGGTATCTTTCCATCTGGCGTATGCGATGCGAATCATCGCCAACAGACCATTCTCCGAGGTTGGTTTTACGAGATAACCACACACATTTACACATTCAGCCCGGCTGATAAACCCCGCCTGACTATAGGCAGTAAGCATAATAACCGGAATATTCATATCGTAAAAAATCTTCGCAACTTCTAACCCATCAAGTTTCGGCATCATAATATCCAGAATAGCCAGATCCGGCGAGGTATGTTTTGCGATTTCGACAGCTTCACGCCCATTGGCGCACTCGCCGCATACCACATAACCGGCATTCTCAAGCATTACTTTAATATCTACCCGGGTAAGAGCTTCATCTTCCGCGATCAGTATTGACAATGGAGTCATACGCGTCCTCCTTTCTGTATAATGGAAATGCAACCTGCGCAATTGTTGAACCGGTACGGCGTTCGATCTGGAATGTACCACCCATTTGCTCACAAACCAAGAGTTTAACCAGATACAACCCCAGCCCCTCGTTTGTTATACAAAGATCATCGCCCTTGTTCTCGGTGTCGGCAATCACCATATGTACCATCCCATCAGATTCTTCGATAAAAATACTGATTTCCCCGTCCACAACCTCTTTGATGCCATGTTTCAGACTATTTGTCACTAGCTCATTTAAAACTAATGCGACAGAAACAGCCTGACTATCGGGGATTCTTACCTCCTGCCCCTGTACAGATATTCGGATATTCTGTTCTGGCAAAGTGTAGTTACCCACCAAATTTTCAGCAATGTAACCTGCCAAATCCAAAAGACTCAGGGAATCCCAACTTTGATGCGCAAATACGTCATGGACCCGCGCAATGGAGAGAATTCGCGCTACACAGGCTTCGAACTCCTGTTTTACAACCTCTGATCCCATGCGGCGTTTTTGTAAATTTAAGAGCGATATCACATTTTGCAGATTATTTTTTACACGGTGATGAATTTCTCTAATGATAGCACTTTGCACATCCAGCTGGCGTTCTTTCTGCCGCAGCTCTGTGACATCCTGAATCGAGACGACACACCCGGATAACTCCATATAATTCACCAGTGGATGGACCCGGAAAAGGAAATAGGAATTATCCACCTTATATTCCATCGGCGAAGCAAGCCTGTCCAGCATTTCCTGCATCGCCCCAAAGGATAACGCCTTCATTAAGTTGGCGCCTAATGGTGAATCCGGGAAATAGGCCTTACTAATCCGTGCCGCATTTTTATTGGCATAAATAATTTCACCTTTTTGGTTAAGGACAAAGATGCCGTTGCCTACCCATTCCTCCCAGGCAAAACCGGTAAACGTCAATGACATTAAGGTACTGCTAAGACGCTCTGCCGTTTGATTAAGAAATTCGACTTGCTCTTCATGGCGTATTTCTGCCGAAATGTCTTTTTCCATAATAATTACGCCGATGACCTTGCGGTTACTGCTGCGGAGCGGTACAACCGTCTGGTTAATAGGAACACCCTCTTGACTCAAGCCCCGCACATTCCGGACAATCCCCGCCCGTGAAAAAGCCTGAAATACGGCAGGCTCCTTCGTAGCATAAGCAATCTCCCCAACTACACTCTGCTTGTACAACGAAGGCCCGGGAGGTGACGCCCATGCCAGTACTATTGAATCAACACCATTCTTTAATAAGGCATCAATAAAGATATCTGTTCCTGTCAACTCAGCAATAATGGGCAACTGCCGGACCATGTTCTCAAGATCTGCTACTTCACCCAAGTCCAAATCAGTATATTGCTGACACAGATTGCGAAACTTGAGCCAGTCACACTCTACTTTCACAGACTAAAGCCTCCATAATCACTATCATTCAGCCTCTTGATCCGTAATCTGTTAATATTCTTAATATTTTAAATATAACATTCTAAATCTTACGTTCATTTTGACATGGCTCTACAATATTTGTCAAGTCTTGCCAATTTCAGCAAACCACTCTATTACTAACGAATGCCCTATCGTTCATATATACTGTGATTGATAGGGCATTTTTAGGATTACCCAGACGTTGCTCTTATTGACATGTTTTAGTG